>DFGF01000016.1:0-3202 GCA_002371715.1 Prevotella sp. UBA3757
GGCAAGAGCGGTGCTGCACCTATTACCCTTTTCGATGCTTCCAAGTTTAAGACCAAGTTTGCCTGCGAGGTGAAAGGTCTGGACGTCAATGCCTACATCGACCGCAAGGAGGCCCGCAAGATGGACCGCTACACGCAGCTGGCCATCATTGCCGCCAAGCAGGCTGTCGAGGACAGTGGCATGGACCTGGAGGCTGAGGACAAGAACCGCATTGGCGTCGTGTATGGCGTCGGCATTGGTGGTATCAAGACCTTCGAGGACGAAGTGACTTACTATGGTGCCCATCGTGAGGATGGTCCGAAGTTCAACCCCTTCTTCATCCCCAAGATGATTGCCGACATCGCTGCCGGCCAGATTTCAATCATGTATGGCTTCCACGGCCCTAACTATATCACTGCTTCTGCCTGTGCCTCTTCTTCGAATGCACTGGCTGATGCCTTCAACCTGATTCGCTTGGGCAAGGCCAACGCCATCGTTGCCGGTGGTGCCGAGGCTGCCATCTGCGAGACGGGCGTCGGCGGTTTCAACGCCATGAAGGCTCTGTCAACGCGTAACGATGAGCCTGAGAAGGCTTCACGCCCGTTCAGCGCCAGCCGCGACGGCTTCATCATGGGCGAGGGCGCGGGATGCCTCATCCTCGAGGAACTGGAGCACGCCAAGGCCCGTGGTGCTAAGATTTATGCTGAGATGGTCGGTGCCGGCATGAGTGCCGACGCTCACCACATCACTGCATCTCACCCCGAGGGACTGGGCGCCAAACTCGTGATGGAGAACGCCCTGGAGGATGCCGGCATGAAACCCGAAGACATAGACTACATCAACGTTCACGGCACGTCGACCCACGTGGGCGACATCTCTGAGGCCAAGGCCATCAAGGACGTGTTCGGCGATGCTGCCTACAAGCTCAACATCTCGTCGACGAAGTCGATGACCGGCCACCTGCTGGGTGCTGCTGGTGCCGTAGAGGCTATGGCCACCGTGCTGGCCGTACAGAACGACATCGTTCCCCCCACCATCAACCACGAGGAGGACGACAAGGACGAGGAGATTGACTACAACCTCAACTTCACCTTCAACAAGGCTCAGAAGCGTGAGGTGCGTGCCGGTCTGAGCAATACCTTCGGTTTTGGTGGTCACAACGCTTGCGTAGTATTCCGTAAGTATGTGGATTAACGATATCATTGACCGTATCAAGCTCCCTTTCCGCGAGGAGAAGGAGCTTTTTTCGGCTCTATACAGCATCCTGGGCTTCTATCCGCGACATATTGAGTACTACAAGCAGGCACTGCTGCACAAGAGCGTTGGCAAAAAGAATGAGAAGGGACGCCCGCTGAACAACGAGCGCCTGGAATTTCTGGGCGACGCCATTCTCGACGCGGTGGTAGGGCACATCGTCTACAGCCACTTCGAGGGCAAGCGCGAGGGCTTTCTCACCAATACGCGCTCGAAGCTGGTGAGCAGGGCCACGCTGGGCAAACTGTCGCAGGAGATGGGCATTCCACAGCTCATCACCTCAGCCGGCCACTCAACATCCCACAACTCCTACATGAGCGGCAACGCCTTCGAGGCACTGGTCGGTGCCATCTACCTGGACCGAGGCTACGACGCCTGCATGCGCTTCATGGAGAAGCGCATCCTGTCGCAGCTCATCAACCTTGACAAGGTGGCCTATAAGGAGGTCAACTTCAAGTCGAAACTGCTGGAGTGGAGCCAGAAGAACCGCGTGAAAATGGAGTTCCGTGACCTGAAGCAGACTAAGGATGCCCAGACGGGAAGTCCCGTCTTCACCACCCAGGTGTTCATAGAGGGCATAGAGGGCTGCAAAGGCACTGGCTACTCGAAAAAGGAGAGTCACCAGCAGGCCTCCAAGGAGACCCTGCAACGCCTGCGCCGCGAACCGCAGTTCATTGACGCCATCTTTGCCTCGAAAGCCGATCGTACCAAGATGGAGGAGGAGCCCGTCATGGCTGCTCCTGACATTGACAAACTGCAAAAGGAGCACGAAAACTTCATCATCGAGCAGGAAACTGCCAGCACCGGCCTGCAACCTAAGAAGGACTGGAGCGGACAGAACAAGCCCGCTGCTGACACGCCACAGAAAGCAAAGGAAGCTGACTTTGACGAAGAGCTCACCCTTGACGACATTACGGCGACGCCTCAGGAGAAGACGCGCGAGGAAATCATAGCCGAAGCTGAAGCCGCTGCCTTCGCCGAAGGCGTATAGAAGCAGGCTTAGGCAGTCGGTGCAACTGTCATTGATAGCCAACGGCATCCTGGATGACCAGTCCGGCCAGCGTGAAACCAAAGATGGCCGTGATGTGTGCCAGGGAGCCGTTGGTTATTGGTTTATTGAACATGGAGGGAGTTTCACACCTGTCGTCGGGAGTTCCCTTGTTCGTCAGCAACTCGTCGGAGAAGACGCAGCGGAACTTGCGGCGCGGCAATTGTCTGTCGCGCTTGAAGCGGTTGCGGAGTGCGCGAGCCAGCGGGTCGCCCTTAACCTTCCAGAACTCGGCCACCTGGATGCGTGTGGGGTCCAGTTTCAGGGCTGCCCCCATCGACGAGAACAGCGTCACACCGGCCTCCGTAGTCCTCAGGATGAGCAGGGCCTTGTCCTTCAGCGAGTCAATGGCATCAATCACGTAGTCGTAGTCGGCCAAGTGGAAACTCTGGGCTGTCGTCTCGTCAAACACCTGCTGCAGTGCCGTAATCTCTGCCGAGGGATTGATGGTCAGCAGGCGTTCTTTGAGAGCCTCCACCTTCACCCGCCCCACGGTCTCGGTAGTGGCCATCAGCTGGCGGTTGATGTTGGTGACCGACACGCTGTCGCTGTCGACGATGGTCAGCCTGCGAATGCCGGTGCGCACCAGGCTCTCGGCACACCAGGACCCCACGCCCCCCACGCCGAAGATGACGACGCGCTTCTGGGCGATGCGTGCCATGGCCTCGTCGCCCAACAGCAGTTCGGCCCGATGGAAAATTGCATGTTCCATAACCTTTGTCATATCAAGAATGGGATGCATTTGAAGGCATCCCATTCTCTTGTTATGTATCCTTTATGATTTCAAGTATTCCGAGAAGTCCGTCAGCCTCATGTCACCCTTGCGCGCCAGCGTGTCGTGCATGGCGAAGGCGGCGGTCAGGCAGTGGCGCGTATGACCACCGGTGCCCAGCTTGAGGTAGTCCCACAGCAACTGCTTGT
>DFGF01000016.1:3319-4335 GCA_002371715.1 Prevotella sp. UBA3757
GGGGCTCTTGCCGCGCAGGTCGGCCACACCCTGCTCCGTCACGATGATGTTCACGTCGTGCTCCGACGAATCCTGATGGGTCACGAAGGGCACCACCGATGATATCAGTCCACCCTTGGCCACCGACGGACACGTGAAGATGCTCAGGTAGGCATTGCGGATGAAGTCGCCCGAACCACCGATACCGTTCATCATCTTCGTACCGCTGATGTGGGTCGAGTTGGCATTGCCGTAGATATCCACCTCAATGGCGGTATTGATGGCAATGACGCCCAGACGGCGGATAATGCCCGGATGGTTTGAAATCTCACTCTGACGCAGCGTCAGATGCTGCTTCATATAGTCCATATTGTCGTAGACCTGCATCAGACACTCGTTCGAGACGGTCAGCGAGCAGGCCGAAGCGTCCTTGACACGGCCGTTGAGCATCATCTCGATGACGGCATTCTGGATGACCTCGGTATAGATGTTGAAGTCGGGCACGTGCTTGTCGGCACCCAGGGCACCGAGAATGGCATTGGCCGTTGAGCCCACACCACTCTGCAGGGGCAGGAACTCCTTGGGGATGCGGCCCTTATGGAGCTCGTCGACCAGGAACTCGGCAGTCAGATAGCCAATCTTGTCCGTCACGGGGTCGTTGTCCTTGAAGGAACGGGCCTCATCAGGAATGTTACACTCGACGACGCCAACCACCTTCTCCTTGGGAATCGAGACGTAAGGCACGCCGATGCGGTCGCTCACGCTGAAGATGGGGATGGGCTTGCGGTAAGGGGGATCCAGCGGCTCATAGACGTCGTGGATATACTTGGCATTGGGATTGTGGAACGAGTTGAGCTCCAGAATCACCTTCTTTGCCAGACGGGCGGCAGTGGGCGAAATACCACCGGCAGCGGTCAGATAGACATGATAGTCGTTGCCAACCTCCTCGATGTCGCACACCTCAAGGATGGCCCAGTCCACCTGGCCATAGAAGCCATAGCGCAACTCCTGGGCCATGTGGCTCAGGTGCAGGTCGT
>DFGF01000164.1:0-2051 GCA_002371715.1 Prevotella sp. UBA3757
GACGCTGTGTGGCAATGATCATGTGGATTCCCACGGCACGTGCCAGCTGGGCTATGCGGGCTATGGGCAGCTCCACCTCCTTGCCGGCTGTCATGATGAGGTCGCCGAACTCGTCGATGACCACCACGATGTACGGCATGTAGTGGTGGCCGTGCTGCGGGTTCAGCTGTCGGTCAATGAACTTCTTGTTATACTCCTTGATGTTGCGCGCCTGGGCCATCTTCAGCAGGTCGTAGCGCATGTCCATTTCCTTACAGAGCGAGTTCAGCGTGTGGATAACTTTCGTCACGTCGGTGATGATGGGTTCGGCATCGTCGTCGGGAATCTTGGCCAAGAAGTGCTTCTCGATGCTGCTATAGACGCTGAACTCTACCTTCTTAGGGTCTACGAGCACGATTTTCAGCTCTGCCGGATGCTTCTTATATAATAAGGACGTGATGATGGCGTTCAGTCCCACCGACTTACCCTGACCCGTAGCACCGGCCACTAGCAGGTGGGGCGCCTTGGCCAGGTCAAACATGAAGACCTCATTGGTGATGGTCTTACCCACGGCACACGGCAGTTCCATCGTTGACTCCTGGAATTTCTTGCTGTTTAGTATCGATTCCATCGAGACCACGGCAGGCTTGGCGTTCGGCACCTCAATACCCACCGTACCCTTGCCGGGGATGGGTGCAATGATACGGATGCCGAGGGCGGCCAGGGAAAGGGCGATGTCGTCCTCCAGATTCTTAATCTTTGAGATACGCACACCCGCGGCTGGCGTAATCTCGTAGAGCGTGATGGTAGGGCCGACGGTGGCCTTGATGCTCGAAATCTCGACGCCAAAGCTGCGCAGCACCTCGACGATGCGGTTCTTGTTGTTGGTCTGTTCGTGCATGTCGATGAACGGCTTGCCGTCGCTCTCGTACTTCTGTAGCAGGTCCAGTGTAGGGTATCGGTAGTTCTCCAGGTCGCGTTTCGGGTCGTAGGGCGTCGTCAGGTCGCCGTATTCGCCTACCACGCTCTTGCCGTCGGCCTTTTCTTCCTCTTTGCCGCTCTCCACGGTGATGGTCACTTCGTCGCCGTCATGACCATGGGTGGTGTCGCCGCCCTTGTCGTCGGCTGTCTCGCTGACAATGACTTTGTCTTTCCCCTTGTTGTCGGAATCGTCATTAGGATTGTCCAGCTGAAACTCTATCTCTTCGGTGTACGGGTTGTCGAACACCAGTTCCTGTCCGTTGTCGTCCTCGTCATCCTGTCGTGCGTCGTCCGTTCCGTCGCTGCCCTTGCCGACGTGTACCTCCCAAGGCACCTTCTTCAGGTAGTGCATCGGGTTGAACAACTTGCGGAAGAACAGCACCGTCTCCATGCTCAGGTAGGCCAGCAGACTGATGGCTACCAGAATCAGAACGGCCGTCAGACCCGGTGTGCCCACAAAACCTTCTATCTGCTGGCTGATGGCCAGTCCGTGGTCGCCGCCGGGGTTGTAGTAGGCATCCTCGAAGAACGGTGCCAGGAACTTGGCAAAGGCCACCGAGCACCATATCATGATGATGGCCAGGCACATAAACCACTTCAGCAGCTTCACCTCATAGGCCTTCACCAGTCGCAGGGCAATGAGGAAGATGTAGATGGGGATGATGATGGCTGCCAGTCCGAAGCAGCGCTTGATAAAGAAATAGGACGTGTAGGCGCCAATGCTGCCGCAGGCGTTCTGGAATTCGTGGTTCTGATTCAATATCTCGCCCTCGTGCGGATTCTCGATGATGCTCTGGTCGGCACCGCCTGTTGCCAGGAACGATATGAATGCCCACAGGATGAAACCGGCCACAATGAACAAGGCGGCGCCCAGGATGAAGTTCAGGCGCTCGTTTTGGAAGATATTCTTGATGCCTAATGCCTCGCCCAGTGATGCCGACGGCTTTTCCTTGGTTGATTTCTTATTTTTCTTATTTGCCATAGTCACTTTTTTAAACGTCAATAATGGCTGCAAAAGTACGAAGAATTTTTTTGTTTTCAGCATAATCGTATGTTTTTTTATTTTTATTTGGCTTTTTGCTCGCTTATTC
>DFGF01000164.1:2139-15355 GCA_002371715.1 Prevotella sp. UBA3757
TCGCTTATTCGTACCTTTGCACCCCAAATGAAGAAGATTATTTATAATAAATTCGACAAAGCACTCATCGCTACGCTGCCGCGTGTGCTCTTTGAAGGCCGTATTGTGGTGGTGCTGACGGAAAGGGAAGCCGCCAAGGCTGTCGACTACCTCCTGTCGCAGCCCATCCTGGGTGTCGATACAGAGACACGCCCGTCGTTCAAGAAAGGGCGGATTCATCGCGTGGCACTGCTGCAGGTGTCTTCACGCGAGGTCTGTTTCCTGTTCCGGCTCAACCAGCTGGGTCTCTCGCCCTCGGTGAAGCGTCTCCTGGAGGACACGACGGTTCCCAAGATTGGACTTTCGCTGCGTGACGACTTGTCGTCGCTGCACAAATTAGGCGATTTCAACGCCGGGAATTTCATTGATCTGCAAGACCACGTACGCGAGATAGGGGTGGAGGATCTGAGCCTTCAGAAGCTCTATGCCAACTTCTTTGCCCAGAAGATTTCGAAGCGTGAGCAGCTGACTAATTGGGAAGCAGACATCCTGCAGGACAAACAGAAACTGTATGCTGCCACCGATGCCTGGTCGTGCATCCAGCTCTACGAGGAGCTGATGCGACTGGAGCAGACGGGCGATTATGAACTCATAACGGTGACAAACAATGACAATGTACAAGCAGATTCAGCTGCGTAAGGGCAAGGATGAGAGCCTGCGCAGGTTTCATCCCTGGGTGTTCTCAGGGGCTATCCAGCATGTTGACGACGGCGTGGACGAGGGGGACGTGGTGCGCGTAGTGACAGCTTCGGGCGATTTCATCGCCGTCGGACACTATCAGGAAGGGTCTATCGCCGTGCGCGTCCTGACGTTCAGCGATGTCGAGATTGACGATGCTTTCTGGCAGTCGCGTCTACGTTCGGCCTTCCAGATGCGTCAAGCCGTAGGTTTAGTTACAGACCCAACTCTCAACGACACCTACCGCCTCGTCCATGGTGAGGGAGACAATCTGCCCGGCCTGATAATCGATGTCTACGGACAGACCGCTGTCATGCAGGCCCACAGCATCGGTATGCACCGAAGTCGCAAACAGATAGCCCATGCACTGCAGAAGGTGATGGAATCGCACATTTCCAATATCTATTATAAGAGTGAGACCACGCTGCCTTTCATGACAGCCGACGACATGAGTGGTTTCCTGGTAGGCGGTGGCGACGACAATATTGGCGTAGAAAACGGACTGAAATTCCGCGTCGACTGGCTTCGCGGCCAGAAGACGGGTTTCTTTGTCGACCAGCGCGAGAACCGTTCGTTGCTCGAACACTATGCCCGTGGCAGGCGCGTGCTCAATATGTTCTGCTACACGGGAGGCTTCTCCGTCTATGCCATGCGTGGCGGGGCAGAACTCGTCCATAGCGTTGACAGTTCTGAAAAAGCCATTATGCTGACCCGTCAGAACGTGGAACTGAACTTCCCCGGCGACACCCGCCACGAAGCCTACTGCGAGGACGCGTTCAAGTTCCTCAGCACTCTAAACGCTACGCATAATTATAACCTTGTCATTCTTGACCCGCCGGCTTTTGCCAAGCACCGTGGTGCGCTGCACAATGCGCTGAAGGGTTATACCCGACTGAACCAGAAGGCTTTTGAGAAGATAGAGCGTGGCGGCATCCTGTTCACGTTCTCCTGTTCGCAGGTGGTCACCAAAGACCATTTCCGTAATGCTGTCTTTACCGCTGCAGCCTTGGCCAAGCGTAAGGTGCGCATCCTGCACCAGCTGCACCAGCCGCAGGATCATCCCGTCAATATCTATCATCCCGAAGGGGAGTACCTGAAGGGACTGGTGCTCTATGTGGAGTAGGGTTTGCGAATATATAAGTAGGCATAATCTGCTTAAACCAAATGAATTATACATTGTTGCTTTAAGCGGAGGCGCAGACAGCGTTACGCTGCTTTTGTTGCTGCGAGAGCAGGGCTACAATGTCCATGCAGCCCATTGTAATTTCCTTCTTCGCGGCAGTGAGTCAGACCGTGATGAACAGTTCTGTGCCGACCTCTGCCAGAGGCTTGGCGTCCCCTTCCATCGCGTCCATTTCGACACGCAGACCTATGCCGAACTGCATGGCGTGAGCATTGAGATGGCTGCCCGTACGCTGCGCTACCAGTGGTTTGGCCAGCTCTGTCGTGACATCGGGGCCGCCGCCGTCTGCGTGGCTCACCATCGTGACGACTCCGTGGAGACGGTCATCTTGAACATGGTGCGGGGCACGGGCTTGCGCGGACTGACGGGCATTCAGCCCCGTTCGGTGCTGGCGATGGATGGTGCTGGCGATGCCGAACTGACCGTGTTGCGTCCCCTCCTGTGTGTGTCGAGGCATGAAATCGAACAGTTCCTGATAGAAAGAGGGCAGGCATACGTCACTGACAGTACCAATCTGGAGCCCGATGTACTGAGGAATAAAATCCGTCTCGAGGTACTTCCCTTGCTTGCTACACTCAATCCGGCAGTAGCCGAGAACATTCTACGCACGTCGGAGAACTTGGCTGCTGCACAGGGTGCGTTGAATGTGATGATGTCTGACTCGTTGAATGGTAACACGTTGGAATTAAGCCGTTACGCTGATTTTAACTCAAGGGAATATGTGACCTTTGAATGGATGAAACAATACGGCTTTAATGGTTGTCAGGTCCGACAGATTCTGGAGGCTGAGACGGGTGGTATTGTGAGTTCTTCGGCAGGCTTCGAGGTGCTGAAAGACCGAGACAGGTTGCTTGTCGAACCCATGCTGCGACCCATGAAGCCCCTCGTCATTCCCGAGGAGGGCGTCTACCGATTGCCAGAAGATGCCGTTTTGGAATCAAGTACGGCTGTAATCCGGCTGCAAAGGCGTGAGGCTTACGTTTCGAAGTTGGCCGATGTTGCTACGCTTGACGCCCATCAGGTGATGTTTCCGTTGACGCTCAGGCGGACTACGGACGGTGACAGGATGGTGCCCTACGGCATGAAAGGGCGCAAATTGTTGAGCGACCTGATGACCGACCGTCACATGACGCGCTTCGAGAAGCGCCGCCAACTGGTGCTGACCGATGCCCAGGGTGATGTCGTGTGGGCGGTGGGCCTGCGTGTCAGTCAGCGGGCATCTGTTACGCCGTCAACCGCCGAAGTGCTTGAAATTCGGTTCGAAATGCGGTAATTCCACCTTAATATATGCTTGCATTAAGCTTCTTTAAGTATCCTTACCATGAATTTGAAAGGATATTTTTGGTCGGTTCAAAAAAAATGATTACCTTTGCACGGTTTTTGTAAAGTAAAAAGTAAAAGTAAACAAAGATACATACGTATGGAGAAGAGATTTGCCGAGCATAACGGCTTGAACCTGACGCAGACGAACAATGACGTGCTGCAGATGTGGAAAGAAAAAAATGTGTTCTGGCGTTCCGTGACGGAACGTGAAGGTTGTCCGCAGTTTGTGTTCTTCGAGGGACCTCCCTCGGCTAACGGCCATCCTGGCATCCATCATGTGCTGGCCAGAAGTATCAAGGACACCTTCAACCGTTATAAGACCATGAGGGGCTTCCAGGTGAAGCGCAAGGCCGGATGGGACACCCACGGACTGCCCGTCGAACTGGGCGTCGAAAAGGAACTGGGCATTACCAAGGCCGATATCGACAATAAGGACTCCGAGCGCTATATCTCGACCGAGGACTACAATCGTAAATGTCGTGAGAACGTGATGATGTATACCGCCGAGTGGCGCGAACTGACCGAGAAGATGGGCTATTTCGTCGACCTCGACAATCCCTACATCACTTACGACAATAAATATATCGAGACGCTGTGGTGGTTGCTCAAGCAGTTCTATGAGAAGGGACTGCTCTACAAGGGCTACACCATCCAGCCCTATTCGCCTGCTGCCGGTACCGGCCTGTCGTCGCACGAGCTGAACCAGCCCGGCTGCTATCGTGACGTGAAGGACACCACCTGCACGGCGATGTTCAAGGCGAAGTCCGGATTACCTAAGACATCAGGTACATCGGATGGTTGGGGGCCGCTCTATTTCTTGGCATGGACGACTACCCCGTGGACTCTGGCTGCCAACTCAGCCCTCTGCGTCGGTCCGAAGATTGACTATGTGGCCGTAGAAACCTACAATCCCTATACCGCCGACAAGGTGACGCTGGTGCTGGCCGAGGCCCGTCTGAATGCCTACCTGCCTGCTGAGGGCTGCATCACCGACGGTGGCGAGATGCCTGAATATAAGAAGGGTGACAAGTTGGTGCCCTATCGCATCGTGGCCCGCTACAAGGGTACGGACCTTGTCGGCATGGAGTACGAGCAGCTCATCCCTGCCATCCGTCCTATGGGCGACGCTTTCCGTGTGATTCCCGGTGACTATGTGACAACGGAGGATGGTGCCGGTATCGTGCATATCGCTCCCAACTTCGGTGCTGACGATGCTTTCGTGGCCAAGAAGGCCGGTATCTGTCCCATCGTGCTTGTTGACAAGAAAGGACAGGAGCGCCCCGTTGTTGACTTGCAGGGTAAGTACTTCGTCATTGACGACCTTGACCCCGATTTTGTGGCCAAGTACGTGAATGTCGACGAGTGGAACAAGTTTGCCGGGCGCTACGTCAAGAATGCCTACGACGATACGCTGACCGATAAGGACGAGACCCTGGACATCTCCATCTGCATGGACTTGAAAGCCCAGAACAAGGTGTTCAAGATTGAGAAGCACGTCCACAACTACCCCCACTGCTGGCGCACCGACAAGCCCGTGCTCTACTATCCGCTGGACTCATGGTTTATTAAGAGCACAGCCAAGAAGGAACGCATGTCGGAACTCAACAAGACCATCAACTGGCAGCCGGAATCGACGGGTACAGGCCGTTTTGGCAACTGGCTCGACAATCTGAACGACTGGAACCTCTCGCGTTCGCGCTTCTGGGGCACGCCGCTGCCCATCTGGCGTTCGGAGGACGGTGAGGAGCTATGTATTGGCAGCGTCGAGGAACTGTATAACGAGATAGAAAAGGCGGTTAAGGCCGGTTTCATGACTTCGAATCCGCTGAAGGACAAGGGCTTTGTGCCTGGCGATATGTCGCAGGAGAACTACGACCGCATTGACCTGCACCGTCCGTACGTGGACTATATCTTCCTTTGCTCGCCGTCAGGCAAGAAGATGAAGCGCGAGACAGACCTCATTGACGTCTGGTTCGACTCTGGTTCCATGCCTTACGCCCAAATCCACTATCCGTTTGAAAATGCCGATTTAATCGACAAACGCATCGCCTTCCCCTGCGATTTCATCAATGAGGGCGTCGACCAGACACGCGGCTGGTTCTTCACGCTACATGCCATTGCCACGATGATATTCGACTCGGTAGCCTTTAAAAACGTGATTTCATCGGGACTTGTGCTCGATGCCAAGGGCAACAAGATGTCGAAGCATGTGGGCAATGTCGTCAATCCGTTTGACATGATTGACAAGTACGGCAGCGACGCCGTGCGTTTCTATATGATGACCAACTCCGAACCGTGGGACAACCTGAAGTTCGACCCTGAGGGTGTCGACGAGGTGCGCCGCAAGTTCTTCGGTACCTTATATAATACCTATTCCTTCTTTGCCCTCTACGCCAACGTTGACGGCTGGGAGCCTGTGGAACATGACGAGGCCGATACTCATGGTGCGGAACTGCCCGAGATTGACCGTTGGATATTGTCCAGTCTTAACACGCTGGTGAAGAAGGTCACTGCTGAATTGGACGGTTACGACCCCACACGTGCCGGTCGACTCATTGATGCCTTTGTCAATGACGACCTCTCCAACTGGTATGTCCGACTGAACCGCAAGCGTTTCTGGGGCAAGGATATGAGTGCTGACAAGCAGTCGGCCTTCACGACGCTCTACACCTGCCTGATGACGGTAGCCAAGCTGGTGGCTCCCTTTGCACCTTTCTTTGCCGACCAGCTCTACAAGGATCTTGGCGGCCAGAAGGACAGCGTACACCTGGATAACTTCCCCGTGGCTGACGAGTCGCTCATCGACCAGGAACTGGAGGCCCGCATGGAGATGGCCCAGAAAATTACGTCGATGGTGCTGGCTCTGCGCCGCAAGGTCAACATCAAGGTGCGCCAGCCGCTGCAGGCCATCATGATTCCTGCTACCGACGAGCAGCGCCGCCATATCGAGGCCGTGAAGGACCTCATCATGAACGAGGTGAACGTCAAGGAGCTGCGCTTTGTCGAGGGTAGCGGCATCCTGGTCAAGAAGGTGAAGTGTAACTTCCGCATCATGGGTAAGAAGTTCGGCAAGCAGATGAAGGCCGTGGCCGCTGCCGTCGATGCTCTCACGCAGGAGCAGATTGCCCAGTTGGAGGCTCAGGGCAGCATTGGAATCATGGTGGATGGCAGTGAGCTTACCGTGGAGGTTGCCGACGTGGAAATCATCAGTGAGGACATTCCCGGATGGCTGGTATCGAACGAAGGCACGCTGACCGTGGCCCTTGAGATTGAACTGACCGACGAGCTGAAGCAGGAGGGCATGGCGCGCGAACTGGTGAACCGCATCCAGAACATCCGCAAAGACAGCGGCCTGGAGATTACTGACCGCATCAGCGTCGTCATCACCCCCCGAGCCGAGGTGGAGGCTGCCGTCAAGAGCTTTGGTGAATACATCATGAACCAGGTACTGGCCGACGGCATCACCCTGGCTGAGAACGATGGTACGGAGGCCGACTTCGACGACTTCAAACTGAACATTCAAATAACTAAAAAATAATAGACTTATGGCAGAAAAAACACGTTACACGGACGAAGAGCTTGAGGAGTTCAAGGCTATTATCGAGGAAAAACTCGTGCTGGCTAAGCGTGACTACGACCAGATGATGAACGCACTGATGAACAAGGACTCGAACGATGTGGACGACACGTCACCCACATACAAGGCTTTGGAGGAGGGTAGTGCCAGCCAGTCGAAAGAGGAAATCATCTCGCTGGCTGCACGCCAGCAGAAGTTCATCCAGGGGCTGAAGGCTGCGCTGGTACGTATCGAGAATAAGACTTACGGTATTGACCGCATCACGGGTAAGCTGATTCCCAAGGAGCGGCTGAAAGCTGTTCCGCACGCTACACTGAGTGTTGAGTCGAAAATGGCAAGTAAGAGGTGAGAAGTGATTCCGGTATCGTCAGACGCGGCTGGCTGGCAGTAGCCATCGTGGTGGCCGTGCTCGTAGCCGACCAGGCCATCAAGATATGGGTGAAGACCCACATGATGCTTCATGAGCAGATAGAAGTGCTGTCGTGGTTTAAAATCGTGTTCATCGAGAACAATGGTATGGCCTACGGCATGGAAATCGGCTCGAAGCTGCTGCTCAGTATCTTCCGTATTGTGGCCATCGCACTGCTGGGCTGGTATATGGCCCGGCAGGCACGTCAGCGGGCCCGGTGGGGCTACATTGTCTGTCTGGCCATGGTCATGGCCGGAGCCATCGGCAATATTGTCGACTCGATGTTCTACGGACTGGTCTTCAGTGCTAGCAGTGAGTTCTACACCAGCTATTTCGTACCGTTCGGGACGGGCTATGCCCCCTTCCTGATGGGTAAGGTGGTCGACATGTTCTACTTTCCGCTCATCGTCACCACGTGGCCCGACTGGGTACCCTACGTGGGCGGCAATCCCTACGTATTCTTCTCGCCGGTCTTCAATCTGGCCGACTCCAGCATCTCGGTGGGTGTCGTACTGCTATTACTGTTCTATCGTAAGGAAATCGGTGAAATCACGTTAAAGAGCAAACCATGAGACTGCGTAACCTGACATATCTGTTGCTGCTTGTGCTGGTCGTGGCATGCAAGCCTTCCGTACCTTCGGAGTATATACAGCCGGACGATATGGAGGACATCCTCTACGACTATCATGTGGCAATGGCTATGGCCAGGCAGGGCAGCAAGGAGCACGACATGAACCGTGAACTCTACTTCCAGTCTGTGCTTAGGAAGCACGGCATAACTGAGGCAGAGTTCGACTCCTCGCTGGTCTACTACTATTCACATGTCTACCGGCTGAAGGACATCTATACCCAGGTCAACAACCGGCTGAGCGACGAGGCTGCCAGCCTGGGCGTGGCCGTGGGTGAAATCAGCCGCTATTCGCAGTACAGCGAGACGGGCGACACGGCCAATATATGGAAGGACCGCACGGACCTGCTGCTCATACCGAAGCCAACCATGAACCGTTTCGACTTCACGGTGCCGATAGACAGCACGTTCCGTCGTGGCGACTCGTTCATGCTGCAGTTCATGTCGGAGTATATCTGGCAGAGCGGTAACAAGAACCTGACGGTATGCGTGGTCTGTAAGTACGATGGCGACAGCATCATCCAGACAGCCAGCCACCTGTCGGCAGCCGGTACGAACCAGTTACGCGTGCCTGCCTATCGTGATAAGAAACTGAAGGACATGCGCGGCTTCATATACCTGAATGACGGCGGCGACGACAGCAACACCCGCAAGATGCTGTTCATCAGTCAGATTCAGCTGATACGATTCCACGACAATACGATAAAATACGATGACGATGAAACCCCTGACACAGAATCCACCTCGGAAGCATCCACGAAGGATAGCGTCCAACGAGGTGATGACACCAGAACACCTGACGCTGACACGCTACGTGGTAGAGTTGGCGGCGGACGGCACGGTCTGCGACCTATACCCATTGACACGCGAAGTGGCGTTCACCGAGTGGATGCCGGGAAGCCTCGTCATTAAAGAAGAGAACGGGTGCAGGCGCGTGTACTATCATAACAGGCTGGTCAGGTAGCATGAATAAGAACCAATAATGAACATAAAAAAATAAAGACAACTATGAATCTGAAAGCACGTTTAGCGGTTATGAACTTCATGGAGTTCGCCGTATGGGGAGCCTACCTCACATGCATGGGCAATTATCTGGGTGTTGCCGGACTGGGCGACAAAATATCCTGGTTTTATGCCATCCAGGGCATTGTCAGCATCTTCATGCCTACGCTCATGGGTATCGTGGCCGACAAGTACATCCAGCCACAGCGCCTGTTGGGCTTGTGCCATCTCGTGGCCGGTTGCTTCATGGTTGGCTGCTGGTGGCTGGGTCATCAGGCTGGTTTCGGCCAGGAACTGACCGACAAGTCACTTTTCATAGCACTCTATACCCTTAGCGTGGCGTTCTTCATGCCCACCATTGCCCTGTCTAATACGGTAGCTTTTTCTGTGCTGAAGAAGAACGGACACGACACCGTCAAAGACTTCCCGCCCATCCGCGTGTTGGGTACGGTAGGTTTCATTGCTACTATGTGGCTTGTCAACTGTGCCTACCTGGACGACAGCGGTTTCGGCTTCACGCTGGGCGAGAATGCCCATAAGTTCCAGTATACCTACCTGCAGTTCCTCGTTTCGGGCGTGCTGAGCATCGTACTCTTTGCCTATTGCTTCACGTTGCCTGAGTGTCGTCTGGAGAAGCGGGAGGGCAAGGTATCGCTGGCTGAGACCCTCGGACTCAATGCTTTCAGGCTCTTCAAGCGTCGTCAGATGGCATTGTTCTTCATTTTCTCGGCCCTGTTAGGCATGTGCCTGCAGGTAACCAATGGCTTTGCCGGTCCCTTCCTGACCAGTTTCAAGGGCATTCCTGAGTATGCCGACTCCTTTGCAGCCAATAATGCCACCATGCTGACGTCCGTCTCGCAGATCAGCGAGGCCCTGTGCATATTGCTCATCCCGTTCTTCCTGAAGCGTTTCGGCATCAAGGTGGTCATGCTCATGTCGCTTTTTGCCTGGGTGTTCCGCTTCGGTTTCTTTGGCATCGGCAATCCGGCCATGCCAGGCGTCATCTTCTTCATCCTCTCGTGCATCGTCTATGGTGTGGCCTTCGACTTCTTCAATGTCTCGGGTGGTATCTTTGTCGACCAGGAGTGTGAACCGAGCATCAAGGCTTCGGCCCAGGGCTTGTTCATGATGATGACCAATGGCGTTGGAGCCACCATCGGCACCCTGGCTGCCGGTGAGGTCGTCAATGCCTACTGCACATGGGAGAACGGCTTCCTGGTTGGCGACTGGCAGACCTGCTGGTTTACGTTTGCCGCCTTTGCACTTGTGGTAGGCATAGCCTTTGCCATCGTATTCAAGCCCGAGGAGAAACCGATTACAAACGTTGAACATTGAGCATTGAACATTATAGACAATAAATTATATAGATGAAAGAAGTACGATTCTTTTACGTCCCAGACGCACAGACCGCTACTGAGCTGCCTTCCGACGAGGCCATGCACGCCCTGCGCGTGCTGCGCATGAAGATTGGCGACGAGATGATGCTCATGGACGGTCAGGGTAACTACTACCGGGCAGAGGTGACGCTGGCTCATACGCGCCATTGCTTCTACGAGATCAAGGAGCAGCTGCCGCAGCAGCGCCAGTGGCAGGGCCACATTCATCTGGCCGTATCGCCTACGAAGATGATGGAGCGTGTTGAGTGGATGACGGAGAAGGCCGTCGAGGTGGGCATCGACGAGTTGTCGTTCCTCAACTGCCAGTTTTCTGAGCGCCGACTGGTTAAGTTGTCGAGGCTGGAGAAAATCGTTGTCTCTGCCCTGAAGCAGAGCCGCAAGGCGTGGGCACCGCAACTCAACGAGGTCATCAGCTTCGAGCAGTTTATCCAGCAGCCTCGCAGTGGTCGCAAGTATATTGCGCACTGTTACGATGAGGTGCCGCGCACTTTCCTGTTCGACGAGTTGCAGAAGCCGTCCGATAACATTGATGCCACAGTGCTGATAGGCCCTGAGGGCGACTTCTCGATTGACGAGGTCCGTCAGGCCGTTGCTGCCGGCTATGTGTCCGTCCACCTGGGGCGGAGCCGCCTGCGTACCGAGACGGCCGGCCTGTCTGCCGTCATGATGATGCAGTTGTCGCGCGAGAATGGCGGCGTATGAGTGAACACAGATATAAATAGTGATAATCCGTAAATTAAATTAGATATGACTGACGAGAAAATCATGGCTACCATCAAGCCCGATGGGGAGTACTGGCAGCCGGAAATCGAGACCATGCCTCGTGAACAGCTTAGGGAGCTGCAAGTAAAGAAACTGAAGGATACCATCAACGTTTGTCTGAAATCGCCTTTTTATAAGAAGCGGCTGGGCGAGCTGGGCATTACTGCCGACTCTATCCAGACCGTTGATGACATTCGCAAAATTCCGTTTACCACCAAGCAGGACCTGCGCGAGAACTATCCCTTCGGACTTGTTGGCGGCAATATGGACGATGCCATCCGTATCCATTCTACCAGCGGCACCACAGGTCATCCCACGGTGGTGACCTATTCTGAGCACGATGTTTGCTCGTGGGCCAACATGATTGCCCGCGACATGTATATGGTGGGATGCCGCAGAAGTGACGTGTTCCAGAACTCCAGCGGCTACGGCATGTTCACCGGTGGACTGGGATTCCAGCACGGTGCCGAGTGGCTGGGAGCTACCACCGTGCCTGCCGCTGCCGGCAATTCCAAGCGTCAGATTATGTTCATCAAGGACTTTGGAACCACCTGTCTGCACGCCATTCCTTCCTATGCCATCCGTCTGGCCGAAGTGTTCCAGGAGGAGGGCATCGACCCGCGTTCCACCAAGCTGCGCACCCTGTTCATCGGTGCCGAGCCGCATACCGAGGAACAGCGCCGCCGCATCGAGCGCCTGCTGGGTGTCAAGGCCTACAACTCGTTTGGCATGACCGAGATGAACGGCCCCGGCGTGGCTTTCGAGTGTAAGGAACAGTGCGGCATGCACCT
The DNA here is from genome assembly GCA_002371715.1 of Prevotella sp. UBA3757. Taxonomy (GTDB): domain Bacteria; phylum Bacteroidota; class Bacteroidia; order Bacteroidales; family Bacteroidaceae; genus Prevotella. Next base: position 13,929 of record DFGF01000164.1, read on the forward strand.
GTGGGAGGACAACTACATCATCGAGATTGTCGACCCGGATACCCTGGAGCCCGTGCCCGACGGCGAAATCGGCGAGATGGTGCTGACCACCCTCGACCGTACCATGATGCCCATCCTGCGCTACCGCACGCGCGACCTCACGCGCATCATCCCAGGTGAGTGTAAGTGCGGACGTACCCACCGCCGCATCGACCGTATCAAAGGCCGTACCGACGATATGTTCATCATCAAGGGTGTCAATGTGTTCCCCATGCAGGTCGAGAAGATTCTGGTGCAGTATCCCGGCCTGGGCAGCAATTACCTCATTACCCTCGATACCGAGGACGACAACGACATCATGACAGTCGAGGTGGAACTCGACGGCCTGATGACCGACGTCTATCCCGAACTGCAGAAGATGACGCGCGACATACAGCGTGCGCTGAAGGATGAAATCCTGCTTACGCCGCGCGTGAAGCTGGTCAAGAAGGGGACGCTGCCCGTCAGCGAGGGCAAGGCTGTGCGTGTGAAGGACCTCCGTCCGGGACGTGGATGAAGAATGAGAAAATGAAACATTGAGATAATGAGAAATTATCTTCTCACCATGCTGTTGCTCTTGACCTGTACCGTTCAGGCTCAGGTCAAGATGCGCGACATCGTACGTACGATGCCCGATTCGCTGGTGCCATACCTCAAGCATAATGCACGCCTGGACTTTGTCGACTTCATCGACTCCGGCATGCGTGCTGAGGTCAGCAATGAGTTGGGTGGCAAGAGCCGGCTGACGGAACTGACCGACGACTTTGCTGACTTGTCACTGAATACTGCCTCGACCATACAGCTGCGATTGTTAGAGACGGACGAGGCTGTCGACGACGCCCGCCAGATAGTCTGCATGGTGCGCACCTACGGACGGGACATCTGCGAAAGCAGCATCCAGTTTTTCTCCGTCAAGTGGCGTCCACTACCGCTGGCCGACCGCATCGAACTCCCGTCTTACATGCACCGCTTCGTGCTGCATTCCAATGCTCCTGAACTGACCGTCGAGCGGGAGACAGGATTGGATATGCCGGCCAATGAGGAGCAACAGAAGGCAGAAAAAGAGTTAACAACCTTTAAATGGAATGGCAAATCGTTTAAAAAGAGTTAAATATCTTTTGATTTTAGTTGAAACATATTGCTAAACAAAGAATTATTCGTATATTTGCAGTGTGTTTTTCATGGTATTAGATTATTAAGGTTAATTCGGAGATTGGTTGTCGTGAGACAACTAATCTTTTTTATTACCCCTCTGAATCTGCCGCCGGGGGTAGAAAATAACAGATTTTCTTTGGCTATTCGCTTTTTTTTCCGTACCTTTGCAACCCAAAACGGGAAATAGTAAATTCTTAAATCGTAAGTAGTTAAAATGTTTGAGAATCTGAGTGATAGACTTGAACGGTCGTTCA
>DFGF01000164.1:15404-16899 GCA_002371715.1 Prevotella sp. UBA3757
GGTGAGGGAAAAATCACCGAAATCAATGTGGCTGAAACGCTGAAGGACGTGCGCCGTGCGCTGCTGGATGCCGATGTCAACTTCAAGGTGGCCAAGCAGTTTACCGATACCGTCAAGCAGAAGGCTTTGGGTATGAACGTGCTGACTGCTGTCAAGCCCAGCCAGTTGATGGTGAAGATTGTGCACGACGAGCTGACCGAACTGATGGGCGGTAAGGCCGTCGAACTGAAGCTGGAGTCACGGCCTGCCATCATCCTGATGTCCGGCCTGCAGGGTTCGGGTAAGACCACCTTCTCGGGCAAGCTGGCCAATATGCTCAAGACCCGTCAGCACCGCAAGCCGCTGCTGGTGGCCTGCGACGTGTATCGTCCTGCCGCCATCGAGCAGTTGAAGGTGGTAGGCCAGAGCGTAGGTGTCGACGTCTATACCGAGGAAGGCAACAAGAACGTGGTCGAGATTGCTCAGAACGCTATCCGCAAGGCCAAGCAGGAGTCGTACAACGTGGTCATCGTCGATACCGCCGGACGTCTGGCTGTCGACGAGGAGATGATGCAGGAGATTGAGACCCTGAAGAACGCCATTTCACCCGACGAGACGCTTTTCGTCGTCGACTCGATGACTGGTCAGGATGCCGTCAACACGGCCAAGGAGTTTAACGACCGCCTTGACTTCGACGGCGTGGTACTTACCAAGCTCGATGGTGATACTCGCGGCGGTGCTGCTCTCTCCATCCGTACCGTCGTCAACAAGCCCATCAAGTTTGTGGGTACGGGTGAGAAAATGGAGGCCATCGACGTGTTCCATCCAGAGCGTATGGCCGACCGCATCCTGGGCATGGGTGACGTTGTCTCGCTGGTCGAGCGTGCCCAGCAGCAGTTTGACGAGGAGGAGGCCAAGCGCCTGGAGAAGAAGATTCGCAAGAACAAGTTCGACTTTGACGACTTCATGGGCCAAATCCAGCAAATTAAGAAGATGGGTAACATCAAGGACCTGGCATCCATGATTCCCGGTGTGGGCAAAGCCATTCGCGATGTCGAGATAGACGACAATGCCTTCAAGTCCATCGAGGCCATCATCCAGTCCATGACGCCCAAGGAACGTGCCAACCCCGATATCATCAACCAGAGCCGTAAGCTGCGTATAGCCAAGGGCTCCGGCACCAAGATTGAAGAGGTGAACCGGCTGATGAAGCAGTTCGACCAGATGCGCAAGATGATGCGTATGGTCTCCGGCATGGGCAACAGCCGTATGGCCCAGATGGCCAATGCCATGAAGGGTAAGATGCCGAAGATGTAAGAAGTCTGATGGCTGATGGCTGATGGCTGAGGTCTGAGGTCTGATGGCTGATGGCTGATGGCTGATGTAATCATAAACTTCAAATTTCAATCTTCAAACTTCAAAATATATTGACTATGCAACTGATAGACGGAAAACAAACAGCAGCAGCCATCAAGGCCGAGATAGCTGAAGAGGTGAAGGACATTGTAGCCCGTGG
>DFGF01000164.1:17008-17521 GCA_002371715.1 Prevotella sp. UBA3757
ACCTATGTGAAGAACAAGGTGCTGGCCTGCGAGGCCTGTGGTTTCAAGTCGACACTCATCCGCTTCGAGGATGACGTCACCGAGCAGCAGCTGCTCGACTGCGTGGCGCAGCTGAACACGGACGACGATGTCGACGGATTCATTGTCCAGCTGCCCCTGCCCAAGCATATCGATGAGCAGAAAATCATCGAGGCCATCGACTATCGCAAGGATGTCGACGGCTTCCATCCCATCAACGTCGGTCGCATGGCCATCGGACTGCCGTGCTTCATCTCGGCTACGCCCCTGGGCATCATCACGCTTCTGAAGCGTTACAACATCGAGACCTCNNATCAACGTCGGTCGCATGGCCATCGGACTGCCGTGCTTCATCTCGGCTACGCCCCTGGGCATCATCACGCTTCTGAAGCGTTACAACATCGAGACTTCCGGCAAGAAGTGCGTCATCCTGGGCCGTTCCAACATTGTTGGCAAGCCCATGGCCCAGCTCATGATGCAGAAGCAGTATGGCGA
>DFGF01000097.1 GCA_002371715.1 Prevotella sp. UBA3757
CTTACACGACTTGATGTCGCTGATGACGAACGCCTTGTCGACCTCCACCATGACGGGGCGCTTCTTGCCCTCGACCTGCTGTTTCTCCTTGACGGTGACAGTAAACTGCTGACCATCGGCCGTCACCTCCTTCAGCACACCCTGGTACTTCTTGCCGTCGGCAGCCACCACTTCGACATCCTTGCCCACGTGGTTACGATACTGCTGGACGACCTTGAACGGCTGGCCGATGCCGGCGGAGCCTACCTCCAACTCGTAGTCGGCCAACTCCTCACCGACCTTTTCCTGCAGGAAACGGCTCAAGTCGGCACAATCCTCTATCCACACGCCGTCGGCATGGTCTATCTCAATTACGATGCGGTCATCGGCCGTCATCTCTAAATCCACCAGATAGTATTCACCCTTCTGGAGCCACTCTTCTACGGCAGTCTTAATGATTTTTTTATCTATCATATCGTTGTTAATTAAAACAAGAATGAGAGGCTCGACGGAGCCCCCCATTCCTCTGAACGCTGCAAAGGTACGAAGAAATTGGCAAATGGCCAAAAAAATTTCGTGATTTTTTTCTTTATAGTGCCATAAAGGTACGTATGGCCTCCACGAGGGCATCGTTTTCCTCGGGCAATTGCGTCGAGACGCGAAAGAAGTGGTCGGACAGCCCATAGAAGTTCGAGCAGTCGCGAATCAGCATGCCGTGCTCATGAATCAGGTAGTCCTTCAGGCTTGGAGCGGTTTTCGAGTCCATCTCGCAGAGCATATAGTTTGTCTTGGTCTCGAAGACGCGAATGCCGTCAATCTGGCGCAGCGACTGGCGCAGGCGTTCGGTCTCCTCAAGATAGCTGTCGAGCGGAGGGATGACCTGTGGCTCGTGCTCCAGCAGATACAGTCCTGCCTCTATGGCCAGTGCGTTGACCGACCAGGGCTGGCTCAGGGGTCGCAGGAGATTGATGAGGCTGGGGTCGGCAGTGATGTAGCCCAGTCGCAAGCCAGGAATACAGAAGGTCTTGCTGAGCGAGTGGATGATATAGAGGTTGGACAGTCCCTGCATCTCGCGCGCCCTCAACAGTTCTTCCTGCGTACTGGAACCGTACGACTGGTCGATGACAAAGGTATAGCGCGGCGAGCGACGGACAATATAGTCGATGAAGCCCTTCATCAGGACATTACCAGAAGGGTTGTTGGGATTGCATATCCAGTAGACGCGGTCTGCGGGCAGCGTCGTCAGGTCTTCGGTATTCTCGTAGGAGATGATATGGTCGAACATACGGCAGGCATCAGCATACTCGACACAGGTGGGCTGCGGAATGATGGAGGCGCTGTGATGGAAGCGTTGGGCCAGGATGTAGATGGCCTCTGTACCACCATTGGTCACCATAACGGCCTCTGGCGATATGCCCTCTTTACGGGCTATCAGCCGTTCCAACTGGCGCGGACGCGGAGGCGGATAGTTGCCTATGAGGTCGAGCCGGCTGGCCAGATGGGCCTTCAGTGCCGAGAGGTCGGCATGTTGGTAGATGTTGCTGCTGAAGTTCATCTTCACCAGCTCGCTATAGCGGTAGAGGTCGTCGCCGTGTCCTTCAGTCATAGTCGGTCGTTAATGAGGGGTAGATAAAGAGTCTAAAGTTTAGTGATGCGCAGCGTCAGGCTGTCGTGGTCGAAACGGATGCCGCCGTGCTCAATGAAACGGCTGAGTGCACCATTGTCAGCCAATTGGCGTGGGGTACCGACGCTGAGCTGCCCAGGCTCCATCAGCCACAGGCAGTCGGCCAACTGCAAAGCCAGCTCCACGTCGTGGGTAGAGAGGAATATCGTCTTCTGCTGACCATGGGCCAGCCGCCGCAACAGCTGCATGGTCTCAACCTTGCTGGGATAGTCGAGGAAGGCCGTGGGTTCGTCCAGGTAAATGACAGGCGTTTGTTGGGCCAGCGCCTTGGCTATCATCACCTTCTGGCGTTCACCGTCGCTGAGCGTATGAACCATACGGCCCTGCAATGGCCGGATGCCCACCAGGCTGATGGCTTCGGCTACTATCTGCCGGTCGGCCTCGGTCAGCGTACCCCAAAAGCCGGTATAGGGCGAACGGCCCATGCCCACGAGGTCGTCGACGGTCATGTTGCGGACATCAGGCTTTTCGGTAAGCACGATGCCGACGAGCCGACTCAACTCACGGTCGGTGAAGGTGGTAAGAGATTGGGGGGCACCGCCATCCGTACAGAGCAGAATGTCGCCCCCCAAAGGTGGCTGAAAGGCAGACAGCGTACGCAGCAGCGTCGATTTGCCGATGCCGTTAGAGCCCAGCAGACATGTCAGCTCGCCACTATTGATGGCGGCATCGAGTCCCTGGGCCACAACCTTCTGGTTGCCCTTGGCGGCATAGCCAATCGTGAGGTGCTGTAAGACGACGGTCTGCTTCACACAAAACAGTCACATGATTACTCCTCGACGGAGAAGTCGTCCTTACCAACGCCACAAACGGGGCATACCCAGTCTTCAGGAATGTCTTCAAAGGCTGTTCCAGGCTGGATACCATTGTCGGGATCGCCTACTTCGGGGTCATACACGTAACCACAGGTCTCACAGATGTACTTTTTCATAACGAATAATCTTTTTGTTTGGTTTGTAATAAAGTATTGATTTTCTCAACGATTGTTTCGGGCTTAATCATGTTCAGGCAGGCATAGTCGCCGCGCAGGCAGGGCTTCTGGCCGTAGATGCTGCACGGACGGCAGTCAAGGTCGACCTGAATGACGTTGGCAGAATCCTGCCCCCACCCCATGAATCCGGCATAGGGATGAGTGGCTCCCCAAATGCTGACCACCGGCGTGGCCACGAGCGATGCCATGTGCATATTGGCCGAGTCCATGGAGAGCATCACGTCAAGATGGCTCATCAGTATGAGTTCCTGCTGGATGCCTGTCAGGTGCTCGCTGACAGAGATGCACTGAGGAATCCGCTGGCACCATTCGCCAAACTGCCGACTCTCGCGGTCACCACGTCCGAAGAGCAAGATGCGCGCATCGGGATGTTGGCTGACCAGCATGGTGATGACC
>DFGF01000034.1 GCA_002371715.1 Prevotella sp. UBA3757
GCTATCAGTGCGATGTTGACCTAACCACCGAAGACAATGGATAACGGCATCAAGACATCACTCCAGGAAGAGCTGCTCAGCAAGGGCAGCGTGACGCTCACGGCCAAGAGCCGCGAGGAAATCTACAGCCAGTGCCAGACATTGGTTGACTCTCTCCCAGAAGGCACCAAGTGGACGCGCACCATCTGCCAGTACCACCCAGACACCTTCAGCTTCGAGCAAACAGTAACAATCACCAAAAAGTAAACAACTATGGCATTAAAAAAACTGAAAGGCCAGAACTTCCGCGCATTTGTCGGCGGTCATGCCGTACCTGAGGCCACGAACTGCCAGGTAAGCATCACCGGCAACATGGAATCTGCAAAGACAAAGGACTCGGAGGGTTCTTTTGGCCAGGAACAGATGACCTCACGGTCATGGTCTGTGCAGGTGGACTACCAGCCCGACAGCAGTGAACCGCCTCAGAGCATCGCAGGAAGTCTCATACAGGTTATTACCCGGTTCTTGTCTGACACGCCTACGCAGGTTGGTTGGGACGAGACAGCCACGACGCCAACTACCAAGAACCGTGACCCTCAGAACGCTGCTTTTGCCCGTTCAGGCAATGCTATTCTCAGCGACTTTACAATCCAAGCCAACAACCGTGCCAATATTACCATATCGGAGCAATGGACGGGTACAGGGGCATTGGCTTAAAAAAGGGAGGACGAAATAATGGAGAAAGGACAACATCTAAGACTCTTTATCATGGAGGAGTCAACATCTGGTCAGAGTTGGACGGATAAGGTTATCGCCATGAGTACCGATCTGTCATTTCACGGCAGCGCCCAGCTGGAGAACAGCACAACGAAAGACACCACCGACTCCAGCGGAGCCGTGTGGGATGAAAACGATGTGGTGGGCCGTACTTACGACATCAACTTCTCTGCCCTCGTTGCCAGCGGCACCGACACCGCCAAGACCTTTGCTGACATGGAAGGTAAGGTCAACGACGAACTCATCAGCTGGAAGATAGCCATCGCCAGCGGCGAGCAGAACCGCACGATGGGCACCGTCATCTGCTCAGGCCTGGGCAAGCTCACCAACGTGCAGGCTACAGGCCAGGTATCTCAGCAGGCCACCTACAGCGGAACCATAAACGGCTTCGGCCCTCTGGTGCCCGGCTCACTCACATAATCCCGCCAGCGGAGGGCGGGACATCCGCCCTCTCATTTTTTTATTCAAACAACAACAAAGAGCTATGATCCACGAAGAAATTACACTCGCAGGCAAGCCCGTCACACTGGGCTACTGCTACGCAACGGAAATCGCCTACAAAGACCTGTCGGGCGAAGACATTGCCGCCATCATCCAAGAGACCATCGCTTGCGTCAACGCCCAGCCCGCACGGATGCCCGACGCCAAGCGCAGCATCTACCTCGTGCTGGCCGCTATCATGGCCTACTATCAGAGCCAAGACAAAGACGCGCCCATCAAGGACACCGACCTGATGAACGACACCACGCCGCTCGAACTCGGCACCGCCCTGGGCACCGTCATCAACCTTTGGGCGAAGTTCTACAACATCCCCAAGGGCGAACCAGCCGAAAAGCCACAGAAAGGAAAGGGTAAGGCAAAAAACTAACCACCGCCCACGACATCTACCAGTTGTTAGTGGGCGAAATTGGAATCCCCCGCCGTGAATTTCTCTACGACATCCGCTTCTGGGAGGTGCGCCGCATCATACGCGGCTACCGTCGCCGTGACACGCTGAAGCATCAACTCATAGCCGAGTGCGCCTACACCGCCATGTATGCCATGCGCGACCCAAAGGGCAAGACCGTAGCCGACATATTCCCCATGCTCTTCGAGGATGACGACGACTACGACGAGCTGCCCATCAGCGAGGAGGATGTGGCCAACATGCAAGCCATGATGAAAGCATTCAACAGCCAGACAGACGAAAAAGAGACGGAATAATTTTGCCATTCCGTCTCTTTTTCTTTTTTGAGGTAAACCCCTGCAAAGGTTTTAGTATATTATTAGCGAGGAAATAGTATATTAATTCCGAACTAATAGTATATTAACCCAAAACTCAAAGTATCATGGCAAAAATCAAGTACAAAGTTCTCGAGAACAAGAAAGTAGGCACCCATTCCTTTTATGCCGTGCCAGTGCCCCACGGTACGCTCAGTTTCGACGAGGTGATCCGCGAGGCCTGTCAGAACACCGACATCACGCCCAGCATCATGCGTGCAGCCGTCACGGAGTATATGAAGGCCGCACAGAACAATCTGCTGAAGGGCTTCCGTGTGCCCGTCGGCGAAGAGTTTCTGTTCCTCTATCCAAATCTGCGAGCATCTGCCAAGGATGAGCTCAACCAGGACGGTACAGTGAAGAAGGCCGCAACAGCCGACATGGTGGTGCCATCGAAGCTGAAGACCCGTCTGGGCTGCTCCGTATCGTCGAAGTACAGCGACAAGTTCGCCAGCGAAGTCAGTTGGCAGCGCGTCGATCCCATCACAGGCTCCGAGGTGGAAGGCACCGAGGACGTGACCGACGGTGGTGGCGATACACAGGGCGGAGAATTAGAAGGATAAAGTAAACCCACGACATCATAATGCCCGATTAGTGTAACAGCTAATCGGGCATTTTTTTTATGGCAGACAACGGCACAATCACCATCGAAGGTCTCAGCGAGTTTGATGCAAAACTGGCGAAGCTGAAGACCGACAACCCAGGGTTTGAACGACGACTCCGGGCGGTTATCCGTAAAGTGCTGGGCCAAGCCCGTGCCAATCTGCGGAAAGCTGCAGGCAGCGGTTTGAGGATGGGTAGCGACCCCCGTCTGGCCTACAAAGCCGTGCGCTTTGCCGTATATAAACGGTTGCTCGGTGGTCAGGTAAACATCCTCAATTCGCGCAGGGCTGGCGGTGGTTTTTATTACGAGCCGCCACGGCATCCATCTGTCAGAGGCGGTAATCGTCGTCCACAATCAGTGCGCACAAGAAAAGTGATGAGCTACCAAGGCATTGATAGAGGCTTTATTTTGAGATTTCTGAACCAAGGAACGAAAAACCGAAACATTGAACACCTGGTTCAAATTAAACGGGCAGACGGAACCAGTAAGTTCAGATGGGGAAACGACAATGGAAGGTATGGAAACCGTGGCGCAATTGCAGCCCGCAACTGGTTCCAAGGTGCGTCGCTGGCCGAACTCCAATCTGTGTCACACCAGATGCAAACACTCATCGACGATATTATTAACGAAGAATTTGTATAAGATATGGCAGACGTAATTACCAGGTTCAAACTTGAAACCACCCAATACGACTCGAAGCTCCGCGACGCGGCGAAAGGGCTGAAAGAGTTTACCCACCAGGCACAACTCGGCGGCAAGGGCTTCACCGATTTCTCGCAGAAGGCCGTCGAGTCGGCCCGTGCCCTTGGCAACACTGCCAGCGGTGCGACGAACACAAAGGAGAAGGTGCGCGACCTTGTTGGTGCTTTCAACGAAGCAGCAAGAGCCTACAACAGTCTGAGTGAGGCACAGCAGCAGCACGACTTCGGCAAGAACCTCGCCGCCAGCCTGGAAACGCTGAAAGGACGCATAGCCGAGGCCAAGCAGGAACTCTACGGACTTGGCGACGCAATGGGCAAGTCTGGCGGTGGTGGCCTGTTTGCCGGGCTCGGCGACAAGATGTCTGGAGCCTTGCAGGTGTTCGGTGGTAATCTGATGACCAAGGGAGCCGGTATGCTCGCAGGACTGGCCAGCGAGATGGGCGACATGGTGAAGCAAGGCGTGGAACTGGCCAAGCAGGGTGAGGGCATCCGCATCGCCTTCGAGCGGCTGGGACGCGGTGACATTCTCGACGGATTGCGCCAGGCCACCCACGGCACTGTGACCGACATCGAACTGATGAAAGCCGCTGTAAAGTTCAATGACTTCAAGCTGCCGCTCGACGAACTTGGCACGATGCTCGCATTCGCACAGCAGAAAGCCAAGGACACAGGACAATCGGTGGATTACATGGTCGATAGCATCGTGACAGGTCTTGGCCGAAAGTCGCTGATGATTCTTGACAACCTCGGACTGTCGGCCACGGAAGTTAAGGACAAGATGGCCGAGACGGGCGACATGACCAAGGCCGTCGGTGCCATTATCCGTGAGCAGATGGCCAAAGCGGGCGACTACATTGAAACCGCCGCCGACAGAGCCACGCAAGCCAACGTAAAGTTGGAGAATGCCATGTCGGAACTTGGCACCGCAATGCGTGAGACTTTCGGATTCTCTGGGTGGGACGATATGGCGACTTCAATTAAAACGGAGCTTGTAGGTGCTATCACCTTCACCATTGAGACCGTCAACGAGGCAAAGCAGGCTTTCATGGATTTGCTCAGTCTGAAGGACAGACTGTTTGGAAGTATCAGCAGCCAAGTGAAGCCAAAGCCTGTAGATAACAACCCGAACCGCTACGTCGAAACCGTTGACAGTCAAGGCAACGTCGTGAAGGGCATACACTATGACGCGAACAATCCGAACGGCGTAAATGTCACAGCTCAGGCGCAAGGTGTTGTCATTGTTGGCAACGCCAACAGAAAGAAGAGCGGCGGCGGTGGCAAAGGAGGTGGAGCGACAAATACCGAAACCTTTGCCACTGACAGCATTGCCTACCAGGAGAAGCTGGTTCAAGAGTTGACAAAGAAATGGCGTGAAGCAGGCGCAGCCGTCCGCGACGACTACGCCAAGCAGCTGGGCGAGGCCAAGCAGACGTTGAGCGAAATGCAGGGCGGCTTCTCCACCGAAAAATTGCAACCTATTCAAGACCTTGCCGGACGGGTAGATAATAGACCCGGCACAGGACTGACGCAAGGCGCAGAACTGACATTGCCCGCAAAGCTCGAAATTCAGTCGCCCGTTGAACAATGGAAAGAACAGATAACGAGCTTACAGGAGGCCATGAGCAGCGCGTGGAGCACTGACGAAATAACCGCCTATCAGTCGGAAATAGACGCGCTACAGAAGAAAATCGATAAGTTTACGGGAAAGACCGACGGCGAAAGTATGGCAAAGGACTGGCAAAGTGCTGCCAACGCCATCGGACAAGTCGGCTCAGCCATGCAGCAGATTGAAGATCCAGCAGCCAAGGTCATGGGCATCGTCGCACAGGCAATCGCCACTATCGCTCTGACCTATGCCAAATCGCTTGAAGGCACGTTCACACCTTGGGACTGGATAGCTGGCGCGGCTTCTGGTTTGGCCACAATGATTTCTACCATATCGGCCATCAAGTCGGCAACGGCTGGAAGCTATGCCGAAGGTGGTATCATACCTGGCAACCACTACTCAGGCGACCAGCAGTGGGCGCAAGTCAACGCTGGTGAGCTTATTCTTAATCGTAGTCAGCAGAACTCGATTGCCGCCCAGCTCCAAGATACCGAGCGTGGCGGCTACACGCCCAGCCATATCAGCGGCGAACAGATTTATATAGCCCTAAACCGCTACACCCGCCGCACGGGCAAGGGCGAACTCGTAACATGGAGGTAACAGTATGACAGGAAACGACATCATCATCGTCTTATCGCGTGGAACCACGCCAATGGGCAGCACTGCCGTGAAATCGCATGACATCACCACCTCAGCCGACACCATCGAAAAGGCATCGGCCACACAGAAAGACTGGCGCGAATATATTGCAGGCCGCAAAGGGTGGTCAGTAAATATGAGCTATCTTGTCAGCGTAGCCAAGATACAATGGGAGCTGCTGGTTGGCGACACCTTCAACGTCACCATCGCCGACCGCAACTTCAACTACCGACTGACTGGCACCGCCATCCTCGAAACCGCTAAGCAGACATACACCGTCGGCAATCTCGCCTACGGATCCTTCGTACTCAAAGGTTCAGGCCAACTCGACACCTAGAACGTGTAGTCATCCACGCCAGCCCACGCCGGGTTCACCTTCAGTTCGGCATTCACCGCACCGCCGCCGCTGAAGATGTCTCCGGCGTAGTTCGTCACCCGGTTTACAGTGACTGGTATATTTACCAGTTCCGCCGAGCCGACCTCATTGTCGCCCGAGTCGTAGGCCGTCACCGTCACCTTTGTCAGCACGTCTTCCGTGGTGTGAGGCATAGTGTAAATCTCATAAACCCCGTCGTCGCTCCACGCCCTGTATTCCGTCTGCTTCGAGTTCACGCAACCAAAGCCGTCACGCGGCGAGAACGTGCTGCTGCCGCCAAGGTAGTAGAACTTCAGCTGAGCAATGTCCGTTCGCAGGCTCTCGCCAGTCAACTTGAACCGCAGCATGGCCACGTTGCGCTTCAGCGTGACCGCCACGTCCTGCCGCTCCTTCGTCGCCGTCACCTGCCCGTAATAGTAGAACGTGTCCGTCACCTTGTTATTCGGAAACGTCACCTTCTCGCCGCTCGTAATCGTCGCCGCCCCCGTCCCGTTATGCGCAATGGCCACGATAGTATAAGTGCCTGGCATAATTGCCAAAGGAACCGTCCCAAACCCCGCATCCGACACCGACTGCGCAACCGTCTTCACCTTCGTGCCGTCAGCATCGAACACCGCCACGCTCAACCGCCCGCAAACGTCGCTCAGAGCCACGTCGCCGCGCGTCGTGCGGTCGCCAGCCGTCACCTTCAGTACCACGTTCTGCTCGTTCTGTGAAAGCCCAGCAGCATCCTCTATCACCACCTTCTCGCATCCCGCAAGCACGATGGCCGCAAGTATCAGTATCTTCTTCATGTCGTTACCATTCAAGGGTGTAAGAATCAAGCCACTCTTCATTCAGCGAAATCGAGAAGCCCGACTGCGACGCGAACAAGTTACCGCTCGCGTCCGTCACGCGGTTCCTCACAAACGGCACGTCGGCCAGACTCACGCTGCCGATGATAGCACCGTCGCCGTCCTTCGCCCTGATCGTCACGTCAGCCATCCACTCCGCATCATCACTCAGACAGTAGAAGCCAACCGCCAACTGACCCGTCGTGCCAGCCATCGAAGCCGGAACAGCTACCTGCCTGACGGCATCCGAGTTGGCCACCGCCTCGCCCGTCAGGTAGTCAAGCCCGTACCACCATTGTCCGGGCAACATCTCCAGCGTCGCAATCGTTGCAGGCACCTCGTCGGCCACCGCAATTCTCAACTTCGTCACCACGCGGTCCATTGTCACCGCCACCGTCGAAGCCGTACCGCTCCCGACGTTCAGCGTCAGAGCCTTCCAGAACGTATCGCTCGGACTCTCCCACACAATCTGCGTGCCCGTCACCGTTGGCGACTTGCCCCGTGAAGCCACAAAGTACACCGTGTGCTCTCCGTATGCCAGCGGCATCGTCGGCTCGTTGAAGTCTACGTCTGTCGCCGTCTTATGCAGCGTCCTGACCAGCCCGCCGTCCACGTAGTCAAAAATCCACAAGTCCGTCATGTCCTGACCGTCAGCAGTCAGCGCACGAGTAACCCGCCACCCCTCACTGCTAACGTCAAACCTGACCCGCTTCACCTGAACGACCTCCGCCGCCGTCCCCTCATCCGTCACCACGCGCTCGCAGCCGCACACCGCCGCCACAACCGCCAGAATCATAATCACCTTTTTCATAGTCTCATTGTTTTAAGTTGTTAGTATTGTTATTATTGTCCCGTCTGTTGCTGTATCACAGCAACCACGTCTCAAAATCGTCTGTCCGCCTATGCCGCAATATCATTGTGGCCCACCAAGTTTATCAAACTCCCCAAATACATCCTCAGCCAGCACCTTCGCGTACCTCTGCGTCTGCGTCACCTTCGCGTGCCCCAGCATCTTCGACACCCTCTCAATCGGCACCCCCTCGTGAAGTGCCCGCGTCGCAAACGTATGCCTCCCGACGTGGCTCGTCAGCCGCTTGGTAATACCCGTCGCCTCCGCAATCTTCTTTAGGTTCCTGTTGTACGTCTGCACAGCCACCTTCGGCAGTTCCCCGCCGTACTTCTCAACGACCGCCAGCACCTGCGGCAGAAGCTGGATGTAGTACGTGACACCCGTCTTGACCCTTTGCCCTGCCATCAGCCACCGTTCACCTTCATGTCGGCACTGCTTCAGCGAGAACGCCTGCATGTCGCTATATGCCATCCCCGTGTAGGATTGAAATACGAACATATCCCGCGCAGCGGCCAGCATCGATCCTTCACGGAGCGTCAGCCCCTCAATCCTTGCCAGTTCTTCCTTCGTCAGGAACTCCACCGTTTCAACGTCGCCGCGCTTAATCTCGCCGCGCATACGGTCATACGGGTTAGCCTTTATCAGTCCGAATTTCATAGCGCGGCCAAGCAAAGCCTTGATGTCCTTATGATAATTCCGAACCGTCGCCTGGCTGATGTACTGCACAGGCTTGCCAGCCTTCACCTCCGCGTCCGTCTGATGCTTCCTGATACCATGCAGAAAAGCGTCCCACTTATGCACATTCTCCACCGACAAGTCCGACCATTTCCGCATGATACCCGACTCAACCAGAGCGGCCACCGACACCCTATAATGCGCTGCCGTACCTTTCCGCACGCTCAGCTTGTCAATCTCATTTTTCATCCATTCCAGCATATCCTCAGCATCCTTCACCTTACGCCGGGAGTCAGGCGAGAACACCAGCTTTCGCACATCCTCGAAATTGATGTCATCTTCCGAACAATCCGCCAGTCGCTCATTCACAATCCTGTCAACTCGCGCCAGCATGATGCTCAACCGCTCATTCTTCTCAACACAATCCTCACGCCCGACAATCTGCCCGAATTTCCATTCACGCGGTCGCACGCACACACCTGTATTGATATAGTACGCGCGACGGTTAATCGTCACCCGCACCTCTACCGGGGCCGTCCCGTCCTTACCGAACCGTCCCCGATGATTATATATTATTGCTGTCTTTATCATTTTTTTTAAGTTTTAAGTTATAAGTAAAAAAGTGGGGAAACATCTGGGGAAACTATGGGGAAACATTTGCCATACTAAACCATTTCAGACCATCCTAAACCATTTTTGCATATCTCCAAGAATCTCGCCAAATTCCTTTTATTCATCAGCACCGCCGCCATTTTACGGCGGTTCCCGAATCTTCTCATGGTGATTCCGTTGGATTTTGAACGAAAGCGGCGGAATGCTATTGTATAAACGATATTTCATGGTTCCTTTGTTTGGTATGGGGAAACATTTATTCTTTTTTCGGGTTCAGCTGCGCCAATGGCGAAGGGGTAGCTGGAGAGGTCGGAGGCGTTGAGATTGGCAATTTTACGCTCCAGTTCGAGGATGCTGGCATCACGGGCGCGGATGATTGCATCTTTGTCGGCAACGGTTTGTTCGAGGGCTACGATGCGGGCTTGTTTCTCGGCAATGATAGTATCTTTGTCGGCGAGACGGTCGGACATTTCTTGCTTCAGGCGGTTTGTGAGTTCGACGTAAGCAGTGATGGCGGCGTTGACGGCACTGGATGGGTCGATGGAAGGCTGTGCAAGTTCATGTGTAGGAAGTGAAGATTCGGTGTCTTTAATCATTGGCACATCTTCACCACGGAAGTAACCTACATTAAATATGTTACCAAAAGCCTGATTGAGTTTTCGTATGGTATCTTCCGACGGCTGCTTTACATGATTGTTCAGGATTCGTGATATTGTGGTTTCGGTAATGCCAGTCAACGCGGATAGTTCCCGCTGACCGGCTACCTTGCCATTATCATATAAATAATCAAGCGCTGCCTTGAATAGCTCATTCCTTGTCGCCATACAATCCAAATTTAAGTCGTTTATACTAAAAAACCTTAATTTTTTACACGAAATTACACGTATGTAAATCTTTGTTTGTATATTTGCACCCGTTAAGCAACTAAGCAACAACGAGGCAAAGAAATAGCCGTCAGACGGGATGCCGTCTTTTCGGAGCGGATAACCGCCAATTTGCTAAACACTTTGCGAGGGTGTTAGGGATGCAAATATACGGCTTTTCTTGCCAAGTTGTAGCAAAGAAAGCAAAAGTTTAAGAAATATTAAAACTAACGACAATGGTAACAGACAAGGTGACAATCGAGATGCTGGAGCAGTTTGCAGTTGGCGACACGATGTCGTACACGCTTCCGAACTGGGACAAGGCACGGAGTGCTGCTTCGCTGGCGAGCCAGATGAAGAACAGGGGAAAGACCTACGGATGGCAGTTCAAGGCACCCATCAGCCCTGCGATTGAGGGGACGATGAAGCGGACGGTGACTATTACGAGGACGGCGTAAGGACGGCGATACAATCGCCTGACAATGGACGAAGAGTAACATTTAATAAAAGGAACTATGGCAAACGATTTAATTCAATTCGGAGAGAGCAGGCAGACGATGAGCAGTTTGGAGATTGCCAAGCTGACAGGTAAGCCACATAATGACGTGATGAAGGCCATCCGTGCGATGGAGCCATCATGGGAAAAAGTATCGCAGGGAAAATTTTCCCTATCATCCAGAAAGGTCGAACAGCCTAATGGTGGAACACGCGAATATCCTTGCTACGAACTGACAAAGACCGAATGTCTTTATGTCGCCACCAAGTTCAACGATGAAGCACGTGCCAAGTTGGTGCTCCGTTGGGAAGAGTTAGAGCAGAAGCAGCGTGCCCAGATGCTCAAGTTACCCGACTTCACCGATCCTGCCGAGGCTGCAATGGCATGGGCAAAGGAATACAAGGAGAAGAAGGTGCTGGCCATCGAGAACAAGAAACTCGAAGAAGAGAATATCCAACTCGCTGCCGAGAACCAGGAACTGAAGCACGACAAGAACTACCTCGACCTGATTATGCGCTCGAAGGCTCTGCTTACCATCAGTCAGATTGCACAGGACTACGGTATGAGCGGCAAGGCTCTGAACAAGAAGCTGGCCGACATGGGCATACAGTACAGCATTAACGGCCAGTGGATTCTCTATGCGAAATATAAGGATTGCGGATATGTGTCGAGTCGTTCTATTGACATCACCCGTGCTGATGGTCGCCCAGACGTGGTGCTTCACACCGAATGGACGCAGGCAGGCCGTAAGTTCCTGTATGAGGAGTTAAAGAAGCAGGGTATTATTCCGATGTTGGAAAGGGCGTGATCTATGGACAAGATGCTGAGAGCGGAGATTATTGCTACAGTAAGGCAGACCGTCGCGGAGGTGATGGAGGGTGCCGACGAGGTGTGGCTGTCGCCGGATGAGTTCTGTAAAACGTTCGGAATGTTCACGCTGGAGTGGTTGCGCAGGAATGGCGAGCTGCTGCCACGGGAGAAAGTGAGGATTGTATTGGAGGACGGGACGGTGAAAGAATCGCGGTCGTGGGCCTATCCGAAGCACAAGATCAACAGGCTCATCAGGGAAGGGAGACTGAGAGAAATAAGGACGCAATGACCTTACGTCAAAACCGCAAGGCACACTACAAAGGAAGGATGGCTGAGTGGTCGAAGGCGACGTTGGTATAAACCGCCGAGTGGTTAAAGCCTCGGATAGGCGGCGAAAAAGCGTAGGACATCGCGGGTCCGAATCCCGCTCCTTCCACGATGAAAGGAGAATGGTTCTTTGACTTGTTTGCATACTTTTATAGTTGAGGGCGGAACCCGTGCGCGGCTGAGTAGACAGACATCGGAAGGCCGTGGCATCCACAAAAGCCGTGAGGCAGAGACAGGGAAGGCCGCCGACGGAAAGATACTACCGACTCAGCAAGAGCCGAAGCAAAGAACACTAATTCGCATACAGAGGGCGATGGTAGCACGCCAGGCGAGCAGAAAAAGAGCGGCAAGTCTTTCCAGACAGACATGGTATTAATGCGGCCATTGCCAGTGGGCAATGCGTGTCCCAAGCCACTAACGCAGAGGGGTGTCGATAGTCATTGCGGAAAAACCGCAAGGCACAGTAATAACTAAAAAAGTACAACTATGAAAGAGTTTCTGGAGATTATGGGGAAGGACATCATGAGTGAGAACTTCACCAGCAAGGAGTATGTGATCTATGGCATCGTGGCCCCGTTGGTGCTGGTGCTGGTGTGTTGGCTGGCTGGCAGCCTGGTGTGACGAACGGATGGCTGCAACACTATTGCGGCATACTGGACGGAAAGTTATGAAGTACGACGGACGGAAGCCGGGGAATGGATGGTGGAACTGTCCGTTCTCGCCTGAGTGGGTGGAACGCATGAAGCGGGCCGCAAAGGTGTGCGAGAGGCTGGCCACCGAACATGTGGAAGAACCATCGCTCAAATTCTTAGATGAAGAGCAGGATGAGCGCGGGCTTCCGATGTCGTTGTGCCGGGAGTACGAGGCGAGGCATGAAGGACGGCCGGAGTGCTGCACGGCGATATATGACTACGACAGCATCCCCGAAATAGTGGTGACCAACGGCGAGGATGACTGGCCGCTGGTGCTGCATGAGAGGGTGCTGACGGCGTGAAATGCCCGGCAATAGAATCGCAGGGCAATGGATGAAGTTTTACTAATTAAGAAAAGAGAATATGAGCAAGCAAAAGACAATGGCCGTTGGTGGCGTGTTGGAAGAGTTCACGCTGAACAGCAACGGCGTGAAGATTAAGAAATGCTGCGCCAGTTGTGCGCATCATGAACCGCACAGCAGCGACGGACCGAAACGGTTGTGCAAGAAGCACACGATGATAGAGGATGGCAATGAGAAACAGAAGGTGGTAGACAGGAGTGACCTCTGCAGCGATTGGAGCATCAGCGACATGATAGACAGAATTAAGTTAAACAAATAAACGACCGACACATGGAATTAGAAGGTAAAATCTCGGTGGTGATGCCAGCGGCAAGCGGTGTCAGCCAATCAACCGGCAACCCGTGGATGTCACAGGAATACGTGATGGCATACTATTGGTTCCCGAATCAGACAAACCCATCGTATATCGTACTGCGAGCTTTCGGCGAAGACAGGATCAAGCAGTTCAACCTGCAACCCAACGACGAGGTGCGCGTACGCTTCCACATCGAGGCGCATGAGTACAATGGCCGTTGGTTCAATGAGACACGACTCGACGCTGTGACCTTTATTGGTGCCAGTGCATCGAAGAACCCACAGCCCGCAAATCAGCCCGCACAGCAGGCGAACACTCAGACAGTGGGACAACAGCCCACTCAGCAGAGCCAAGGCCAGCAGGAAGCCCCATTTCCCCCGAAAGTAGACGGTAACGGCAATCCTGTAAACAACGATAAACCCGATGACCTGCCATTCTGAGTTTTACAAGGAAGACCAGCCTACGGGCTGGCCTTCGCTTTCGAGAGAGGCGATGCCTAACAGGGCGTGGAAATTCTTGCGGCAAAACCGCAAGGCACAGTGACAAGCGAAAGGCTGCAATGATATTGCGGCATACTAAACCAAGGAACTATGACCGACGAGACACGCAAGCAGTGGGACGACATCATCAACGCGCTGCACCTCATTCAGGCCACAGGACTGACGCGCGAGGAACTGCACGGCCACATCGAGACGGTGGCCGTGATGATGGACTTGACGACGGTGCTGGCCGACGTGATAGACTCCATTCTGCTCGACATCGACGACCTGCTGGCAAAGGTGAAGACACCGCTTGACGACCGCGACCGCTCCTACTTCAAGGAACTGCGGAAGCTCATCAAGGCTTCACGCAAATGGGCACAGCGGGCCACACGCGACACCCGACACTCGGAGCGCGACGATGACCTGGCCACAGAGAGCGACTGGTGGAAGAACTTCATTCTCATGGTAGAAGACCGCACGGGCACCGACGAACTGAAGACACGGCAACTCATCCGCTGGGTCTCGACGATGCCAAGCCAGATGCACCTCTTCGAACATATCCGCACCAAGGACTTTTTAAGATTGATAGATGAATATGACACCATACCCAGGACAGACTGAGATGACCCGTGGCGAGGTGCATCGCCGGGTGCTCAACGATGAGCAGCGCGAGTGGCTCTGCCAGTGGTTTCCTACCATCGAGAACAAGCGGCTGGCTAAGGCGATGGGCATCAGTCTCTACAAGCTCCACTGCTTCGCCCGTGAACTCCACCTCACCAAGAGCGAGGAGGGCTGGCGGGCTATCAAGCGGCGGCAGACGAAGGCGATGGCCAAGACCAACGAGCACAACGGCTGCTATGACCGAAAGCGAGGTCACGCGCCCAGCGAGGCAACGCTGGAGGGCAACCGGCGGCGGTGGGAAGAGGTTCGCGCAGGACTGCGAGAACTACCCCAAGAGACCGCCAAACGGAAGCACCCAAGGAAGTGGAAAGCCTCGTTGAAGAAACGCAGCGAGAACCGCAAGGAAATGATCCGTAAGGAGAAACGGCGCATCATCTACGGGCTCGAACGCAAGACGAACCTGAAGGTGGTGGTACTGAATCCGTACACCCGCAGCCAGTTGCACCACCGACACAACGCCCTGAAGCGCGGCTACCTGCTCGACATGGACTGCTCCGAGGGTCAGCCGGGCAGATACGTCATCTATTTCGACGACAAAACCGAGCGCAGCGAGCTATTCGAGCGTAATTGCATCGCGGACGGCTTCACCATCATGCGCGACGAATAACATCAAGTGAACTATGAGCGAACAACAGAACAAAATACCACTGCCGGGAGAGCAACCGCCGGCACCGCCGCAGCCAGACTTCCTGAAGGGCGACGACTGGATGCCGGTGGACATCAGCGGTGATTTCCTCGACTTCGACAAGCCGTACCGACCGCCACGATACACGATGGAGCGCGAGGGCGTGCCGTTTGCTGATGTCGGCGAGATACACATCATCAGCGGAAAGCCAGGCAACGGCAAGACTGGACTGATGGCGCAACTGATAGCGGCGACGCTCGGAGGTAGTTTCGGCAATACCATTGCACGAAAGGTAGGGCACAAGGTGAATGGCTCTGACGATTTCCACGAACTGCCAACTCGCATCCTTTATGTCGATACCGAGCAGGGCGAGGATGACACCATAGGATTTAAGAACCGTGTCATCTCGATGTCGGGAGTCAGCAAGGAAGATGCTAAGGAGCACCTGAAGATTCTCCGACTGCGTGACACCGAGCTGGCAAAAGACCGATGGCGCAAGATACTAAAAGCTATCTGGCAGACGCAACCGACCGACATCTTCCTGGACGGTATGCTCGACATTGTTGAAGACTACAACGACCAGAAAGAGTGCCAACCCATCATCCGCAAGTGCATGATGCTGGCGACGCACTACGACGCCTCGCTGTGGGCAGTGCTCCATGAGAACCCGATGGTTGACAAGCTGGTCGGCACGCTCGGAAGTATCACCCAGCGCAAGGTGAGCGAGATCTTCACAGTCATCAAGATTAAGCAATGCGACCTGAAGCCCAACGAGCAGCGCCCCGACCTGCCAGACATCTACTTCCGTGTGAAGCAGAACAAGGCCCGTGGCAAGGACGTTTCCGACTGGCTGTTCCAATACGTCACCAACGCAGGAGGTTGGGGACAGCCTGTGGAGATTGAGGACAACGGCGCGACCGTCATCAATCCTGCCGACGTGAAACGGCAACAGGCAGAGACGGAAGCCTACGAGCGATTCTCTCGTCTGACGTGGGAATCATCTGGAATGAGCCGCTCAGACCTCGATAGGGGGCTGACGCAGCAGGGCGTGACTTCCAACCGCAGACGCACGACACTGATTGACATCGGACTCGAAACGAAGATGCTCTACAAGTCTGGCGACAAGCAGCGGCCTAAGTACCACTTCAACCCCGACATGAAACCAGTGCCAAACGACCAAGCCGAAGACCTGCCATTTGACCCACCAAGCAATAACGAATCATCAGACTTTTAGCACATGAAGAAACAGACAGCAACCTTCTCGCAGGTCAGTTACATCGTCACGGGCATCCTGTCGGCTCATACACAGCGAGGTGACGAACTGACCGATGAAGTGATAGAAAAGGCCGTGAGAGCCGCGAAAACGGCATCAGAGGCAATCAGTGAAATCGTAAGCGACGGCGACACCGACAGCCAGCC
The DNA here is from genome assembly GCA_002371715.1 of Prevotella sp. UBA3757. Lineage (GTDB taxonomy): Bacteria > Bacteroidota > Bacteroidia > Bacteroidales > Bacteroidaceae > Prevotella. Next base: position 15,965 of record DFGF01000034.1, read on the forward strand.
CATTAGCGACCCCTTCAAGGACTATCCCTGGAGCGACAAGCCGGAGCGATACACCGACCTTGCCAATTACCTGAAGCAGCAGGGCGTATCAAGCAACCGGCGCATCAGTGAGATATTCCATGAGTGCATCGAGGCAGGGTATCTGATAAAAGACCCGCTGACGGCCAAATATACACACGGCACAAAATGATGCGATTCCCACCGCAAAGCCCGTTTCCCCATTCCCCACCCTTTACTTAACTAAGTAAAGGGATGGGAATGGGAAACCACGCATGCGGGCGACGCGCGCGACGCGCACACACGTACACGCGTTATGGTTTTACAGATAATCG
>DFGF01000006.1:0-20165 GCA_002371715.1 Prevotella sp. UBA3757
AGGGCGTTGATTTCCATCTGGATGTTGTCCTTGGTAATCACGTTCTGCGAGGGGAAGTCATAGACCTGTTCGCGCAGGTCTATCGAGTTCGAGTAGGCGTAGCGTCCGCGTGTCAGCACGACGATCTCCTTGGCACGGTCAATGAAGGGGATAATGATGTTGATACCAGGATTGAGCGTGGCATAGTAGCGGCCCAGACGCTCAATAATCTTGGTTTCCGACTGCGGGATAATCACGAGTGCCATTTTGGCAAACAGTATCACCAGCGCGATGATAACTGCAAGAACAATAGTCATAATATCCATTTTTTTTAAGTTATAAATTACTCTGTTTATGTTAGAATCCGACTGCCAGTCGCTTTAACGGCTTACTGCCCGGCCTTCAGGTCTTCATAGAAGTGGGCATGGGCAGAATACATATAAGGTACGAGGAACAGGAACCCGATGCCGACGGTGAGCAGCGACAGCAGGAACCAACCTATCATGCTCAGGTCCAGGAGGAAGAGCTGCATCTTGTGGCCGTCCATCATCCGTATGCTCTCACGGATGGCCTCCTCGCCGCTCATTTCGGGATGGTCTTTTAGCAGGAACTCCATCATGGCATACGAGTAGTTCTTGATGATGCCGGGCACGATGAGCAGCAGCGACCATAACAGGACATAGATGCCCTTCAACATTTCGGCCAAGAGGATGCGCACATACTGGTTGAAGCCGTCGAAGAGGCTGGTGTAGTCGGTGTTCTCCTGTCGGATGAGCCGCAGGAAGAAGACGTAGTAGCCCCAGGCCAGCGGAAAGAGCAGGATGGTGATGAGTCCTTGGCCGATGACACCAGAAACGGGTTCCAGGAAGAATGATGGTGAACTGCCGCAAATCTCCATGATGCCGAACGTGATGAGCGAGGCTATGGCAGCCTTGGCCCAGTTGCCCTCCAGCGATTGAAGAGCCATGTCCTTGTAGTCAGAAATTGATTTCATGATTTTTGAAGTTTGAAGTTTTAAAGTTTGAAATTTATGATATGTCTCTGTTTTCGTCACAATGTCTCCACGCTGATGACGGTGCTTTCGCGCCCGACGACGCGCACGGTGGTGCCCACGCTGATGTCCTCTGTGCTGACGGCTCGCCAGAGGTCGCCGTCTATCTGTACGTAGCCCTTCCCTCCGGCCTTGATAGCCTCCGTTACGCGTCCTGTGCGTCCCAGCAGTGCGTCGGCATTCGACGGCTTATTGGGCTCGTTCTTGTGCAGGTAGCGCAGAGCCACGGGCCTGACGAAAGCTACGCTGAGCAGCGAGAACACGGCGAACTGTGCCAATTGCCAGTAGACGTTCAGTCCGATGGCCGCCCCGATGACGGCAAAGACGGCACCGATAGAGAAACAGATGACGAAGAAATCACCCGACGATAGTTCCAGAATCAGACAGAGCACGGCCACGATGGCCCATACCTGCCACATGTTTGCTAAAAAATACTCTACCATAGTCATTTGCTTTTTGTTTATTACTGATATCTCATTCTCTCAACTCTCAACTGTCAACTCTCAACTGTCAACTCTCAACTGTCAACTGTCAAATCGACAGGATAAAGTCGTCCCAGTCGCGCGTCGTACCCTTCTTGCCAAACACTTTCTGGTAGAGGCGGCTGCGCGTCGATGCCACGCTCTCCTTCGAGTGGGCCGTCAGTGTGGCAATGTCCTTGGGCTGCAGGCGGATCTTGATGAGCAGGCTGACGTGGTAGTCCTGGTCGCTCATGCGGCAGAGGCCGTACAGCTTGTCGGCAAAGCCCGTGTAGACCGCATTCACCTCCTCGCCCAGTTCCGTCCAGTCCTCATCGCCCAGGCTGCGCCCTTCGCTGAGGCATTTCTGCAGTCGCTGATAGACCGGCGAGGCGAAGATGTTGCTCACGTCTCTGGACGGTTTCTCGATGACGGCCATCTTCTGCAGGTCGTGGATGTGGTCCAGCCGGCTTTGCAGCAGTTGTATTTTTCGGCGGCTGTTCTGCAACACCAATATAAATAAGGTGATGTAGAATACCGTACAGATCATGAGCAGAAACAGCTCTCGGTTTGTGAGTACCATCATACGTTTCGTCGTTTTTTCTGATGCAAAGATAATAAATATTTACTGTTTCTGCAAGAAAAAGTGTTTGCAAAAGTTCTCAAACCACGTTTTGCGCACTTTTGCGCATCAATTATGCGCCTTTTCGCAGAAAAATGCTTCATTTTTGCGCGTGAATTGATAATTATTTGCTACCTTTGCACTCCAAAACAAAGACACAATAGAGAAAACAAGGAAGTAATGGGAAAGATTATTTTGACTGGCGACCGTCCTACGGGCAAACTGCACTTGGGACACTATATCGGTTCGCTGCGCCGTCGCGTGGAATTGCAGAATGCCGGCGACTACGAGAAAATGTTTGTATTCATGGCCGACGTACAGGCCCTGACGGATAATGCCGACAATCCTGAGAAAATCAGGCAGAACATCATTGAGGTGGCACTGGACTACCTTTCGGCAGGACTGGACCCAGACCGCTGTACGCTGTTCATCCAGAGCCAGATAACGGAGCTGGCCGAGCTGACGACATACCTGATGAACCTGGTGTCCGTATCGCGCGTGCAGCGTAACCCTACGGTGAAGACGGAGGTAAAGATGCGTGGCTTCGAGGGCGAGAGCATCCCCTTGGGCTTCTTCTGCTATCCCGTCTCGCAGGCTGCCGACATCACGCTGTTCAAGGCCACGACGGTGCCTGCCGGCGAGGACCAGGAGCCCATGCTCGAGGTGACGCGCGAACTGGTGCGCCGCTTCAACCAGACCTATGCCGACGTGCTGGTGGAGCCGAACATCCTGCTGCCCGAGAATCTGACGGCCCGTCGGCTGCCAGGTACGGACGGCAAGGAGAAGATGTCGAAGTCGCTGGGCAACTGCATCTACCTCTCTGACGATGCCGACACCGTCTGGCAGAAGGTGCGCTCGATGTATACTGACCCGACGCACGTCAACCTGAACGACCCGGGCCACGTCGAAGGCAATGCCGTGTTTACGTATCTCGATGCCTTCTCGCGTCCGGAGCACTTCGCACAGTACTGGCCTGACTACCAGAACCTGGACGAGCTGAAGGAGCACTATCAGCGCGGTGGACTGGGCGACATGAAGTGCAAGAAGTTCCTGAACCAGATTCTGAACGAGTTCCTGGAGCCCATGCGCCAGCGTCGTCATGAGTTCGAACAGGACATTCCCGAAATCTATAACATCCTGAAGAAGGGTACCGAGAAGGCCCGCGAGACGGCTGCCCAGACCATGGATGAGGTGCGTCGCGCCATGCGCATCAACTACTTCGATGACGAGGAACTGATACGCAGTCAGGCCGAGCGCTTCCGCGACAAGTAGACCTGCCTCCGCTCCTCGAGCGACATACGAGCATAGCGGCGCCACTCGGTGGTGCCGCTTTTCTTGTCGTCCAGGTAGTGCAGGTCGTACATGTGGCCGTAGGCCTCCAGTTCAAAGGGGTTCAGCTGGTAGCCGGCATTCCTCAGCCGTCGGCTGGCGGGCAGTGCGCGTAGCCAGTACCAGCCGTAGCGCACGTAGAACAGCAGCCATGAGTCATGGCAGGCGCGGGCTTGGTAGAGGTGAATCATCTCATGGTTTTTCATGGAGCCGAAGCGCCCATTGAACGCTTCGGCCTCCTGTTCGTCGGGGGTGATGATGTGGCCGAAGAAGGTCAGACCGTCGTAGCCCCTGCGAATCCAGCGGGGCATGGCCACGGCCCGCATGTCGTCCTGGCGGCTGGGACGCGGTGCGCGGAGCATCATCATCAGAATATTCACAATTCTTTCACTTCTCACTTAAAAGTGTTGCGGTAGCAAACTCTACACTCTGCACTCTACACTCTACACTATTATAGTTTATCCAGTGCCTGACGGATGTCGGCCAGGATGTCGTCGCAATCCTCGATGCCCACGGAGAGTCGGATCAGGTCGGGGGCCACGCCGGCTTCGCGCAGCTGCTCGTCGCTCAGTTGGCGATGGGTATGGCTGGCCGGGTGCAGCACGCAGGTGCGGGCGTCGGCCACGTGGGTGACGATGGCTATCATCTGCAGTGAGTCCATGAAGCGGATGGCGGTCTCGCGTGTACCTTTCAATCCGAAGGCTATGACGCCGCACGAGCCGTTGGGCAAGTACTTCTGAGCCAGCTCATGGTTGGGGTCGGAGGGCAGTCCGCTGTAGTGTACCCAGCTGACGCGCTCGTCCTGCTCCAGGAATTCGGCCACGCGCTGGGCGTTCTCGCAGTGGCGTGGCACGCGCAGGTGCAGCGTCTCAAGTCCGATGTTCAGCAGGAACGAGTTCTGCGGTGCGGGTATGGAGCCCAGGTCGCGCATCAGCTGTGCCACGAGCTTGGTGGTGTAGCCCATCTTGCCGAAGGCCTTGGTGTAGGTCAGCCCGTGGTACGAGGCGTCTGGCGTAGTCAGTCCGGGGAACTTGTCGGCATGGGCATCCCAGTCGAAGTTGCCGCTGTCCACGACGCATCCGCCCACCTGCGTGGCGTGTCCGTCCATGTACTTGGTGGTGGAGTGGGTCACGATGTCGGCACCCCACTCGAAGGGACGGCAGTTGATGGGCGTGGGGAACGTGTTGTCGACGATTAGGGGCACGCCGTGCTTGTGGGCTATGCGGGCAAACTTCTCGATGTCCAGGATCTGACAGCCGGGGTTCGAGATGGTCTCGCCAAAGAGGGCCTTGGTGTTCGGACGGAATGCGCGGTCAATCTCCTCCTCCGAGGCCTCCTGCGAGACGAAGGTGCACTCGATGCCCAGCTTCTTCAAAGTGACACCGAAGAGGTTGTACGTGCCGCCATATATCTCGTTGGACGTCACGAAGTGGTCGCCAGCCTCGCAGATGTTGAACAGGGCGTAGAAGTTGGCTGCCTGGCCGCTGGAGGTGAGCACGGCGCCTACGCCGCCCTCCAGGGCTGCTATCTTCGAGGCCACGGCATCGTTGGTGGGGTTCTGCAGTCGGGTGTAGAAGTAGCCCTCCTTCTTCAGGTCGAAGAGGTCGGCCATCTCCTCGGTGTTGTCGTACTTGAACGTGGTGCTCTGGATGATGGGCAGCACGCGCGATTCGCCATTCTTGGGTTGCCACCCTGCCTGAACGCAGAGTGTGGCGCGTTTCAGTTTGTTCTCTTTCATTTTTATTGTCGGTTATATTTCAAGTTTTATCAGTCTTCATTTATCATTTGTCATTTAGGCCGAAGGCCGCCATGAACTCATCTTCCGAGATGATGGATATGCCCAGCTGCTGGGCTTTCTTGTTCTTGCCGGAGGTCGACGTGACGTCATTATTAATAAGGTATGACGTCGACCCGCTCACGGCCGATGCCACCTTGCCGCCCTGCTGCTCGATATAGGCCTTCAGCTCCGAGCGGTTCTTGAAGTGATGGACGTCGCCGGTGATGACGAATGTCAGCCCCTGGCACCTGTCGCCCGTGGGCGCCAGCTGGGCCTCGCGGACGGTCAGCCGCTCGCGCAGCCGGCGGTAGCGGCCCATGTTGCCCTCGTTGCGGAACCACAGCACGAATTGCGCCGACTTCTCGGGACCGATGCCGTTGACGTGGCTGAACACGTCCTCCGGTGCCGTCTGCGTGGCAAAGAGGTCATCGCCTTTCCTCACGGCCTCGCTGACCAGCGCGTCCAGTGGGTAGGCCGACAGCAGCCGCCGACAGACGTCGAGTCCGCACAGCGGTATGCTGAGGGCAAACAGCAACCGGTGGGCCTCCACCTCGCGGCTGCGGTCTATGCTGCGCATGATGTTCGTAGCCGACTTCTGGCCGAAGCCCTCCATGTGCGACAGTTCCTGGATGTGGCTGCGCAGGTCGTAGATGTCGGCATACTCGGCTATCCAGCCCAGGTTAATGAACTTTGCAAGCGTCTGTTCCGATATGCCGTCAATGTTCATGCCTTCCTTCGATACGAAGCGGGCCAGCTTCTTCAGCTGTTTGGCGGCACAGTCGGCATTGGTGCAGCGCAGCGTCTTGGTGCCGCTGGCCTCGCTGACCACCACCTCTGTCGGCGCGTGGCATACGGGGCACGTGGTGGGAATCTGTAGTTCGCCAGCACGCTGCCTGACGGCTATCACCTTTGGTATAATCTTGTTAGCCTTGATGACGCTCAGCGCCGTGCCCGCGCCGCCTATGCCCAGCCGTTCGCACTCGCTGATGTTGCACAGCGATGCCCGCCGCACGGTGGTGCCCTCCAGCTCTACCGGCTCGAAGACGGCTACGGGCGAGATGGTCGAGGCGGCACACGACCATTCCACCTCCTTCAGCACCGTCTCGGCGGCCTCGTCCTGCCACTTGAAGGCCAGTCCGGCGCGCGTGGCGTGGTGGCCCGTCACCGAGCCCGTCTGGGCGTAGACCGTGTCGTCGTAGCACACCACGAGGCCGTCGACGGGGTAGGGGTTGCGCTTCGAGGTGACCGCCTCGGTAAATGCGTCTATGCAGTCCTGGACGGCGACCTCGTCGGGCTGGCCCACCAGTTGCCGCTCCACGGTCTGGAAGCCCTGACGGTCCAGCCAGTCCATGCGCTGGCCCCAGCTGGTCAGGTCGGCCTCGGTATATACTAATGTAAAGGGAATCCACTGGATGTGGCGCGCACGCACCTCGTCGGGGTCCTTCAGCGTCAGCGAGCCCGACGCCAGGTTGCGCGGGTTGGCATAGTCCTCGCCGCTCTCCATGACGAAGCGCTCGAAGTCATCGTACGAGATGACGGCCTCGCCGCGAATCACCGTGTGCCCACGGTCGCTGATTTCCTGCGGAATACCATTGATGCTCTGCGCCAGGTGCGTGATGTTGGTGCCGATGTGGCCGTTGCCGCGTGTCACCACCTTCGTCAGCCGGCCACCGTCGTACGTGGCCACCAGCGTCAGTCCGTCCAGCTTCCACGATATCCATACCGGTCGGCCCTCGGCCCACCGCACCAGCTCGCCCACCTGCTTCGTCTTGGCCAGCGACAGGGCGGCAAACTCGTGCGCCTCCTTCTGGCCGGCTATCGTGTCCTCCGAGACGCGCTGGGTCGGCGAATTGGGCAGGGTGGTGCCCGCCTGTTGCTCCAGCCGCTTGAGTTCGTCGAACCGCTGGTCCCACTCGTAGTCGGTCATCAGTTCCTGCCGCCCGTTGTAGTAGGCCTCCGAGGCCTCGTTCAGCTCCACGATGAGCTGCTGCATGCGCTGTATTCTCTCGTCCATCCGTGTTTCGTTGTTTGGGTTTCTGAAATGTCGTGCAAAGTTAATCATTTTTTGCCAATGCTCCAAATCCTTCCCCATTTTTTATCCGTCAGTCGGCCGTGTTCCTTGATGAAAACATGGAGCGGATGGCACACATGTTGCACATGTTTCACATTGTTTCCTATTTCTCGGTAGCCAGAATTTTTTTCTCCCACGTCATTACGACTCGTTCTCGACGAGATTACGGCTCGTCCATGTTGTTTGTCCATTGTCAATTAATTGCCAATTTTACTTATTTTTTATCCCGTTTCCCATTGCCAGTTAAAATATTATTCGTATATTTGCCCCAAAATACACATTATTATATTTTAAAAACAATGAGAAAGCTATTTTACAACCAACAACAAAGCCAAACACTACGGTTCGCGTGCATGCTGCTCGTGCTGGCCGTGATGGTGCTCGTGCCCGTGGGGGCGTGGGCAGAAGAAACCGTAACCGTAACCGATTATGACCTATGGATTGGTGGCACCCGAGTGACAAGTGCCAATATGAAGAATGTGCTTGGCGACCGCACCGTGTCGTTTGAAGTTAGTAATGATGCGAGTGGCCTTTCAGTCTATACGTTGACGCTGAAAGGAGTGCAACGGAAAAGCAATCCACAGTCGGGAAGTGAATATATTTCGGTTTTGAGTGGCCTTGATGCCCTGACCATTAATCTGGTTGGAGCCAACACGTTAGATTATATCTGTTGGAAGAATTCCAACCAAGAACTCACTGAAGGAACGAATAACTTGGGCACTCTGGCTTTCACTGGCGACGGATCACTGGAAATTAGTTGGTCAGATGGTGTCATCTCTGGTTTTTCCTCGGTTAACACTGGGGACTTCAACCTTGCGTACAATTTGCCAGGTACAATGAGTTTTAGCTATACATCTTCTGATGATGGTCCAACAAGTTATTATGCTAACGTTAATGGAGATGTCGTATCAAAATTGCTCATAACCAAACAAACGACCTATCCTATTTGGGTATGCCAGACAATCGATGAAGTTCCAGAATACGTACAGATAACGGAGGACAATCAGAGCAATGTGCTTAACGATAATTTACGTTCCGTTTCGTATGAAAACAGCGTACTGAATCTTAATGGAGCGTCATTGACTTCTGGCTCAAATTATGCTTTCGTGATGGGCAGCAGCATCACGAGGCTCACCGTCAATTTGACGGGGGAAAATACGGTGTCGGGTAATGGATTCCAATTCTTGTCAGCCGCTGCTGCTGGTACCCTGACGTTTACAACCTCTGCGGACGCATCTGGAACGTTTGCCCTTACCAGCAATAATTATAGCTTTGTCTCTAACGGAAATGTCACAGCAGGAAATGGTCTCGCATATATAGAAAACCAGCAGAAGGTTACTAAGTGTTATCTCACCATCGGTAATAACATTAATGTAACAGAGACTAGCCGCACCATTATGGGGGATAATGATTTTTCTGTGTATTTCGATGCTTCTACAAATACGCTGACGCTTAACAATGCAACGATTTCAGATACCAACGTCGATATGAACATTAATGTGTTTGTTCCCACACTTACGGTAAAGCTGGTAGGTACAAATACGTTAGCAGGGGATATTATATTCGATACGACTGATGGATCAAAATTGATATTTGAAGCCGTCGGTGAAGATCCATCGTTAACACTGCGCTTCATTTTACCAGAAGGTCTTGAGGTGGAATACAAAGACGGACTTGTATATAAAGATTTGAATGGTAAGCAGGCAACGATATCCCAGATTAACTATGGCATCACTGTCAACGGTATCGCCGTTACTTCACAGAATCGTGAAGATATTCTGTCTAATTCTCCCGGCATCGTGAAGTTCGACGGCCACAGCAGGCTGATTCTAAACAATGCAAACCTGACGGGTATCACTGTTGACGGTACGAATACGTTACCTGAAACGGGATTGGAAATTTATCTTGTCGGTACGGAGAATGTCGTAACTGGCAATATTGTGTCAAATGTTGAAACACATATTATACCTCTGGCATTTACAACCAACGAGGCAGCACCCGGTAAACTGACTGTAGGGCCGTATGCCACCGGAGCCAACGTGTTCCAGGGCTTTACTGTCACATACCTCAACAACCTGAAGGCAGTACCGAACGATGCTGATGCACCCACCACCACTACCGTTCAGACCAAATTGACGTTGGCTTTGGTCGTTGACGAAAAAAAAGAGACGGTAACAACAGATTACAAATCTGTCACCCCTAATGGCGAACATAAAAATGTTACCATTGACGGCATCATGTATACATTGAATGATAACGGAGTGGCCAGTGACCCTGATGGCTTTGTGTGTGAGGACGGATTGGTTCTGAACTCAACAGTATTGGTTCTGAACTCAACAGTAAATGCTGACCAATTGAACACAGCAATGAATTCTGACCCCGGTAGTGATGCCTTTATCGCCGCATTCAAAGGCTTGACCTTCCTCCTGCCTCCCGGCACGGGTAAGGTTACGCTGATTGGTGCTTATTGCGATGCCAATCATGTGGGACAGGAAATATGCGTGAAATTCGGAGACCAGGAACCTGTCAGGATTCGACTGACCACAACAAAGACGGATTATGACGTACATTATGCCGTCGAACAGTCTACCTACGGCTACGTCTATCTGCCAGCTCCTTCTCCTGCTAGTGCTCCAACCATGATGGCATCAACGCCCGACCGCCGCATCGGTCCGAAGTCCAGCGTGGCCGGGGGGTTGGGCGGACTCTCCATCAAGAGCAGTTCTATTGACGTAACCAGCCCTTCGGCAACTTACATGATTTGCTCGAAGGACATGATGGCCACCCAGATGGCAAGCTTGTCGGACAGCAATGCTGAGGACGGCTTCAGTTTTGGCGTGTCGGACATCACCGACCTATCGAACGACGTCTTCCAGGCAGGAAGCGCATCGGCACCACGCCGTGGCGCAGGCTATGCACTTCCGGAAAAGCTGACATTCATCGACCTCAGCGAGACGAAGATTATGGGAATGGAGGTCAGCCGCACCTCAGGCCCGTTTAAAGATGTTCCCAATAATACCTTTATATATATGCCCGCAGGAAACACCGTGGCAGCAGGTACGAAGAACGTGGTGATAGGCAGCGTATGCAGCGATATGGAGCTGAATGGCGACAAAGACAATGAAAACCTGTTCAAGGTCAAGAAGTCATTCACGGCAGCGAAGGCCACGCTGAAGCGCAGCTTCACCAAGGACGAATTGGCCACCGTATGCCTGCCCTACAGCATCATGGCGAGCGACGCCGCAGAGTTGGGCGAGTTCTATACCGTTACGTCGGTGTCATCGAGCGCAGCTACACTCAGCAGCCCTGTTACGGGCAACTTGAGTGCTTCTACCGCCTACGTCGTCAAGCCCAGCGACAACAAGACTGACCTCGTGGCCAAGTCGGCCGTTGTGTCAACAGATAGTCCTAATGGCTCAACGCTGGTAGGCGTATTCAAGCGCACTGACTATACTTCGGGCAACTGGTACTGCTATGCCGGTGAAGAGAAAGGCGACATCAAGGTGGGCCAGTTCGTTAAGATGAAGGATGGAGCCTACGTGCCGCCATTCCGTGCCTACCTGGTGAGCGTGGGTAGTGCCCCCACGCTCTCACTGCTCTGGGAGGGCGACAACGACAACAACGTCACCGCCGTCCAGCATGTAAAGGCCACGGGTGGACAGCAGGCTCGCGAGGGCTGGTGGACGCTCAATGGAATCCGGTTGAACGGTCAGCCCGCCAAGGCCGGCATGTACGTCAACAACGGACGACTGGTCATCGTGAAGTGATAGTTGAGAGTTGAGAGTTGAAAGTAGAAAATTGAAAATATTTATAGCATGAAAAAGAAAACGTATGAATCACCTCGGATGAACGTCCAGCTAATCCAGTCGTGGCAACCGCTACTGGCTGGCAGCTACGACGGACCGGCCAATGCCCCCGAGGTAACAGTCGAGAAAACATGGGACCCCGAATGGACGGACGAACCCTGAACAACAGCAAAAATCCGCGTTTTCCCCTCGTTTTGGGAAAAAATGAGGGGGAAATCAAAAAAAGTTGCCGAAAAATTTGCAGGGTTCAAAAAATAGTCGTACCTTTGCACCCGCAATCAAGGAGATAACCCCACGGTTGAAGCTTAAAGACCTCCTGATGGAAGGATGGGTGAGTGGCTGAAACCAGCAGTTTGCTAAACTGCCGTACGGGTTCCCGTACCGGGGGTTCGAATCCCCCTCCTTCCGCAGCCGAGGGATTTTCTCTGCGAGAGCATCTTTGAAATGTTGGTCGATTCATCTAATGGTTAGGATACAAGATTCTCAATCTTGGCATAGGGGTTCGATTCCCCTATCGACTACTCGGAATATCCGAAAATCCCCTGTAAATCAACGATTTGCAGGGGATTTTACTTTCTCAGGGTGTTAATAAGGTGTTAATCATAACCAAGAATAAGAGAATGCAGATCCGACAAGGACGCATCTGAACCGAGAACTGATACAGTTCCCTGATGGTGTGACGAATCGCACACAGGCTATTCAGCACCGTCTCGATACAGCTGGATTGAAACGCAAGATGGCCAACAATCAGGTAAGAGCTATCCGCATCCTCCTTACTGGTACTCATGAGGACATGATGCAGATAGAGAAGAAAGGCTGGCTTAATGAATGGTGCCAAGACAACATCGTCTGATAATCCCAATCTCTTATAGGTGTCCTCAATATATTTTATCCATGATCTATAACCATCTGGCTTGGGATCATATGTAGAACCAATAACATTTTGAAGGTCATCCATTGGCCCAAAATCTTTTTTCCATCAAATGAAGAAGAAAATGGAACAATCACGCAGTAGTTGTTATACTTTTCCTCTGCGTTCCAAGGCTCCACGTTCACAAGTTCCTTAGTCTTTTCATCGTATCGAAACACGATTCTATAACGTTCTTCTTCCTCCTCTGAGAAGTTCAGCCATCGGCTTTCCTCGGTCTTCGGCGCATTCTTTAAGATGATTGCCATAATTCTCTTGGTTTTAGTCGTGAATATTGTTGTTGATTATCTCTCTGTCTTACTTGTGTGTCAGCGTCCAGTCGAGACCGTATTGACCCCATGACCTTGCATTGAAGTTCAGGTGCTCGGTCGCCATGCCCGACCAGTTTGCCACGCCGTCCACGGTCACGATGCCGCTGCCTTTGTCATTTTTGCCCTTGCCTATTGGTATTGGAAAAGTGGTGTCCATATAATAATTGCCACGGGTGCCCTTAACGCTGGTGATGCCGTCTGTGATGGTAATACTTGCGAACTTGCCTATGTTTCCACTGCCGATGCCTGCTGCCCATAATCCTCCCGTCGCCGTGACGGTGCCGCCATTGATGGTGATGTCGCCACAGGTGCTATAACCCAAATTGTAGCTCTCTCCACTGCCGATGCCTGCCGCTCCTTTGCCGCCCGTGGCCGTGACGGTGCCTCCACTGATTGTGATGTCGCCGCAGTTGCTGCTCATGCCAACGTTTCCAATGCCGCCGCTGCCGATGCCAGCAGCTCCTTCACCGCCCGTGGCCGTGACGGTGCCGCTATTGATGACGATGTTGCCACAAATAAAGTTGCTGCTCGTGTCGTATCTGCCGCCGATGCCCGCGCCGTATTTTCCACCCGTCGCCGTCACACTGCCGCTGCCCTGGATAGTGAGTGTCGTGCCGCTGCTGCCCGCTTGGATGGCGGGATAGCCCTCGGCCGTGGTCGAGATGGTGTTCGTGCCGTCGAGGATGATGGTGGCGTTGCCGCTGCATTGGATGCCGGGGCCGGTGGTGACGCTGATGGTGGTCCAACTGAGCGTGAAGTGCTCGCCGCTGCCGACAGTTATGGTGTTGCCGATGCCCACGCCGCTACCGGAAATCGTCGCACCGTCAGGGATGTAGATGTCGTGGCTGGCGGTATGGCCGTCGAACTTCAGCGATGCGCTGGCGGGCACGCCTATGTTGCCGCTGAGCGAGGTGGAGCCTGTGCCCGTGATGTTGAGCGACTTGCCGTCGGCTATCTGTATGCCATTGTTGGCGGGGGTCACGGCAGTGATGGTGTTCGTGGTGCTCTCGAAGTCGATGGTGGCGTTGCCGTTGCACTGGATGGCGTCAGCGTAGGTGGCGCGTACATTGTTGGTGCCCTTTACGATGAGTTTCGATCCTTCGCCAAGCACGATGGCGGGCTGGTTGTTCGACACGTCAATGCTCGCGTCGTTCATGGTGACGGTCATGCCGTCGGGCACGGTGAGGGTCTGCGTGATGCTGCCCGTCACTTGCATATTCTCAAGTTCCATCGTCACGGGCACGTCTCTATAGAACTTGCCCGCCGCGAGGGTGCCAGGCTTGGTGGTGAGGGTAAGGTTCTTTGTCACGGAGTTGGCGGTGTACGTGGCCGAGAGTGTGAGCGACTGGTTCTCGATGGGGAGCATGGCCACGTAGATGTCGTCGCCCGTGGCATAGCCAGGGTTGCCTGTCGCGCCAGAGGGCATTACGCCGCCGGGCCAGTCCTTCGTAGATTTGATGGTGTAGGTGTGGCCGTTGCCATCGCTGATGGTCAGATCGTCATTTGTGCCGGAGAATAGCGTGGTGACGGTGCCGTTCACGCCTATGGTATAGACCGAAAGGCGGAACTTGCAGATGCAGACGCGGTTCTGCATCAAGACGCTGCCCGTGCCCGCCGAGTTGGTGACGGTGGCGGTGGTGGGAAGCGAGGTTCCGCCGCTGAGCGTGATTTTGCCCGTGGCGGTGGCGGCGTCGAACTTCTTGCTGATGCTGTTGGCGATGCCGTCAATCTTGCCGTACTGCGTCATGAGTTTCGACTCGTCGATGTCGCCCGAGCCGTTGTGCAGCGTCGAGGGATAGACAAACTTCACCGTGCCGCCGTCGATGGCGTTTGTCAGATCAGCGCTGATGGTGGCTGCGCCCGTTTCATCAACGCTTTGGACGGTAGCGGTCGCCTTTGCGTAGGACGTTGCACCCGTCTGGTAGTAGAGGGCTATTTTTTCGTTTGCAGCCCACGCGACGTTCAGAATTTCTTTGCTGTTCGCATCGGTGCCTGTAGTGATGTCGCGGGTAGTGCCGCCGTTGTCGCCCTTGGGGGCAAGGGTGGCGGTCAGTGTGATGGTGTTGCCCGCGGGCTGCTGCGTCTGCGGCTCGTCGGCTATGTTGTCTTCGCTGGAGCATGAGGTGCCCAATACGCCCGTCGTCAGTAGAGTCATGGCCAATATCAGTGTATTCTTCGTTGTCATTGTCGTTGTCGTTTATGGGGTTAGTTAATCGTTATCGCCGAACGGATTGACATCCGTTGGATCGTAGCCTCTGTCGCCCGACATCTGTAGCAGCATCGTGCGGTGCTGAAGTTCGATGACCCGCATCGCGGGCCGCTCGTACTTCCGTCTGTCTGTCATGTAGTGTTTCATATCCGTCATGTTGTCTTATGGATTAATGTTTATGTGAATGCACGTAAAAAAACAATGCGGCCTCCCTTGCATGATTGCATGGAAAGCCGTATATTTACGCGGGTGCCCGCGAGTCTTAATAATGTATAAGTTATTGTAGGTGAGTACCTGAGAGAGAGAGGAGAGAGAGAGAGAGAGAGTAATCAAATCTTTGGAATGACCAAACAAATCGGCCATTCTTTTCTCTCTATTAACATAGTTTATCATCTCTCGCTTGCGCATTGTCGTTATTCTGATTGCTATTTGTTTGCAACAATTACACAATAATACTCAAACAAAGAAAGAAGAGAGCAAATATTTAGCACTTTTTGATAAATCTCTTCCTCGAGTTTTACAGCATACGCCTGACAATAGTGATTCTCAACACTCAATCGGAAATCACCTCTGATAAATTTGTCCATAGACTCAACACCAGAAGTAAAAGTATTAAGACACTGGAAATCAGTCAGTGGGAAAGAAACGAGTTTTCCTAAAAATGCAGCCCCTTCCATTCCATCGTCCAGTATTTCTCGCTATCCTTTAGCCTTTGCCGTGCAGCCTTCTCTTTCTCATTGAGCTGCCCCGTCATAGCACGACGTAGTGATGCCCGAATCTCTTTCGAAAACTCAGGTGTGATCCGTTCTCTTGGGGAATTAACTCCTAACATAACTCTACCTCCTAATCGTTATTATACATCTTTTCGCTGCAAAGTTACGATATTTTTCTGAATCGACAATGCTTTTGCCAAGAATTATATAAATATTTTGAGTTTAGTACGTCTCTTTGCTATATATACGCAACACAAACTAAACTTTCTTTTCCCTTTGGGGTGATTTAATCTAATATTGCCTCCAATGTATTTGGATGAGGTAATTAAGAGTGATATGAAGATTCAACTCTGAGAGCAACTGATGACATATGAATTGTACCAACTTATTTTTTAACGATTACTAAAAGATAAGGGCGAAACGAACAATTCTTGCCAAAAAGTTGTATATTTGCAGTCGATAATAGGAAACATTATGCCAAAGTATGAAACAGAAATATGCAGTCATCGTGCTCTTTGCACTGATAGTAGCGTCAAGCCTGACGAGCCTTGACAGTTATCGCTCAACAAGCCGAAGGGTGAGCGAGGATATGGACAGGGCACTGGCCATCACGATGCAGGAACAGCAGAGCGATGTCATCAGCCAGGACACCATCCGCACGTTCAACAGCCACCTGCAGATAGCGGCATTGCGGGGCAAGGCTACGCTGGCTGTCGATACCCGCAGCACGCAGTTCAAGGCGTATGCCCACTGCTCCGAGGCTACCATCTTCAGCCTCTCCGACCAGCGGCCAGCGGCATTGCTGTGGGTGCTGACGGGATGCTGGGCGATGTTCGTGTGGTATCGCAGAGCCGAGAATCATGGGGACAGGTTGCTTGATTCTGGCCAGAATCATGAACCTGTCCCCGTGATTCTTGGTAATGGCTTTGGCGGCCTGACCTATTCTGAAACTGAAGGCCGTTTCTATGCGGCTGATGGAAGCCATGTGCAGTTGACTCCCATGCAGCACCAGCTGATGGAGATGTTCTTCCATTCGCCCTCACACTCATTGTCAAAGACAGAGATTTGTGAGGCCCTGTGGCCCAAGAAACCTGATGCCAACGATACGCTCTATACGCTGATACGCAGGCTGAAACCCGTCATAGAGCAGCATTCCAACCTCAAAATCGAGTCTGACCGCAGTAAGGCTTATCGGTTGACTATTAAATAATAGGTGTCTGACAAAGAACCTGACAATGAAATGTCAGGCAAATGTCAGACTTCTTTTTCGGCCTGTTAGACGATTGTTGCTACCTTTGCACGAAAAACGAGCAAAGCATGATGCAACAAACAACCTTTTCAAGAATCAATACCTGCGTGGCGTGGCTGATGTTTGTCATCGCCGCCGTGGTGTATGGACTGACCGTTGAGCCTACAGCCAGCCTGTGGGACTGTCCTGAATTCATTGCCTGTGGCTATAAGCTGGAGATTGGCCATCCGCCTGGAGCACCCTTCTTCATGCTGGCCGCCAACCTCTTCTCTCAGTTTGCCAGCAGTCCGTCGCAAGTGGCACTGATGGTCAACCTGCTGTCGGCCCTGCTGAGTGCCGGCTGCATCTTCTTCCTCTTCCTCACCATCACGCATCTGGCCCAAAAGCTGATGACACCTGAACAGACAGCTATCCCCATGTCACAGGTTATCACCATCGAGGCTTGCGGCGTGGTGGGCGCACTGGCCTATGCCTTCAGCGACACGTTCTGGTATTCAGCCGTCGAGGCCGAGGTCTATGCCTTCTCCAGTTTCCTGACGGCACTGATGTTCTGGCTGATACTGAAGTGGGAGACTGAGGCCGACGAGTCTGGCAGCGACCGCTGGATCATCCTGATAGCCTATATCACAGGCCTTTCCATTGGTGTCCACCTGCTCTGCCTGCTCTGTCTGCCGGCGATGTCGCTGGTGGTTTATTTCCGCAAGGCCAAGCAAATCACCATGTTTGGCATGCTGAAAGCCCTCGTGGCAGGATGCCTGTTGCTGGGTGTCATCCTTTATGGCGTCATCCCTGGTGTTGTGAAGTTGGGGGCCTATGTCATCCTGCTTGTGGCTGTGCTCGTGTACCTATATTATAAAGTACGAAGCAGACGGTACAAACTCTCACTGGCATGTCTGCTGATGATCTTGGCAGGCTACAGCAGCTATGGCGTCATCTACATCCGCGCCAATGCCAATCCACCAATGTGCGAGAATGCCCCTGGCAACGTCGTTGCCCTCGCCAGTTATCTGAACCGTGAGCAATACGGCAAGACACCACTGCTATACGGACAGGCTTACACCAGCGAACTGGACTACGAGGCCCTTCAGCGCGAAGGCGAGTACCGCTATAAAGAAAACATGATGTTTCCACGTATGCACTCCCAACGCCACGCCAAGGCTTACGAGGACTGGATGGGCGGTGTGGAGAAGAAGGAGAATCTGCCCACCATGAGGGAGAACCTGCGTTTCTTCCTCACGTATCAGGTGAACTTCATGTACTGGCGCTACTTCCTGTGGAACTTCGTAGGTAGGCAGAACAATATCCAGGGGCACGGCGAAGTGGAGCACGGCAACTGGATAACGGGCTTCCGATGGATAGACGACTGGTTGCTGGGGTGCGACACGTCACAATTGCCTTCAGACCTCGCCGAGAACAAGGGGCGCAACGTGTTCTACGGTCTGCCGCTGCTGTTGGGCCTCACTGGTATCTGCTGGCAGTGGCGACGTGGGCGTGAGGGGCGGCAGCAACTGCTGATAGTCACCCTGCTATTTGTAATGACAGGACTTGCCATCGTGCTCTATCTGAACCAGACGCCCCTCCAGCCTCGTGAGCGCGATTATGCCTATGCCGGCTCCTTCTATGCCTTCGCCATCTGGATTGGCTTGGGGGTAGCGGGCGTAGAGAAGACCCTCCTCCGACTCCTCCCTGTAGGGCGGAGAGTAAATACATCTGCATCAGAACTATCTACTCCCCTCCATACAGGGAGGGGCTGGGGGGTGGGTCTCTTATGCCTCTTAGTCCCGCTTCAGATGGTCTCGCAGACGTGGGACGATCATGACCGCTCCGGCCGTTATACCTGTCGCGACTTCGGCGCCAACTATCTGGAGAGCATGCAGCGCGAGGGCCACCCCATCATCCTGACCTCCGGCGACAACGATACGTTCCCGCTGTGGTACAACCATGAGGTGGAGGGTGTGCGGACGGATACGCGCGATGTCAACATGGAATACCTGCAGACCCCTTGGTATATCGACCAGATGAAGCGCCCTGCCTACGACTCGCCAGCCCTGCCCATCAGATGGCAGCCGGAGGACTATCAGGAAGGCCAGAGGGAGTATATCCCCATTCGCCCAGAACTGAAGGTGGAGATAGAGGCGTACATGGCCCAGCATCCTGAAGAGGCCCGGCAACTGTTAGGCGACAACCCTTATGAACTGAAGAACATCATCCGGAAATGGGTGCTCAATGACTCGGGCGACATGCAGTGCATTCCCACGGACAGCGTCACTATCACGTCCAGCGAGGGCACGATGCGGATTTCCCTTAAGGGCAAGCTGGCACTCTACAAAAACGAGCTGATGGTGCTCGAGCTGTTGTCGCATGCCGACTGGAGCCGCCCCGTCTACGCCTCTATCAGCATGGGGCCCGACCAGCTGTCGTTCCTTCGCGACCACATGGTGCTCGAAGGGCTGGCCTGGCGCATCTCACCCACGGCAACGGGCCGGAGTGTGGACACCGGGCGGCTCTACGACAACGTGATGCACCGCTTCCGCTTCGGCAACCTCAGCAAGAAAGGTATTTATGCCGATGCCGACGTGCTGCACATGGCCAACACCCACCAGATGGTCATGTCCATCCTGATAGACTCGCTGTTGGAGCAGGGCGACACAGAACGGGCCATAGAGGTGTGTCGGAAGTGGCAGCGGGAAATGCCTGATGAGAATGTGCCCTACACTGAGGCCGCTCTCTCGATGGCCCGATGCTTCTATGCTGTGCAACGGTCGGCGGATGGTGACAAGATTGTCAGCAGCCTGCTGCGCCGTGCTGACGAGTGGCTCTCATGGATAGCCACCATCCGACCGTCTCGCCGTGCCGGTTCTCTCTACTCTCAGTACTCCTGGCTACAGACCATGCAGCATGCACTCGCCGTGGCCGTACAAAATGAACGAAAAGATATTTACCAACAATACAGCAAACAATATGAACACTACATCCGGCAATATCCCCAAGACTAATCGCTCCTGGTCGGCCCCCTTCACCCGTCGCCGCATCATGGTGGCAGCCTGCCTTCTGACAGCCACGGGCTATCTCCTGATGGCAGGGCCCGGCAGCACAGAGCAGTCGTTCTGTGCCGACATCTTCTCAGCGCGAAGAATCGTCCTCGCCCCGTTGCTATGCCTGAGCGGCTACCTGCTCATTATCATTGCCATTTTGAGGAAAGGCTGAACAACTCTATGAGCACTCTGATTTCGCCCGAATTGCTTGTTTATTTCAAACAAGTATTGTATGCCAGTCTGCCATTCATCTGCGGAACCTATTCGCTGAAAAGCCGCGACCGTAGCGAACTGATTGTGAAGTCCCTGCATCGCCTTGCAGAAGAAGATCCTATTTTCCACGTGGTTGACATCGAGGATGCAACCATCCAACGTGACCGATTGCATTTTGACAGCAAAGGCGCAGAGTTATTAGGGCGGCGTATTTATAAGCGGCTTACTGAGGTCACTGGAGGTATTCGATAAATTCCAATTTATCTGACTTGACGATGCCAAAGGAGCGAAATGTGAAAAGTTTACTACTTCATCGATACCATCATCTACCCCTCCGATACTGGCGGCTATGACCTGTATCGCAGCCTCTCGCCGCGATTCTCTGGCGAGAGTGTCTAAAAATCATACGCTTTA
>DFGF01000006.1:20295-20548 GCA_002371715.1 Prevotella sp. UBA3757
CAACAAAACGTAAATGATATGAAGAGTTATTTCAGATTCCTGTCGCGCAACAAGCTATATACCTTTATTAATATAGCTGGTCTGGTGGTGTCGCTCATGTTCATCATCCTCATGGGTGACTACACCTGGCGCCAGTATAGTATCGACTCGTGGCATAAGAATGCCGACCGCATCTGCCTGACGGGTAGTGGCGAGGACTTCTTTATGTGGCCGCAAGCTGCACAAGAAATTAAAGAGATGTGCCCGGAAATAG
>DFGF01000006.1:20610-20853 GCA_002371715.1 Prevotella sp. UBA3757
TAGAGCAGACCTGTTGCGTGATGAGCCAGAACGGACGGATTAAAAATGGTCAGCGGGAGGTGAAGGAAGAAGATAAGGAGAATGGCATCATTATGCTGACAGACTCGACATTCTTCAACTTCTTCGATTTTGAATTAACGAAGGGAGACAAACGGACAGTTCTTGATGCGCCAGACAAGTGCGTTATCACAGAAAGACTGGCTCGGCGTCTCTTTGGTGAGAAGGATCCCATCGGCGAGTCGT
>DFGF01000006.1:20951-21185 GCA_002371715.1 Prevotella sp. UBA3757
AGCGCTCTGTCTTCATGAACCACGAAGATCCGTACGACTCGACGCTGGTCTATACTGTCAGCGGCATCGTGAAGGATTTCGACCGTACGGTGCTGCCCAATGAGACGCAAATCATTGCCAACATGGAGCGTTTTCCTCAGGTGATGGGCTATACGCTTAGACCCCGTTCTTTCGCATATAGCGGTACAGGTGCCTGCAAAGCATTTCTTATGTTGCGTCCAGGCGCGACACTTG
>DFGF01000122.1 GCA_002371715.1 Prevotella sp. UBA3757
CGTCTGCGTGCGCTCAAAGGCTGGCGTGAAGAATGCACTTTCGATGACCATACCCCTCGGCGAGGGCATCCATCGCCGCATGGGGTACGTAGAACTCGAAGAGGGCGCCAAGCTCGACGAGGTGACAGCTGCCATCAAGGCCGATCCCTATTTCGCCAGCGATGAGACCCACGTATTCCAGGTAGAGACTGTCGACGACGTGCGCGACATGGGTCATGGTGTCAACCTGGTGCGCAAGGGTGTCAGCGGCAAGACCCAGAACCAGCGCCTGGAGTTCAACATGAGCATCAACAACCCCGCACTGACCGGCCAGGTGCTGGTCAACGTGGCGCGTGCCTCGATGCGCCTGCAGCCGGGCTGCTACACGATGATTGAAATTCCCGTCATCGACATGCTGCCGGGCGAGCGTGCCGACCTCATCGAACACTTGGTGTAAACAGCCAGAAGACGACATCAGGAGAAGTGGACGCCGGCCCGGCGCCCACTTTTTGATGGCTAAATCGCAGCCGTTCTTTTGGTTTTTACCGGGAAAGTTATTACCTTTGCGGCCAATGTACTAACAAAAAAGTGAAGAAATGAAGATATTTGCTGTAGGAATGAATTACATCCAGCACAATAAAGAGCTGGATGGCGCGTTATATAAACCAGAGAGACCTGTCATCTTTACCAAGGCCGACTCGGCACTGCTGAAGAGCCACAAGCCCTTCTTCATACCCGACTGGAGCGAGCAGGTAGACTATGAGACAGAGCTCGTGGTGCGCATCTGCCGACTGGGCAAGAGCATACCCGAACGCTTTGCCCACAGGTATTACGACGCCGTGACCGTCGGCATCGACTTCACCGCGCGCGACTGGCAGCGCGACGCACGCCAGAAGGGCCTGCCCTGGGACATCTGCAAGGGCTTTGACGGCTCGGCCGTCATCGGTGACTGGGTGGAGAAGGAAAAGCTGCGCGACGTGCAGGCACTACACTTCCACCTGGACATCAACGGACAGACGGTGCAGGAGGGGTGTTCGAGCGATATGCTCTACAAGATTGACGAACTGGTGAGCTACATCTCGCAGTTCTTCACGCTGAAGACCGGCGACCTGCTCTACACTGGTACGCCAGTGGGGGTAGGACCAGTGAAGATTGACGACCATCTGGAAGGATGGCTCGAGGAGCGGAAAGTGCTGGACTTCCACGCCAGGTAAGAGGTCAGAGAGAGAGACAACAGACAAGTAACGAATCATGAAGGTAACTGTGAGACGGCTTATATATATAATAGGTATAGCATGGCTGATGGCAACGCTGCCGGCAAGGGCCCAGACATTCTTCAACCTGACGGCTGACGAGGTCAGGGTTGACTCGCTATTGCCGGTGTTCAACCATGCCTACCCCCTTGGCCCGCACTATGCCGACTCCACCTACGACGTCTCCATAGAGTATCCGGAGTACATACCGATGAGCCAGGCCGACGTGGCCAGGCTGCACGACCTGAACTTCCGGCTCCAGCCGGAGGCGCTGCCCGAGATCAGCCAGTCGGTCAGCGTTGACCGCAAGCGAGGCACGCTGCACGTCGCCTTCGTCCCCATCGTCCTCCGCAACGGAGCGTACCAGAAGCTGGTCAGTTTCAAACTCGAGGTAAAAGGTAAGAAGGCATCAGCCATCAGCCATCGTACATCAGCCATCAGCCATCAGCCATCAACCATCAGCCATCGCACATCAGCCATCTCCCGCTATGCCGACCATTCGGTTCTGAGCAGTGGCACATGGGCTAAAATCCGCATTCCGGCCACCGGCATCTACCAACTGACCACCGACCTGGTCAAGAAGGCTGGTTTCACCGACGTCAACAAGGTAAAGATATACGGCTATGGCGGCGCACGACAGCCCGAACAGCTGACGGCCAGTTACCTGGCCGAGACCGACGACCTGCAGGAGGTGGCCACCTGCACCGTCAACGGGCGGCGCCTGTTCTACGCCATCGGGCCCGTCACATGGGATGCCAGCCACCGGCGCATCCGCAACAACTATTCCGACTACGGCTACTACTTCCTGACCGAGAGCGACGGCGAGCCACTTGCCATTGACAAGGACGCCTTCCTCGCCACCTGCTATCCGCAGCGCGACAACTACTGCACGCTATACGAAGTGGACGACTACGCCTGGTACCACGGCGGGCGCAACCTGTACGATGCCACGGAAATCAAGGCCGGCACCACCAAGACCTATACCGTGGCAGCCAAAGGAGCGGGCAGCGGACAGCTGACCATCGTGCTCTCAGCCGTCAACGGTGCGGTGGTCACGGCAGCACTGAACGGTGAAGAGCTGGGAACGCTCAACGTCTACAAACAGGCCGACCTGGAGTCGATGCAGACCGCCAGCCGCACTTTCAGCGTCAGCAACCTGGAAGCCAGCAACACCGTCACCATTACCACATCGGCCTCCAGCGGCACGACGCGCCTGGACTATATCTCCATCTACTCGCAGCAAGCCGAAGCCAGTCCCGACCTGGAGAACGGCGTGTTCCCGCAGCCGGAATACGTCTACCATATCACCAATCAGGACCACCATGCCGACACCGCCGCCGACATGGTCATCATCATACCCACATCACAAAAACTGCTGAAACAGGCGCAACGCCTGAAGGCCATGCACGAGGAGCGCGACACGCTGCGCGTCAGAATCGTACCTGCCGACGAGCTGTTTAACGAATTCTCGAGCGGCACGCCCGACGCCAACGCCTACCGCCGCTACCTGAAGATGCTCTACGACCGTGCCGAGACAGAAGCCGACATGCCGCGCTACCTGCTGCTGCTGGGCGACGCCGCCTGGGACAACCGCATGCGCGTCAGCGACTGGAGCAGCACGTCGGTGGACGACTTCCTGCTCTGCTACGAGAGCGAGAACTCCTACAGCCACGTCACCTGCTACGTCAGCGACGACTACTTCGGACTGCTGGACGACAACGAGGGGGCCAGCCTGCTGACCGAGAAGACCGACATAGCCATCGGGCGCATCTCAGCGCGAACGGCCGACGAGGCCGCCATCGTCGTTGACAAGATAAACAGCTACGTCAACAACCAGGAGGCCGCCATCTGGCAGAACACCGTCTGCATGATGGGCGACGACGGCAACCAGAACCACCACATGGAGGACGCCGACTCCGTGGCACAACTGGTGGAGACGCTGCACCCCGACATACTGGTCAAGCGCATCATGTGGGACGCCTACGGGCGCGTCAGCATGGCAACAGGCAACCGCTATCCGGACGTGACGCGGCTGATACGCCAGCAGATGCAGCAGGGCGCACTCATCATGAACTACTCCGGGCACGGGCGCGCCGATGCCGTCTCACACGAATACGTACTCACGCTGCCCGACTTCTCGGCAACCACCTCCATGCGCCTGCCGCTATGGCTGACGGCCTCGTGCGACATCATGCCATTCGACGGTCAGGAGGACAACATCGGCGAGACGGCTCTCTTCAACAAGCAGGGCGGATGCATCGCCTTCTTCGGCACGACACGCACCGTCTACCAGCCGCAGAACAAGCTGATGAACCTGGCTTTTACACGCCAGGTACTGAGCCGCGACGAACAAGGCCTGATGATGCCCATAGGCGAGGCGGCACGGCGCGCCAAGGCGGAACTGGTGACCACCGGCGTCCTGATGGGCTACAGGAACGACGGAACGCCCATCTATTCTACCGACAAGTCGGAGAACAAGCTCCAGTACACGCTACTGGGCGACCCGGCCCTGCGACTGGCACTGCCAACGGCCAGCATCGTGGTCGACAGCATCAACCACGCGGCTACCGGCACCGAAGTACTGACACTGAAGGCCGGCACCACGGCCACCATCAGCGGCCGCGTGCTGAACGGCAGCAGCCAGACCGACAGCACCTTCATGGGCACGGTGAATGCCGTCGTGCGCGACGCCAAGGAGCAGATAGTCTGCAAGATGAACGACACGTCGGAGACCGACGCGCCCTTCGTCTACTACGACCGGCCCAACACCATCTTCAACGGCAACGACAGCGTGCGTCAGGGCCGTTTCACCTTCACCTTCGTCGTACCCAAGGATATAGCATACTCTGACCAGCAGGGCATCATCAACCTCTATGCCGTCAACAGCGACAAGACAAAGACGGCAGCAGGCCGCTTCGAGCAAATCGTCATGAACGGCCAGGGCGAGTCCAGCGGCAACCAGCAGGGCCCGGCCATCTACTGCTACCTGAACAGCACCGCCTTCACCAATGGCGACAATGTGAACACGACACCGTACTTCGTGGCCGAGGTGACCGACGAGGACGGCATCAATGCCGCCGGCAGCGGCATCGGCCATGACCTGCAGCTCATCATCGACGGCGACATGAACAAGACCTACGCACTGAACGACTACTTCCAGTTCGACTTCGGCAGCTATACCAGCGGCAAGGTCGAATACAGCATTCCCGCCCTCGACTACGGCAGCCACAAACTGCTGTTCCGCGCCTGGGACGTGCTGAACAACTCGTCAACAGCCGAACTCACCTTCAACGTCGTGAAGGGCACCGAACCCGTATTCACCGACGTCGACTGCTCGCCCAACCCCGCCACGACCAAGACCACCTTCCGCATCACCCACGACCGCGCAGGCAGCGAAATGGAGGTGGTCATCGACATCTTCGACATCTCCGGGCGCCACCTGTGGACACACTCGGAGTCAGGCACCTACAGCGGCAACACACTGACCATCGACTGGGACCTCACCACCGACGGCGGCCGCGGGCTGCACACCGGCGTCTACCTCTACCGCATCCGGCTGAGCAGCGAGGGCAGCGGCTACGCCTCGAAGGCTAAGAAACTCATCGTACTGAGAAAATAAGACAACAAGATATTAATTCACAAGACAAAGACACTAAAGATGAAAAGAATGTTTATACTGAGACGACGCATGATCATGGCAAGCCTGTCACTGATCATTTACCACCTGTCATTCAGCCATGCCGCAGCTCAGGACACCAAGAGCCAGTTCAGGCCCATCGACCATGCAGTCATCTCGCAGACCATTGCCCCCGACGCCCGCAGCGCCGGCATGGGCGACATCGGTGCTGCCACCGACCCGGACGTCAACTCGCAGTACTGGAATCCGGCCAAGTATCCGTTCTGCATCAGCAAGGGCGGCGTGTCGCTGAACTACACGCCGTGGCTGCGCCAGCTGGTCAACGACATCGACCTCGCCTATGTGGCCGGCTACTACCGCATCAGCGACTATGCGGCCATCAGCGGTTCGCTGCGCTACTTCTCGCTGGGTGAAGTCTATACCGACTACCAGAACGAGAACGCCATGACCGTCAAGCCCTACGAGATGTCGCTCGACGTGGGTGCCTCACTGATGCTGAGCGAGAAGTTCTCCATTGCCGCCGCCCTGCGATGGCTCTATAGCGACCTGCGCTACGACTATACCGAGGATGCCACGCCGGCATCGGCCTTTGCCGCCGACCTGGCATGCTACTACCAGGACTACCTGAACATCGGGCCGCGCGAATGCCAGCTGGGCCTGGGCCTGAACATCTCGAACGTCGGCTCGAAGATTACCTATTTTGGCGACGACCGCTCACAGTTCCTGCCCGCCAACCTCAGGTTGGGTGCCTCACTGATGATTCCCGTCGACGAGTATAACCGCTTCACCATTGCTGCCGATGCCAACAAGCTGCTGGTACCGCTGGCACCGACAGAGGAGATGTGGAAAGCCGACGACCCCGACGGCACCAAGTATGGCAGCCTGGAAGCCTACGCCATCGAGAAGTACAACGACGTCAGCTCCATCTCGGGCATCTTCAAGAGCTTCTCCGACGCTCCCGGCGGCTTCAAGGAGGAACTGGAGGAAATCCAGTGGAGCGTCGGTGCCGAATACGTCTACCACGACCAGTTCTCGCTGCGCGCCGGCTACCACCACGAGTCGGAGAACAAGGGCAACCGCACCTACTTCACCGTCGGCGGCGGCTTCCGCATGAACGTCTTCTCGCTCGACGTGGGCTACGTCATCGCTACCGCCAAGAGCAACCCGCTCGACCAGACGCTGCGCTTCACCCTGGCCTTCGACATGGACGGCATCAAGGACCTCTTTAGGAGGTGAGAGGTGAGAGTTGAGAGTTGACAGTTGAGAGTTGACAGTTGAGAGTTGACAGTTGAGAGTTGAGAGTTGACAGTTAATAAAAGGAAAACAAGAGATGATGATACGAGTAGGAATGGGATATGACGTTCACCAGCTGGTGAAGGGCCGCGACCTCTGGATGGGCGGCATCAAACTGGAGCACGAACTGGGACTGCTGGGCCACAGCGATGCCGACGTGCTCATCCACGCCATCTGCGACGCCATCCTGGGCGCCGCCAACATGCGCGACATCGGCTATCACTTCCCCGACACCTCGGCCGACACCGAGGGCATGGACAGCAAGGTCATCCTCAGGAAGACCATCGAGCTGATAGCCACCAAGGGCTACCACCTGGTCAATATCGATGCCACCATCTGTGCCGAACGGCCGAAGATGAATCCGCACATCCCTGCCATGCAACAGTGCATGGCAGCCATCATCGGCTGCGATGCCGACGCCGTCAGCATCAAGGCCACCACGACAGAGAAACTGGGCTTCACCGGCCGCCAGGAGGGCATCTCGGCCTACGCCGTGGCACTCATCGAGAAGGAAGATGGATGATGGAAGATGGAAGATGGAAGATGGAAAAAAAAACGTTACTACTCATCAACGAGCGGTAACGTTCAAAAGCCTATGTTTAACTAAAAATCCTTTTCCGTTAACTCAGCCTTGCGGCTGAATGTCTGTCCTCAGACAGCATATTTAACTAATACTAACCTTTTCATTTAAAAAAGAAAGTTATGACCGTCTCGCGACGCCCACTGTTATCCTAACACATTTAAAACTTTCTTAATACCAATAACTAAAAACCTAAAACTATAAATATTACTACTAACCTAAAACAATCTATTAATTATACCTTGACTTCACTTAGTCAAGTGTTGTCCTTGTAAGACGATGCAAAGGTAAGAAGATTTTTGGATTCTCGCAATACTTTATGCCTCAAAAGTGTAAAAACGCACCCTATTCTTGATATAAATCAAGCCGTTGTGCGCGATAACACAGCCGAATTGGACTATTTGACCATTTTACTATTTGACAATTGTCGCGGCGCGGTGGAGCAAAGCGTTTACATGAAATGTAAAGAAAAACGAGCCGTAATCTCGTCCGCGACGAGCCGTAATGTCATCAACGACGAGCCGTAATGCCGTCAGCGACGAGCCGTAATGCCGTCAGCGACGAGCCGTAATGTCGTGGGTTGTGGAGCAGATGCAGATGATGTGAGCAGGATGTGAGCAGGATGTGAGCAGGATGTGAGCGCGGTATATTACACTGATTTTATGACACTTATCTAAACCTTAACATCCTTGGAGCAGATGGAGCAGATTAAAAAGGAAAAATTGGGGGTCTAAGTGGGAAAAAAAATTCTAGCGGGCCAGAAGTAGGAAACAATGTGAGAAGTGCTCCATCCGCT
This sequence comes from Prevotella sp. UBA3757, assembly GCA_002371715.1. Classification (GTDB taxonomy): domain Bacteria; phylum Bacteroidota; class Bacteroidia; order Bacteroidales; family Bacteroidaceae; genus Prevotella. The sequence continues at coordinate 7,539 of DFGF01000122.1, forward strand.
CCACGGTCTCTTACACGAGAGCCTCGTTCTTCATTATTCCCCATTCTTCATTTTCTTCCTACTTCCTTCTTCATTCTACAATTTTCTTCGTACCTTTGCGCCATAATAGAATGATATGCGAGTACTGATAGTCAACACAAGCGAACGGGCAGGCGGAGCCGCCGTGGCAGCAGGCAGACTGCTGGAGGCACTGAACAACAACGGAGTGAAGGCCAAAATGCTGGTGCGCGACAAGACGACCGACAACCTCATGGTCTCTACGTTGCCACAGACATGGAGGCTGCACTGGCACTTCCTCTGGGAGCGCATCTGCATCTGGTGGCACATGCGGCTGAAGCGCCAGCACCTGTTCGAGATAGATATTGCCAACGTCGGCACAGACATCACCCAGCTGGCTGAATTTCAGAAAGCCGACGTGATACATCTGCACTGGATCAACCAGGGCATGCTGTCACTGCGCGACATCCGCCGCATACTGGACAGTGGCAAGGCCGTGGTGTGGACCATGCACGACATCTGGCCCGCCACAGCCATCTGCCACCTGACCATGGACTGCCGACAGTTTGAAAGCCAGTGCCGCGACTGCCGGCTGCTGCCCGGAGGCGGTGGCGCCAACGACCTGGCGGCCCGCGTCTGGCGCCGGAAGCAGCAGATGCTGGCCGGGCGGCGCGTCACGTTCGTGACCTGCAGCCAGTGGCTGTGCAGCGAGGCCCGCCGGAGCGCACTGCTCAGCGGACAGGACATCTGCGCCATTCCCAACCCCATCGACACCCACCGCTACCGCCCGGCCGACAAGCGCGCGGCACGGCAAGCCGTGGGACTGCCGCTTGACGGACGCATCATCCTGTTTGCCTCGCAACGGGTGACCAATCCCAACAAGGGCATGGCGTACCTGGTAGAGGCCTGCCGGCTGATGGCCAGTATGCACCCGGAATGCAGTAAAACCACGACGATAGCCATCCTGGGCGGCCATGCGGAGGAGATAGCCGGGAGGCTGCCCTTCCCCACCCTCGCACTGGGATACGTCAACGACGAGCAGCGCATAGCAGCCGTCTACAATGCCGCCGACGTCTTTGTGCTGCCATCGCTGTCGGAGAACCTGCCCAACACCATCATGGAGGCCATGGCTTGCGGCGTGCCCAGTGTGGCGTTCCGCGTGGGTGGCATACCCGAGATGATTGACCACGGCAAGAACGGCTACGTGGCCAACTTCCGCGACGCGTCAGACCTGGCCAACGGCATGCACTACGTGCTCTACCAGGCCGACCGCCAGGCCCTGCGCGACAACTGTCTGCAGAAAGTGGCCACCCAATACTCGCAGCAGAGCATTGCCAAACAGTACGTGGAGGGTTACGAGCGTGCCCTGCGGCCCAAAGAGATGAGAAAAGAGAAAGAACAGTAACACGATGATACGATTTTCAATAGTCACCATCACCTACAATGCCGAACAGGTCGTGCAGCGCACCCTCGACAGCGTG
>DFGF01000012.1 GCA_002371715.1 Prevotella sp. UBA3757
GGATGAATACCTTTTTTCATTTTTACTTGTTAATTTTATATGTTACTTGTCTAATGTGCATAAAAGCGGCTGCAAAGGTACGAAGAATTAAGCGAATATCCAAATAAATTTCTATTTTTTTAATTGTATTGACTTGTTTCCGGCGTATTTCTTAGAAGGTGATTGAGTTTTTAATGGTAGATTTTGCAAGTATTAATAGTAGCAATTACAGGTATTCACAATGTCACACGCTAACAGCTTGATAGCCGGTGCGTGTGACATTGTGATATTAGAATGGAATTAAAAAGATTATTCGGCGTACGTAATCTTCAGCTTCTTCATGCGTAGCTGGCTCGGTGCACCTGTCGTCTCAGAGGTGTTGGCAATGGTTGCCGTGCTTGCGTTTGGCCCTGTAAACTTCAGGTTGGTTCCGTCGATGGTCATCTTTGTACCATTGGCCGTAATGTCGCCACTGGCATTGTAGAGTGTGCCGTTATATTCATCGCAGCCAATCTCGATGGCTGCAATCTTCTTGCTGCCAGCATTGATGGTCATGGTGTTCTTGGGATACATGCGCATGGCCGTGCCTGTGTTATAGTAGGCAGGGGCATTGGTATTGCCACCGCCGTCGAACGTCAGCGTTGTCCCGTCGCTCAGTGTTAGTGTGGAGGGCTTCTCCTGATTGGCCATGCCGAGGTCTGAGAAGGTGACAGAGAGCGCGTTTCCACTCACTTCACCGCCTCCACCAGGTTCATTGCTGCCGCCACCTTCGCCTGGTGTGATGCTGACAATGTAAGCCTCGCCCTGTTTCGTCTCAGGGGTGTTGCCCTTATAGTTCACCCATGTGCTGCCGAAGATGACTACTTCGTCGCCCACCTTGATCATATTCTCTGTGACATCGCCGCCATTCAGTCCCTTTGAACGGAAAATGTAGAACTTGTTGGTGCCAGCCTTGTCGTCGGAGATGTAAAACGTGAGGTTGTTATACTGGGTAGAAATGCCATTGTTGGGTATTTCTGTTATGATGCCTTTCACGTAATAATCCTGTTTCGTATCCACATCGGCTTCAAGTCCGCTGACATACTTGATAATAGCAGCCACGTTGAACGGATCGGCCTCTGTTCCAGTTCCTTTGGCTTCGCCCGTTGGTGTTGGTGTCGGCGTATCGCTGCCACCTTCCACTTCAGGGGCCTGTCCGTCAACGCTGACGATGTAGGCTTCGTTCTGAACGGTTTCGGGTGTGTTGCCATAGTAGTTGACGACCTTGCCGTAGACCACGATGGTGGCACCCTTGTTAATCTTGTAACCCTCCTTGATGTTCTTGTTGTCGGCGGCTTTTGCACGATAGATCTTGAACTTCTCCGACGCACCAGGTTGGTCGACCAGGTCGATGGTGACGTTCTTGAAGTTGTCGACCGTGTAGTCGTCGTCGGCAATGCCCTTGATATAGTAGCTCTCGGCAGATGCCGTCTCGCCGACAGCCTTACACTTAGCTACGGCAGCAGCCACGTTGAACGGGTCGCTCTCGGTGCCGGTGCCTTTCTGTTCGCCACCGGTCTGGTCACTGCCAGTCGGGTCGCCGCCACGGTTCACGCCGTTCAGTTCGTAGATGAAGCCCTTGTTCTGGGTTGTCTCGATGGTACCGTTGTAGTTAGTGATGATGCCACAGATGATGACCTCGTCGCCAACCTTGATTTGCTTATCGCTGCTGGCAAACTTCTTGTTGCCCAGGTAGTAGGCACGATAGACGTAGAACTCGTTCTTGCGGGTACCGTCGTCAGAGATGTAGAATGTGCCGTTACCAAACTGCGTGCTGTACTCCTCCTTGATCGAGGACACCTTGCCTTTGACGAACACCCAGTCAGCTGTGCCGCCAGTGGCGTTGGCTGCTACGCAGTTGTAGGGATCTGTCAGCTGGCCGGAACCTGTGGCGCCGGCAACTTCTCCCCCACCGCTGTTGCCGCCGGTACCGGGAATCTGATAGGGCTCCGGAACGTCGGAGCATGCTGTGAACGCGAGGGCTGTAACAGCCATTGCGAGCAATGATAGAATTGTCTTTTTCATATTGATGGTTGTTTTTATTCTTAAAACGGGGTTATTTAATGATTTCGATGTCGCTGGTGTTGCGAATCAGTATTTGCCATGTGGCATTATAGCGTGTGGCAATGCCGGTGATGTTACAGGGTAGCGGCTGCCGCGTCACGGTGTCGTAGGGCAGTTTCATAGCTGCGAAGTCGGCATAGCTGCTGGTACGTACCACGATGTTCGAGCCCAGGTTCTTGCCGTTCTGAATCATCTGGCGGTTGGTGTTGTTCTCGCCCTGCGGTGCAAAGACGGCCTGTCCGTCGGCGTCGGCGAAGGTGACATTCTTGATGGTCACCAGACGGGCGCAGTTGCCGTTCATGTCGCTCTGGAACGCGCTGTTGAACTCTACGGGTGCCACGACGTTGGGATTCACCGAGTTGATGTTGCCCAGGATTTTGAAGTGGTCGTTCCATACGTCCTTCGACATACGGCCGATGCTGTTGCCGTTGTAGGGCGCACCCAGCTCGGGCTGCTTGCGGTAGCCGCCGATGTAGAGGCCCTTGAGGTTGACCAGGATTTCCTGGCCGACAGGCAGGAATCCGTTCATGCCGCCCTGGTTGACGGCGATGATGATGCCGCGTGTGGCGTCCTGCAGGCAGAACTGCTTATAGATATTACCGCCCACGTCGTTGCCCGTCACGTAGCCCTTAATCTGGATGTCGTCCGTGATGAGAGCGTTCTGGTCGGTGTTAGCAAATACGTTGGGATATTTGTCGATGAGTTGCTGGATGGTGATGACGTTGGTCTCCTGGATGCTATTGTTGCCAAAGGGTGCATTGGTCAGATTGGGCTCGTCCCAGTCGCCGTTCTGGCAGGCAGCAAACAGACCGCAAAGGGCAGCAAGTATAAATGTTTTCAGATTCGTCTTCATACGTTGTGTCTCCTCTTTTTAGTTTAGAACAGATAAGTGATGTTAAGCATGCCGTTGATGCCGTTGGCATAGAACTTCTTGGGACTCCTCTCGAACGAGTAGGTGCGGATGGTCTCACCGGCCTCGTCCTTGTCGCGTCGGTTCTGCTCCATACCGCCCGTACAGATTTTGGTGTTGTTCAGGATGTTGTTCACCATGAGATTCACGCGGAGTTGTCCGTGCTTCATGCGGAAGCTCTTGCTGATGGATGCGTCGAGCATGAATCCGCCCTTGCCCTTGGCCTGGTCGGGCAGGGTAGAGAGGTCGTGAACGCCGTCGCCGTCTGGATCGGGGAAGTCGTTGTAGTAGCGGGTGATGGGCGAATAGTAGAGGTAAATTTTGTCATAGTAGTTGCCGATGAGGTCGAAGTACCAGAAATTCTTGCGGAACGACAGGTCAATGCTGGCAGCGGCCAGTGGCGTGCCGCCCTCGCGCATGCCCTTGTTGACGCAGATGTCCTCGTGGTAGATACTGCCCGTCTTGGCGTCAGGCTCCGCATTCGACAGCATGTAGCTGACGTTGGCATTGTTGATGTACTTTGCCTCGCTGATGGTACCGAGGGTCTTGATGCTGAACAGTTCGGTCACCTTGAAGTTCATGCCCAGTTCCACGCCGTAGTACTCCTTGTTGATGCCGGTCAGCGAGATGTACGAGAACGAGTGTGCAATGTCCGAGTAGGCCATCGAGTACTCCGTGACGTCCTGCAGGCGCGAATAGTAGCCGTTGATGTTGGCCTTCATCCAGGGCAGCGTGAACATCAGGCCAACCTCGGTGCTGAGGTTGCGCTCCACTTTCAGGTCCTTGGCAAAGTCGTTGTTGACCTGTGGCGACACGAAGGCCGTGCGGGCCGTCGGGGCCTTCCATTCGTAGCCGGCACCCAGCATGAGGGCTGCTCCAGCTCCCAGCGTGATGTGAGCACCGGCCTTGCCGCCGCCGTCCAGGAAGCGTGCCGTGCCGCTCTTGCCGTAGGAGTTGTCGCGTGCCAGACCGTTGCGCATCTTGCCTTCGCGCTGGATGCTGGTGCCGGCTATGCGCCCGTTCACGAAGAGGTGTGTGCGTCTCAGGTCGACGGAATAGCCAGCCCATGCCGTGGCCTTGTTGACGAAGATGTTGTAGTCGTAGCCGAAGCGGTCGCCCTCTTTTACTACGGCATTGGGATTGTTCAGGTCGTACTGTACCTCGTCTGAGTTTTCGGCATATTCGCCGATGGCATAGGTGTTGACGTTATGGAACGACGTGGCGCCCAGCAGGTCTTCCATCGTCTGGTAGTGCATGCCCTTGTTGGTGGACAGCGCGAAGCCCAGGTTCAGCTGCGAGTTCTTGGTCAGTCGCGTGCTGAGCGTGCTGCTCAGGCTGAAGGCCAGCTGGTCGTCGTGGTAGGCCTGCTGGTAGAACATGGCATCGACGCCCTGGGCGTTGGCAGCCTTGTTGGCATAGTACATGCGGTCCCAGTCAATCTGGCGGTGGGCCTTCGATGCCTTCAAATAGTCGTAGGCCGTCTGCCAGTTGGCGCGGTCCGTCTCGCTGCCCGTTCCTTCCCATACATTATAATAATAGGAGGGCATCAGGCTGTAGTAATCGGGAGCCGGGTTGGTGGCATTGTTGTAGTTCAGTCGCGTGCTGCTGTACTTGGCATACTTGCCCAATAGGCTGGTGACGAGCTTCATGTCGTTGTTAATCTTGAAGTCCCACGTCAGCAGGGCCGATGGCGTAAAGCTGTTGACGATGCGAGCGCTGCGCTTCTTGCCGTCCTGGTAGCCCCAGTTGGGGTTGTAGTAGTTGCTGTTGGCTATCCAGTACATCTCGTCGGTCGATGCCGACTGGGCGGCACGCTCCGTGGGGTTGCCCCAGGTGACGAGCGACAGGGAGTGCTTGTCGTTGATAATCTTTTCAGCACCGAGGAAGTAGCTCAGCGCATTGTAGAACGTGCCCTCGATGTTGGCCGTCTCCATGTTAGCCCAGCGGTAGGTCAGGCTGGCGGAGAAAGCCCATCCCTTCGGCGTGACGCCCGTGTTGTAGGTATACATGCCGCGCAGGGTGTAGTTGCGGTTGGCACCGGTGAGCGTCAGGCGGTGACCCGTGGCCATGGCGCTGGGCCGGAAGTTGTAGTTGTTGGAGCCGGCCAGCGACGACATGCCGAAGTTGTTGTCCTCGAAGGGTAGCGACGACTCCACGGTGCGCGTCTGGTTGTTCAGTCCGCCGATGAACGAGAAGTTGAACTCGCCGCGCTCCACGTCGTTGGCGGGATTGCCGTTGATATACATCTCGTTATACTTCGAGTTGTACCCCCTGAACTTGAAGCGTGCAGCACTGAACCGGTAGCCCACCTCGCTGGCATAGATATTGTTGTTGGAGCCTACAATCGTGATGTTCTGTGTGACGTTGTCGTCCTCACCGATCTGGGCTTCCGTGAACGTGTAGGCTTGCTCGTTCAGTTCACTGCTCGGTAACTGGTCGTTAGCAGCAGGCTCTTTGACCTGAGCTGACGCCGCCGAAGCAATGCAGAATGCCATCACCGTGAGTTTTAGGTGTTTCGTCATAATGCGTGTCAGTTTTTAGTAATTAACTTAATTATCTGGTGCAAAGTTAGTGAATTAAATGGTAAAAATGTGTTTTTTGTGCAATTATTTTTGGAAAAAGTTCTTTTTTCGAAAAAAAATCATTAACTTCGCCCCATAAAAACTAAAAATATTGAGATAACCTATGAAGAAACGACTTTTTATTGTCGCTGTCATGATGCTGATGAGCAGTGTGACGGTGCTGGCTCAGGAGAAGAAATTCGCCGTGTATGGCATCGGGTTTTATAACCTCGAGAACCTGTTTGACACTTGTCATGATGCCGGCAAGAACGACTACGAATACCTGCCAGACGGCCGCAACAAGTGGTCGGGCTTGAAGTATGCCCACAAACTGCGCAACATGGCGCGCGTGCTGGCCGAGATGGGCACCGACAAACTGCCCGCCGTGGGCTGTGCAGCCATCGGCGTCAGCGAGGTCGAGAATGCCAAGTGCCTGACAGACCTCTGCAACCAGGAACCGCTGAAGGCGCGCAACATACGCTACTGTCATGTCGAGGGACCCGACTACCGAGGCGTGGACTGCGGTCTGCTCTACAATCCCTCGCTCTTCTCGGTGCGCAATGTCAAGCTCGTGCCCTACGTCTACGAGAAAGCCGAGGACGCCCAGCGCGCCACGCGCGGATTCCTCGTTGTCAGTGGCACGCTGGCTGGTGATCACGTCACCATCATCGTCAACCATCTGCCCTCGCGCGGTGCCGTCAGCTACTACCGCGAGTTGGGCGGCCGACAGTTGCGAGCCGTCAAGGATTCGCTCATCAGGGACGACCCCGACGTGAAACTTATCATCATGGGCGACATGAACGACGACCCGAAGGACAAGTCGATGTCGGTGGCCCTGGGAGCACAGCGCGAACTGAACGATGTCAAGAAGGGCGGCCTGTTCAATCCTTTCTGGAACATCCACGCCAGCGGGACGGGCACCCTGCGCTACGACGGTGCCTGGAACCTGTTCGACCAGATTATCGTGTCGCACTCGCTGCTCAACCAGAAGGGCAAGAAGGACTATTCATCGCTCAAGTACTGGCAGGCCCAGATTTTCCGCCGCGACTATCTCTTCCAGCAGGACGGCAAGTATAAGGGTAACCCCCTGCGCACGCATGCCGGTGGCGTCTGGCTCGACGGCTATAGTGACCACCTGCCTACGCTGATATATCTTGTCAAAGAGTCCAAATAGCCCCCCTCGCTTCACGCAAAATTGAAAAAGTAAGTGTAAATGGCAAATCGTAAAATAGCAAATAGTAACGTGACAATTATTGGAATAGCAGGCGGTACAGGTTCTGGTAAGACCACCGTCGTCAACAAAATAGCGCAGGCCTTGCCGCCGCATTGTGCCGCCATCGTGCCCCTCGACTCGTATTATAACGACACGACAAACATGACCGACGAGGAGCGCCGTGCCATCAACTTTGACCACCCCGACGCCTTCGACTGGAAACTGCTGACGGAGCATATCAAGATGCTGAAGAGCGGACAAGCCGTCGAACAGCCCACCTACTCGTATATCATCTCGAACCGGCTGTCCGAGACGGTGCATGTGGAGCCTAAGCCCGTCATCATCCTTGAGGGCATCATGACGCTGCACTACAAGAAGCTGCGCGACATGATGGACCTGAAGATTTTCGTGGATACCGATGCCGACGTGCGACTGATACGCAACATCCGGCGCGACGTGGTGGAGCGTGGACGGACGGTGGACATGGTGTTGGACCGCTACGAGAAAGTGCTCAAGCCCATGCACGAGCAGTTTATTGAGCCAACCAAGAAATTTGCCGACCTCATCATTCCGTGGGGACACGAAAACAAGACCGGCATCCACATCCTCCGCACCTACATCGAGGGTATCGTCACAAACGTGTGAGAATAAAGAGGTTAGTCGGCCGAGAAACCGTCATACTCGTCGTCGGCGTTCTGCTTGTTGTCCAGGCGTTTCGGTTGTTCGGCCGATGCAGGATTGCTGTCTGTTGACGATGCTGTGGCTGCATCGTCATGATTGAGTTCCGAGCTGATTTCCTCGGCCACCGTTTCTTCGTTCAGCTTGCGCTGGCGTTCCCTTTCTTCTGCCTGTTGGTTGGCCGTCTTTCTGATGGCGTGAATCTTGATGGCATTGGTGAGTTCCGTCACGCCGTAGAGCAGCGAGCACCAGCCCAGAATGAGCAGCGGCATTTCTGCACTCTCCATGGGTTTCAGTATGACGAAGAGGCCCGTCAGCAGTATCAGCGACGGCGCTATCCAGAAGCCGAAGGGCACGTCGCCCAGTCGTCGGGCCGAAATCAGGCTCATCAGCAGGTTCAGTCCGCCCAGTATCATGATGGCACCGAGAATATACATCAGTCCGTTGACGAAAACGCCCGGCGTCAGTGCCAGCGTCAGTCCGAGAATGATGCTGCCCGCGCCAACAATGGGGAACGTGGGCTGCCCGCCGCTGACTACGCGACCCTGACGGTCAATAATCGTGTACTCGGCGGCATGCTTCCGGGCGTTCCAGTAGGCTATCACGGCTATCACGCCCGATATCAGGAATAGTACGCCGATGGCCACCGTCAGCCATGTCACGCCGTCTTGCGGAAACTTGATGAGCAGGATACCGACGATGATGGCACACATTGCTCTGAAAATTGAACTCTGAAACAGTTTCATATTGCTTGTGGTTTATATTCGATGCTGCAAAGATAGTGCAAAAGAAATAAACATCCAAATTTATTTCCACTTTTTTTCCTGTAAAAAATACTCTGAATGTGCTTTTCAATACTCCGGGAGTATTTTTTTATACTCCGAAAGTATTTTTCAATACTCCGGGAGTATTTTCCGCCCTTCCGGGCGTAAGGACGGTGATGGCGCTGGCGCATGAGGTTTCGCGGCAAACGTTTGGTGGAATGGAAAATAATCCGTAACTTTGCAGGGGGAACGCTAATTAAAAAAGACAGTGACAACGATTTATTTAGTACGACACGGCGAGACCGTGGACAATGCCCGGCAAATCATGCAGGGGCAGACTCAGGGAGAACTCAATGACGAGGGGCGGCGCCAGGCGCGCCAGGTGGCTCAGCGATTGGCCGGTGAGCGGTTTGATGCCGTGGTGTCAAGCGACTTGAAGCGTGCCGTTCAGACGGCCGAGATTATTGCCGAGCCGCACGGACTGGCGGTGACGACGACGCCCATGCTGCGCGAGCGCGACTGGGGCAGCTTTACGGGCCGCTACATTCCTGACCTGCGGGGCGAGGTGTGGCCTGACGACATCGAGAGCGAGGAAGACCTGTTGCGCCGCGCACGCTCCTTTCTGGCATATATAACGGCCATCTACCCAGATAAGCGGGTGGTGGCCGTTGGTCATGGCATCATTAACAAAGCCGTCCTGGCCGTCGTGGCCCAGTGTCCGATGCGTGAGGTTCAGCGTATGATGAATGCCGAGGTGCGCATCCTATCGACGTCCGCCGTAGCTGTGGCCGCCACTACTACTGCGGCCTGCACCGCTGCTGCTGTGGCTGGCGCCGGAACCCCGGCTGATACTTCCACCGCTGCGGCTACTGCCGAATGAGCCACTGCTCCTGCTGAACGAGCCTGCACTCCTGCTGTTGTTGCTGACGGTGCTGGCGCTGTTGACGCTGCGCTCAATGGCCCGGCTGCTGGCACTGCTGTTGATTCTGCGGCTGCCAAGGTTGCTGTCAAAACTCCTGTTGCCACGGTTCCTTTCGAAACTTCCGGCACTTGAACTGTTGTTGGTGCTGCTACTGCTGTTGCTGCCACTGCTCCGATAGCCTCCTAATGAGCCTGAGCCTGTGGACTGACGGCGGTCGTTATTGCCATTGTTGTCGCGTCGGTTGTCGTAGCCATTGTCACGACGGTTGCTGTAACCATTGTCACGTCGGTTGTTGTAGCCGTTGTCACGTCGATTATTGTAACCATTGTTGCGACGGTTGTCATCGTAGCGGTGATGTCCGCGGTTGTAGTCGCCACGATTCCAGCGGTCCAGCATGCCGAAGTGTGAGCGCCCGGCCACGGGACGGTAGTGGGAGTGGTGGTTGTGGTAGTAGCCCCGGCCGCCAACCACGTGCCAGGCATGCCCGCCACGATAGGTGGCATAGAAGGCCGGACGCCCGAAGAAGAAGTAGTCGCGGTGCGGATAGCGGGCATAGATGCCGAAGTGCCAGTAGCCGTTGCTCCAGTAGAGCGGGCGGTAGAAATAGGTGGCGGCGCAGAAGGCCTTCCACTGCCAGTCGAGTAGAATGTAGCTCAGGTCCATGTTGCGGCGCTCCCAGTAGGTGCCAAACACGTCGTCGTAGCTGGCTACACCCATCAGATAGTCGAGGTTGATTTCGTAGGCAGCCTCGTACTGGGCGTCAGTCAGGTTCAGCTCGTAGGCCATCTTGTCCGTCAGGAACAGGGCTTCGTTTCTGGCCTGCTCGTAGCTCATGGCTTGGGCGGTAACTGCTGTCAGCAGCATCACGGTCAGCGTTATCATCATCTTTCTCATAGTCGTATTGTTTTTATTGTTCAACATTCAGAATTTTCGTCTCGTTTTCTTTTTTCTGCTGCAAAGTTACGAAGATTCTGATGCAAAAAAAAGGGAAATCCCCTAAAGCGTGAGGGGAAAATCCCTATTCAGTTGAGAGTTGACAGTTGAGAGTTGAGAGTTAGTACAATGAAAAGCTCCAGGTCTGGCCGTCCTTGCTTAGGACAAGGCGGTCGGAGCTGAGCTCGTTGATTCTCAGTCGGATGTTGTCGATGGGACGGAAACCGAACGACTGCTCCACGGCAACGGTGTCGGCGGGGTCGCCGTTAATAGAATAGCACTGCATGAAGAGGCTGTCACCCTGGTGCTGGAAATTGCCAAACACCTGGCTTGTATGTAAGTCGTGGATGCGGACAATGGAACCCGAGAAGCTGATGTAGTGCGTGTCAGAATTGTCCATGCGCCATTGGCCGAACAGGTCGCCAGCCTCGCCGCCTTCCTGGCAGGACGATGCCGAAAGCATGAGTAGATGAACCAGTGAGAAGCTGAGAAGGTATTTAAAGTATTTTGCCATGATAGCTGATTTTGAAGTTAAACGTTGAACAGTCGCCCAGGATGTTACCCTTGTCGAAGGCGTAGGCTCCCGACAACTGCCAGGGACCGGCGGCATAGGTGGCCTGCAGCATGGCATCGAATGAGTGGTGCTTCGAGGCCAGGGGAATGCCGTAGGTGCCCCAGCCCTCGCGGTAAGCGCCGCGCACGAGGTACGACAGCCGGTCGGTCAGTTCGCCGCTGACGGCCACATGCCATGCCTTGACGCGGTTGTCGCGGTAGTCGGCAAAGCCGTCGCGGTTGTAGATGGGTGAGGGTAGCAGGCCGTTGCCGTTGCTCATGCCGTAATGGTCGTAAGCGCCGTAGAACGCATGGTTGTAGTAGTTGTCGTCGCCGGTGACCAGATCGGTTATCTGGTGGCGTATGGGCTCCGGGTAGTCACCGCTGTCCCAGTGGAGCGGTCCCGACTGGTTGGTGGTCTGCAGATATTCCACGACGGCGCCCCTGACGTATTGGCGTCCCTCGGTCGTATTCTGATACTCCAGGCCCCACAGACCATCGAAGCCGTTGCTCTTGCGGATTCCGGAACCGTCCTCGAAGGGATTGTCCAGATAGGCCGTCAGCTGGTGGTTCTGGTCAATGTTCCAGCCCAGTTGTACGGTCATCGAGCCGAGGTGGTTGCCGTAGACCCAGTCCTCCAGGGCGTTGTTTTCGTAGTACTTGCTGTCGCCAACGGGCAGTATGACCTTCCAGAAGGCTTTTAGGTTGCCGGGCTTCTCTTTGGCAACGAGCGTTCCCGTCTCGTTATTATAGCCCGTACCGCCGAACTGCGCCACATGCTCAATGCCCACGGTGACAAAGATGGGCTTCTGGGGATTAGAGCGGAAATAAAGGTGCTTCTGGTGGTATAGGGTGCCGGTGGCGTAGTGCGTGTTGCCGCTGCCCGGACGGTAAAAGGCATCCTCGCGGTATTGGCTGTCCAACAGCTTGCCATAGCCGAAGTCGAAACTGATTTGCAGCCAGTCGCGCGTGTATGGCACCGTCCAGAAACCGTTAGTACCGACGTGAATTTGCGGAATGGGCTTGGCATTGTTGCCTTTGATAAACGCACCGCTCGACAGCGTGGCGTTGCGCAGAATGGGCGCTTGTTCGCGGGTACCGGCCTCGACGAAGAAGTCCTTCCAGCGCAGGTTCAGGTAGCACTGCTGCAGATAGGCCTTGTGGTCGGCATGAACGGCACCGACCGCATCAACAGCCCCCGACAGCGTCCAGTCGTCCGCCAGCTGGTGGCTGGCGCTGACTTTAGCGCGCAGGTACGCCGTGTTGGGTCGCGTGGCCAGTACGTGGTGGCGGTTGGCCGTGAGCTGGTAGGCCGTAAAGTCGCCCGTGCCGACGGCAGTCTCTGCCGCCAAGTCATAGTCGACGCTGGTCTGCGCCCCGCTTTGCGCCCGTGCGGTACTAACAGCTAACAGGTAAATGCTAAATGATAAATACAGATAGCGCTTCATGCTCATCATAGGTTTTATCTTTAAACTCTCAACTCTCAACTCTCAACTCTCAACTCTAAAATATTTTCCCCGTGGCAATGTCGGCAAAAGTCTTCCACAGAATCTTGGCATCCATCCATAGCGACCGGTGCCGCAGGTAGTAGAGGTCCATGCCCAGCCGGATAATCATCTTGTCGATGGTGTCGGCATAGCCGTTCTTCAGCGTGGCATAGCTGGTGACGCCCGGACGTAGTGCGTAGAGCTGCTCGTAGCGAGGGTCGCGAGCCATGATTTGGTCGATGTAGTATTTGCGCTCGGGGCGCGGACCGACGAAGGCCATGTCGCCCTTCAGCACGTTCCACAGTTGGGGCAGTTCGTCCAGGTGGTGCGCTCGCAGAAAGCGCCCTATGCGCGTCAGCCGCGGGTCGTCGGGCTGTTGCAGCAATTCTGCACCCTCCTTCTCGGCATCCACCACCATGCTGCGGAATTTATAGATGTAGAACGGACGGCCGCCCAGTCCGATGCGCTCCTGTTTGTAGATGGCCGGTCCGCCGCCAATCTTGATGGCCAGCCAGCACACCAGTATCAGCGGTGAAAAGAGTACCAGACAGACGGCTGAAATGATGAAGTCGATGGTGCGTTTCATGCCTTCTCTTCCTCCTCTGGTTTCATGTTTTTGTTGATGCAGATGTTGACTGCGCAATAGAGTGCAATATCAACAATCACGATGACGGTGGGCGATGTCACCATGTAGAGCGCAACGTTCATCAGGACATACCACAATGCCAGCGTCAGTATGCACGCCAGTGTCTGATGCTGGCTCAGCCCGGTGCGTATCAGCTTATGGTGGATGTGGTTCTTGTCGGCATCAAACAGCGGTTTGCGGTGGCGCAAGCGGAAGAGCGTCACGCGCACGACGTCAGCTATTGGCACGAACAGCAGCGTCACTGGCATGATGACGGCTTCGGGGCGCGTCGGCCAGATATTGGTATTGTCCATGGCACATTTGACGGCCAGGAAGCCCAGTGTGAATCCTAAGGAGAGACTACCCGAATCGCCCATGAATATCTTGGTGTTGCGTTCCGTGCTGCCAAACAGGTTGAAGTAGGCAAAGGCCACTAGTGCGCCCATCATGCCGGCCACGATAATGGTGTAGGTGTAGACGTAGACGCCATAGTAAATGAAGTAGGCCAGGAATCCCGCCAGTGCCAGCAGCGACAGTCCTGCCGCCAGGCCGTCAATGCCGTCAATGAGATTGATGGCATTGTCGATGAATACGATGATGAAGACAGTCAGCGGCACACCGAGCCAGTAGGGTATTTCGTAAATGCCGAACAGGCCGTAGAGGTTGTTGATGTATAGGCCAGCAAAGGGTAGGAGGCAGGCCGTAGCTATCTGGATGGTAAACTTCGTCGTGGCTTTCAGCCCTACCAGGTCGTCAACGATGCCTATGCCGTAGATGAACAGAAGTCCAATCAGGAAGACAGCACTCCAGATATTGACGGGCAGCGTGTGCTCCTCGACAACGGGCGTAAACAGCAGCACGATGAAGAATGCCGTCATCATGCTGGGGAAAAAGGATATGCCGCCCATCCGGGGCGTGGCATTCTTGTGTATTTTCCGCTCGTTAGGTATGTCGTAGAGCCTCTTACGCTTGCAGAAATCTAATATCAGGGGCGTGAACACCAGCCCGCAGATTAAACTCAACAAAAAAGCACCAAGTAGATATATAGTCATACGCAATTGCTCGTTATCATTTATTATATAACTGATAATCCTGGCAATTATTGTATTTAATGGCTAATATTTTTCGACGAATATTCAGAACACCCTCAGAACTTGAAGTCGACGCCCATTCCGACGACGTGGTTGGTGCGCGAATAGGTCTCGGTGCCGGCGTAGCCCTCGCGGGTGGGCAGGCACTGCTTGGTGTAGTCGTCGTAGATGCTGCAGAAGTAGCCGGCGTTCAGTCGTACCTTGTCCGTCAGCTTAACGGCTGCGCCCAGTCCTATGCTGTAGCTGTCGCAGGCAAACGACGTGTTCTGCTGGTATTCGTCGGTCAGCCCGTAGTCGGTGCGTTGTACGCCGAACGACAGCGTCCAGCGGTCGTTGACCTCGCCCTCGACGCCGGCCAGGAATTCGTGTGTGCCGCGCTTCAGCGTCTCCTGACGGTTGTTGGCCATGTGGGCGTGCTTGTCGTCAAAGAAGTGATACTCCAGTGTGGCGCGGAAGTTGGGTTGAAACTCGTAGCCTACGGCCACGGCCAGCAGGGCAGGCATGTCGTAGCGCGTCTCGGCTCCGTCCTGGTAGGCTGCTGTCTTCTGGTTGAGCGACGTGGCGATGGTGGCCAGTGCCGTGGGGTCGGTCTGTTGGAGCAGGGCTGTTACTTTGGGCCCCAGTTCTGCGGTCAGTTCATTGGTCTTGTTGGGCACGTTGATCTTGGTGCGGAACTCGTAGCGGGCGGCCACGGTCAGCGCTCCCGTGTGAATGTTGGCCGAGATAATGGGCGTAAAGCCCCATCCGCGCTGGTCGACGTCCAGTTGCAGGTTGGCCAACGTCCCCAGCAGGGGGTGGCCCTTGGCCGTGACGTGGCCGCGATAGTAGCCGTCGTAGTAGTTGGCACGTGCGCCTGCGGCCACCGACAGCCAGTCGGTCAGCTTATAGCTGAAGTTGAGCTGTCCGCCATAGATGTATTGCTTGCCTTTCATTTCGGAGTCCAGCTGGTAGGTGTCGGGCGCTATGCCTTTCTGGGCGAACATGCCGGCCAGTACGACGTTGAACATGGGGACGCCGTCGTCGTAGCGTACGAAACCGCCGCTGCCCACAATGCCCAGCATGGCCGACACGGCAAAGCGCTGCTTGTGGTAAGTGGCAAAGAGGGCGGGCACGATGGGTGCCGAGGCGACGCCCTCATAGAGTCGGTAGCTGCCATTGCTTCTGTGTTCGATGTTGCGTAACTGCCAGGGCTTCTGGAAGTTGAGCGACAGTTGGAAGCCCTCGTATCCCCATACCGTTCCAGCAGGGTTTGAGTAAGCAGCGTCAATGTCGAACGTAGCACCTCGGGCCATCATGCGGTCGAAGGCGATGTGATAGTTTGTGTTGGTCATCAGTCCGCCGGCTTGTGCGGCGGTGAATGTTGCGGCTATGAAAGCCATCAGAAATACTATTTTTCTCATCGGGAATGAAATTGGTTGAATTTTCGGCTGCAAAGGTAGCTAAAAAAAAGGAAACAAAAGCGTAAAAATCGAAAAATATTCTTCTAAAATATAAAAATGTCGGAAAAATGCGTCAGAGCGGGACTAATCGTGTGCGCTCTAAAAATTGATATACATTATTTATTTGGGGAAAAGAAATTTTTTTTAGTAAAACTTGTGGCGGTATGCCTATTTTTTTGTAATTTTGCACACTCAAAAAGTGAATTTTCATATAACGTTATAGAAAGATCAAACATTTATGGCAGACAACAAGAAGATTAAGACAGCGCTGATTTCCGTATTCCACAAGGATGGCCTGGAGGAGCTGTTGAAGAAACTGAACGACGAGGGCGTGAAGTTCTTGTCGACAGGTGGTACACAGTCGTTTATCGAGTCGCTGGGCTATGCTTGCGAAAAGGTGGAGAACGTGACGACTTATCCGTCGATTCTGGGCGGACGCGTCAAAACCCTGCATCCCAAGGTGTTCGGAGGCATTTTGGGACGCCGCGAACTGGAGAGTGACCGCCAGCAGATGGCCCAGTATGAGATTCCCGAAATTGACCTGGTGGTGGTAGACCTCTATCCCTTCGAGCAGACCGTTGCCAGCGGTGCTTCGGCAGAGGACATCATCGAGAAGATAGATATTGGCGGCATTTCGCTCATTCGTGCTGCGGCCAAGAACTTCAATGATGTGGTCATCGTGCCGTCAAAAGCCGAGTATGCCGTGCTGCTCGACATCCTTAACAAGCAGGGTGCCGAGACGACTAAGGACCAGCGCCGCATGTTGGCCACACGCGCTTTCGGTGTCAGTTCGCACTACGATACTGCTATCCACTCGTGGTTTGAGAAAGATTAAACATTAAAAATTAAACATTAAATTTCAGAATGGGATTTTTTAGTTTTGTACAAGAGATTGCCATGGACTTGGGAACGGCAAATACCATTATTATCAGTGATGATAAGATTGTGGTGGACGAACCCTCAGTAGTGGCCTTGGACCGCCATACCGACAAGATGATAGCCGTTGGCGAGAAGGCCAAGATGATGTATGAAAAGACGCATGACAACATACGTACCGTACGTCCGCTGCGCGACGGCGTGATAGCCGACTTCTCGGCCTGCGAACAGATGATGCGCGGACTTATCAAGATGGTACACACCGGCAGCCGCCTCTTCTCGCCCTCGCTGCGCATGGTCATTGGCGTACCCTCGGGCTCTACTGAAGTGGAGCTACGTGCTGTGCGCGACTCTGCCGAACATGCTGACGGACGTGACGTCTACCTGATTTTCGAACCTATGGCCGCTGCCATCGGTATCGGTATTGACGTTGAGGCTCCCGAGGGCAACATGATTGTCGACATCGGTGGTGGTTCTACTGAGATTGCTGTTATCTCGCTGGGTGGCATCGTGTCCAACAACTCCATCCGTACGGCCGGCGACGACCTGACCTACGACATCCAGGAGTATATGGCACGTCAGCACAATGTCAAGGTCTCTGAGCGCATGGCTGAGCGCATCAAGATTGCGGTAGGCTCTGCACTGACTGACCTGGGTGACGATGCTCCCGAGGACTATATGGTCCATGGTCCTAACCGCATCACTGCCCTGCCTATGGAAGTGCCCGTGTGCTATCAGGAAATTGCCCACTGTATCGATAAGACCATTGCAAAGATAGAGAATGCCGTGCTCTCTGCACTTGAGAATACGCCTCCCGAACTCTATGCCGACATCGTGAGGAACGGTATCTGGTTGGCTGGCGGTGGCGCACTGTTGCGCGGTTTGGACCGTCGTTTGGAGGAGAAGATTAATATCCCCTTCCACATTGCCGACGACCCCCTGCATTCTGTAGCCAAAGGCGCTGGCATTGCCCTGAAGAACGTGGGACGCTTCTCGTTCCTCATGAGGTAGTTGACAGTTGAAAGTTGAGAGTTGACAGTTGAGAGTTGAAAGTTGATAATTGAGAGGTAGTGAAGAATCTCTTAGAGTTTCTGCAGCGGTTTCATCATTGGATCCTGTTCGTGCTGTTCGAGGCCTTGAGCTTTGTGCTGTTGTTTCATTACAACCACTATCAGGGCAGCGTATGGTTTTCGACGGCCAATGCCTTTGTCGGTGGTATCTATGAGCTGAATGCATCCGTTGAGTCCTTCTTTACGCAGGCTCAAAACAATGAACGGCTGACCACTCGTAACTTCTACATGGAACGGCAACTGAGCCAGTTGCGCCGACTCTATCAGGAGGCAACCAAGCAGCCCGTTCCAAAGGAGGTCGAGGAACTCGAGAAACTCTCACAGTATCAGCTGATACCTGCCAAAGTGGTCACCAGCGAGCTGCACAAGCACAACAACCTGATGACCATCAACCGTGGTCGGGCCGACGGCGTGGAACCTGGCATGGGCGTGGCCTGCGGCCAGGGCGTGGTGGGGGTCACCTTCCTCTGCAGCGACCATTATACGGTGGTCATCCCCGTGCTCAACAGCTCGTCGTCACGCATCAGCTGTACCATCCGTGACCGAGGCTATTTTGGCGTGCTGCGCTGGTATGGTCAGGAGTCAGGTTATGCCTACGTCGAGGACATTCCCCGTCATGCCCGTTTCAAGCGGGGCGACTGGGTGGAAACCAACGGCTACTCCAGCATCTTCCCGGCCGGCGTGCTGGTGGGACAGATTGCGCAGGTCTACAACTCTCGCGACGGACTGTCGTATAAGTTGAAAGTGCGGCTTTCTACCGATTTCGGCACCTTGCGCGACGTAGTTGTCATCAGCGACAAGTCGATAGCTGAGCGCATGCGCCTGATGCAGGCTGCCAAGGACTCGTTGAAGTTGAACGTACACGAATAAGAGCGTATGACAATCGATTTACTGAAACGGTTTTTGCTATTCATCGTCTTTGTATTGGCACAGGCGTTGGTGTTCGGACGCATCCATTTGTTCCATTACGCCACGCCACTGCTCTACGTCTATTTCGTGACGATGTTTCCGCGCAATTATCCTAAGTGGGCCGTGCTGACGTGGGGCTTCGTGATGGGCCTCCTGGTCGACATCTTTTATAATACGCCCGGCGTGGCATCGGCTTCGCTCACACTGATAGCTGCCGTCCAGCCCTATTTCTTCAGTCTCTTTGTGTCGCGCGACGCTGTCGAGTCGCTTGAACCGTCGCTTCTCAATCTTGGCCCGATTAAGTACAGTTATTATATTGTCACGCTGGTGATGCTTTACAGCCTCCTGTTCTATACGCTCGAAATGTTCAGTTTCGTCAACTTCATGGAGTGGGGTATGTGCGTGTTGGGCAGTGGCATGATTACGTTGTTGCTGATTTTTACGTTCGAGATAGCCAGGAGTCGGGCATGAAGGATTATAACCTCAGTAAGCGTAGCATTGTGATAGGCGGGATAGCTGTGTTTATCGTAGCTGTCTACATTCTCCGTCTGTTTCAGCTCCAGATTACCAGTGATGACTACAAGAAGAGTGCCGACTCCAATGCCTTCCTGAAAAAGATTGAATATCCGTCGCGTGGCGGCATCTACGACCGCAATGGCAAGTTGCTGGTTTATAATCAGCCAGCCTACGACATCATGGTTGTCATGAACGAGGCCAAGGACCATCTGGACACTACCGACTTCTGTAGCGTCATGAACATCACGCGCGAGGAGTTCGACCGTCGCATGGCTACCATCAAGGACCGCAACAAGAACCCAGGCTATTCGCGCTTTACGCAGCAGGTGTTTATGAGCCAGCTTAGCGACAAAGAGTTCTCCGTCTTCCAGGAGAAGATGTTCCGCTTCCCCGGCTTCTATATCCAGCGGCGCTCCATCCGTCAGTACGAATACCCCTTTGCCGCCCATGTGCTGGGCGACGTGGCCGAGGTGTCGCCGTCCGATATCGAGGACGACCCCTACTACCAGCCTGGCGACTACATTGGCAAACTGGGTGTGGAGCGCAGCTACGAGAAACAGCTGCGTGGCGAGAAGGGCATGCAAATCCTGCTGCGCGATGCCCACGGACGCGTGCAGGGACGTTACCAGAACGGTCGGTTAGACAAGCGCCCGGTGGCTGGCAAGAATCTGACGCTGGGCCTCGATGCCGACCTGCAGGCACTGGGCGAACGGCTGATGGAGGGCAAGATTGGCAGCATCGTGGCCATCGAACCCTCGACGGGCGAGATTCTCTGCATGGTCAGCTCGCCCAGCTACGACCCCCGCATGATGGTTGGCCGACAGCGCTCCAAGAATCACCGGCTGCTCAGTCAGAATGTTTGGAAACCCCTGCTCAACCGCAGCATCATGGGCCAGTACCCTCCAGGCTCCACTTTCAAGACCACCCAGGGCTTGACTTTCATGACCGAGGGCATCCTGCATCCCACGCATACCGCCTATCCCTGCGGCCACGGCTTTAATTTCAGGGGTCTGCACGTGGGCTGTCACGGCCATGCCTCACCGCTCTCGCTGGTGCCGGCTCTCAGCACGTCGTGTAACGGCTATTTCTGCTGGGGCCTCTACCACATGATTAATACCAACATCTCGAAGTACGGCTCCGTCCAGAACGCCATGAACAAGTGGCGCGACTATATGGTGTCCATGGGTTTCGGCTATCGGTTAGGCGTTGACTTGCCGGGCGAGAAGCGTGGACTGATTCCCAATGCCGCTTTCTACGACAAGGCCTACAAGGGCTCGTGGAACGGACTGACCGTTATCTCCATAGCCATCGGACAGGGCGAGGTCAACGCCACGCCCCTTCAGATTGCCAACCTCGGCGCTACCATTGCCAATCGCGGCTGGTTTATTACGCCCCATGTGGTGAAGAAGGTGCAGGACGAACCGCTCGACACACTCTACACCAAGAAACGCTACACCATGGCCTCGCGCGAGTCTTACGACTACGTGGTTCAGGGCATGCGTGCCTCGGCCACGGGTGGTACGTGTCACGCCCTGGCCAAGTACGACTTCATGGCTTGCGGCAAGACTGGTACGGCCCAGAACCGTGGCCACGACCACTCCGTCTTTATGGGCTTTGCACCCATGGACAAACCGAAAATAGCCGTTGCCGTCTATGTCGAGAATGGTGGCTGGGGTGCTACGTATGGCGTGCCTATCGGCGGACTCATCATGGAGCAGTACATACACGGCAAACTCTCCGAAGCCTCAGAAAAGCAGGCCACCGAGTTCCAGAACCGGCATATAGCCTACGGCAATACCAGCCGATAACTCTTCACCCATTTCACATCAGACATCTTACATCAGACATCTAACATATCCTCATGGCAACAGACAGACGACAGGCAAGCATATTCCGTAGCATCGACTGGTGGACGATACTCATCTACATCGCCCTTCTCACCTTCGGATGGATCAGCGTGTGCGGCGCCAGCTACTCGTACGGCGAGACCGACATCTTCAGTCTCGACAGCCGTTCGGGCATGCAGATTGTCTGGATAGGCACCAGCATCGTTCTGGGCTTCGTTATCGTTATGCTCGACGACCGTTTCTACGACACCTTTGCCTATATCATCTACGCCCTGCTGTTGCTATTGCTCTTTGCCACCATCTTCAATCCCCATTCCATCAAGGGTTCGCGCTCCTGGCTGGTCCTGGGGCCGTTGCGCCTGCAACCGGCCGAATTTGCCAAGTTTGCCACGGCCCTGGCCTTGTCGAAACTCATGTCTACCTATGGGTATAGCATCCATCAGTGGAAGCATTTTGGCGCAGCCCTGGCCGTCATCCTGTTGCCCATGGTGTTCATTGTCCTGCAGCGCGAGACGGGGTCGGCACTGGTCTATCTGGCCTTCTTCCTCGTATTCTATCGCGAGGGCATGGCTGGCAGCGTGCTCTTCACGGGCGTAGCCATGGTCGTCTATTTCGTCGTGGGCATCCGTTTTGCCGAGGTCTACATGGGCCATACGCCCACGTCGGTGGGCGAGTTTTCGGTCCTGCTCATGGTGCAGCTGTTCTCCATCGGCATGGTGTGGGTCTATGCCAGCCGCCGCGTGGCGCTCCAGATGCTGTTCTGCAGTCTGGCGGTGACGCTGGTGTCCCTGCTGTTGCTGCTCATTCCCGTCGACATTGTCTATGTGCAGATGGCGCTTGTCGTCCTGCTGATAGGTTACCTGTTGTGGTCGTGGCTTAGCACGCGCGTGCGTACATATTTATTTATATCCTTGTTCGCCATGGGTTCGGTGGCTTTCTTCTATGGCGCCGACTTTATCATGCAGAACGTTATGGAGCCCCACCAGCGTTCGCGTATCAACGTGCTGTTAGGACTCGACGAGGATCTGCGTGGTGCGGGTTACAATGTCCACCAGAGTGAGATTGCCATTGGTTCCGGCGGTCTGCGTGGCAAGGGCTTCCTCAACGGCACTCAGACCAAACTGAAGTTCGTGCCCGAGCAGGACACTGACTTCATCTTCTGCACCGTTGGCGAGGAGGAGGGTTTCGTCGGTTCGGCCAGCGTGCTGCTGTTGTTCCTGGCCCTGATACTCCGGCTCATCTATCTGTCCGAGCGTCAGCCCTACCATTTCTCGCGTATCTACGGCTATTGCGTGCTCAGCATCTTCCTGTTCCATGTCTTCATCAATGTCGGCATGGTGCTGGGGCTCACGCCAGTTATCGGCATCCCGCTGCCCTTTTTCAGCTACGGTGGTTCCTCCCTCTGGGGTTTCACCTTCCTGCTGTTCATATTCCTGCGACTGGATGCCAGCCGCAACCGGTCGCGCTAACAGTGAGTACCAAAAGCAAAGACTTTATTAAAACAACGGATTTAACGCATGGCGGTTACGTGGTGTCTATGTAAAAATCCGTTTAATCCGTTAAATCCGTTGTCGTTAAAAGGAATGTATCGTTTTATTTGGCTTTCTTCTCAGTGCCCTTTTCCGGCTGCTGTTTCTCTTCGGCTTTCATCTCCGTAGCCTTGTAGCCGAATTTGCCGAAGGCGTTGATAATGGCCTCGGGTTTGGTCTTGTCGGCATCGTAGGTGATGACGACGCGCTGCTGGTCAATACTGGTCTCAATGGACTTGATGCCCTTCTCGAATCGGAGGTTACCCTTTATCTTCTTCTCGCAGCCGTCACAGTGCATCTGCGGCAGAGTGGTTACTACAAGAGTTTTCAGGTCCTTTGCCTGTGCGGTCAGTGCTGCCAGCACCAGGGCGAATGTTACGAATGACTTTTTCATACTTCTTAATCTGTTTTTTTTGTTTTTATTTTTAGCTTTTTACTTTTTTACCTTTTAAAGCCTGTTTCCCAGGTTGATGCGGATGCCGGCATAGAACATACGGCCGTGGACGGGACCCCACACCATCGTCGGGTCGAACTCGCTGCTCCACGGGTTGGAGGCGTTGATGATGGGGTTGTCCTGACGGTAGCCCGTCAGGTTCTCGCCGCCAATGTATATCGAGAAGTGGCGGAACCATCGCGTCACCTGAGCGTTCAACTGTCCGTAGGCCGGAAAGCGCTTGTCCCAGGCCAACTGTCCGTCGGCCTTCGTGTAGGGGTCGGGCATGCGGCCGCCTCCGTTCAGCTGGAAGGTGGCGTCGAATTGCCACAGGCCCAGGGGCGTTTTGTAGCTCGCCGTCAGCAGTCCCTTGTACTTGCTCTGCAGCGGCTTCTCGCGCAGTTGGCCGTTGTACGTCGTGCGTACGTCGTTCAGTCGGTAGGCAGCGGTCAGTTCCAATCCGCTGACGATGGGGTAGCTGGCTTCCACTTGCAGGGTGTGGGAGTAGGAACGTCCGTCCAGGTTGGTGAGTCTGATGAGCTGCGGGTCACTGTCGTAGTCGATGACCATCTGCTGGCTGAAGTGTGTGTAGTAGTACTCGGCGTTGAGCTTCAGCAGCTTGTCGGCAATGGGAATGTTGACCGTTGTCGATATGCCGTAGTTCCATGCGCGCTCCTGCTTTAGGTCGTCGACTACCAGCCGTCGTCCGCTGGCCAGCAGGTAGTTGTTCTCGGCCAGTGCGAAAGGCGTGCGGTAGCCCTTGCCTGCCGAGACGCGGACGGTGAAGTAGTCCGTGGGTGCGTACTTGACGTGCAGTCGGGGCGTGACGAACGTGCCGTAGCGTGAACTGTGATCGCCACGCAGGCCGGCCATGACCACCAGCTTGTCGTCGATGTTCAGCGTGTACTGCAGGTAGGCGCCAGGGGTCGTCTCTCTCGTG
>DFGF01000021.1:0-1019 GCA_002371715.1 Prevotella sp. UBA3757
CGCATATGCAAAAGGAGCAGCATCCGCCAGTCGGGTACTGCTCCTTTTAAGTTGTGAGAACGGATTATCGCTTGTCGGGGATGCCGTAGTCGGCCCAACGCTCCTGAGGGTAGTAGCCCTTCAGCGTCTATTTTTGCTAATTTTGCAACCGATTTGCAAAACATGCAAATCAATGACTCTATAGCTTGGTAGAGCTTAAACCTCCACGAACATTTATGAAAAAGAAACATATTTCCCACCCGAAGAACAAGCAAGGCTGAAGGGACTCTCTGCCGCCATGAACCAGATGGGCGGGGTGGTTGCCACGTTGCTGGCAGGGCTGTTGGCCACCATCGAGTGGAACTATGCCTTTTTGGGTTACATATCCTCCAAAGATAGCGAACCGAGGTGAACAGTCAGTTCTCGCAGTTCTGGTGTCTGGCTCAATACGTTATCTACCTTCTCACGGAACTCCTCCTCTTTATACCTGTAGCCCTGCTTTTTCAGCTCGTACATCCAAGCTTCCTTGGCAATGGGGTCAACAACTATCATGTCTATCTCGTTGCCTCCTCGTCTGTCCCACCACTTGCCGACGATATAGCGGCCTTGCTCTTGGAACTTCTGAACGAACCAGCGTTCCATCATGAAGCCTGACACACTGCTGTAGTCTCTCTGTATGATAATACCGAGCCGCTGATGATGAGGTTCAGGTGGCTCTTACCCTTATGCAAGTCCCAGTCGCGCTGGATGTCGCTGAAGATGGAGGGATTCACCTTCAGGAAATTCTGGAACTCATCGATGACGAGTGTGAACGGGCGACTCTCTGACAGTTGAAGCACGAAACGGAACACTTCGGAGAAAGAGGTTGGCGTACCGAGTATCGGCGCATCCAGCTTCTCACGTATCTCTCGCACGTAGTCCTGGCATAGCAGTGTCTCTGATTGCGAAGACAATTCCGGTGTTGACTATAAAAAGAGAATGTCTGTCGGCTGAGAATACATACATGAGATTTTTGCAAATAAGGCTGACACGCTGACACA
>DFGF01000021.1:1121-1419 GCA_002371715.1 Prevotella sp. UBA3757
ACACAAGGCTGACACGCTGAGAGTTTATAGTTGACAGTTGATAGTTGACAGTTGAGAGGTGAAAGTTGGGAAGCGAGGGGTAAAAAAATCTTTGAGCATACGTATCAGATTTTGCATAAGCTTGCAGTACGGATAAGACGCCGTTAACCAACGAATTTTCACGAAAATTCAGGCGATAAGTACCGCTTGCGCAACGATAATATGGGAGTAACGGTTGAATTTTCACGAAAATTCAAGGCTTACGGCCACGATATTTGCTGGTAGTCCTATAGCATAAACTAATAAAGTCACTATGGAG
>DFGF01000021.1:1595-1765 GCA_002371715.1 Prevotella sp. UBA3757
AACGTTGCACGCCCTTTATTTATCGTGGTTGTGTCAGCGTGTCAGCCTTTGATAGAAAATTCATAGTGATGGCGACAAAGTGCGGCTGGACTGCTGGGGCCTGATGAAGCTCGGAATCACCAGTGGCCAGTGTTTTGGAATACACATAACTGCCACCCATCCTCACGGAC
>DFGF01000021.1:1860-15209 GCA_002371715.1 Prevotella sp. UBA3757
TAATTCATTGTTTACTCACGGTGGCTACGGTCTTCACAGATGGTCGCCACCCTTACTCACAATTTAATTTTAAATTAAAAAAACAATTTTGTTGAGTTGTCGCAAAGCGAGGAGTCGAACCTCATAGTACCCGTCTCTTTGTACTGCTTGCGCTTTTACATCATCCATCAGATTTCAGCCTTCTGACATCTTAGGGCATCATGCCTCTTTCTTGACAAAATGCTTTCCTTTCCATCCCCTTATTCGAGCCAACTCATCATTTGGCTCGAGTCATTTTGCCATTTGGCTCGAGTCAATTCACCATTTGACTCGAGTGCCGAAATGCACCCCTATTATACATACTTCTTTCTCGCTTGAAAGAATCTTAACATTTCACAGAAGAGTCATTATCCCATTCCTTATATTGAATTTAAGAACTGCCTTACTTTGTCATTAACAACGTATGTACGAATATCGCTGTATCCAAGTCCGAGTTCTCGATCCATAACGGCATCGTTGATGAAATAAAGTTTATTTTTCTCTTCTAACACACCTGTTCGCAGTAAACCCATGATTAACCGCTTACCTATATCCGTCTTTCCGATTCTATTATCTATCTTGTCCTTATATTTTGCCAAATCCTTTTTGCTGTGTGCCCTAAACTGTATGATGGTTCGACGCAGCTTCTGATACTTGTCCTTGAAAAGCTCATCTTTTGGCATACGCTCTTGGGGATCTTTTTTATATGAAGAAAATGGGAAATAGAGTCTGTCGCTCGTTATGATATTGAGTTCTGTTTTACCATTATTGACAACGTTCTGAGGGTGCCCTAATTCTATAGCCCCTTCAAACTCATCGCATTCTATGGTCACCGCATCATTGCCATATAGCCTAGTCAGAAGTATATCTTCAGCGAGAATGGTCATCTTTTTACAACGAATGTATGTCAGAGGTGACAATTCTAATTGCCTACTATCAAAAACGATATTGATTGGCGCATCGATGTAGATGTTCGACAGCATACGTGGCATGGCAATACTGTCATTGTTAGCCAGCGTAAGAATATAAGGTTTGTATACCACATTCCCAATACTACCAAAATTCAATTCACAGATAACGCTTTGACCGTTTTCGTTACTGTCTGTTGCATCAATCTGTATCATATTCCTTTGCACTCCTTTCTCTGTTGCTTTATAGGAGTCTATCAGATATTGTACAAAACGGTGGTCAACATTCCTGTCTTCATCGGCCATGATATTGTACAAATCAAACAGGATGTAGGAGTTGCGCCAATGCTTAAGAAGGTATTTCATGACATCCTCCTTGTACTTTTCAGTGGCCATCAACGTACAGAGAATATAAGCTTCGAAAACTATATTCTGGATTTCTTTTTTAACAAGGAAAGGATGCTCCACAAACCAGTTTTTGATTAGTTCTTCATAACGCTGGTTAATCACAGCATCGTCTGTTAGCGGTGTATTATACTCGCCGCCGTTCACAGAGCAAAGGATTCTTGCACACTGTTCTTCAATGCCGTATGCTTGCTTCACCTTAGCTTCTATATCACTGTAATGACATTCAAGCAGGATATTCCGAACACCATCTTCAATCTTTTTCTGCTCACGGTTTAGAATCATTTCAACGATGTCACGGATGAGGGCAACGTTCTTGGATTTATTACCTTCAATATCAGCTTTTATCTGAAAAAAATTCTCGCCGTAGCCTACTAGCAATGCCACTATCGATTTCAATACAGGCGCATAACCAATAAAGCGCTCACTTTGACGCCTATTGAGATCTGATTCATTTTCAAAGAATGCATCCAGCTGCTGCAGGATGAGGTCGCGGGTGTCGCGATATTCTTTTTTGAGACTTGCAGTTTTATTTAATTCCTTGTTCAGCTGTGAGTCGATAAATTCTTCAGCCTTTTGTTTGGTAAAAGGCTCTATCTGTAACAGACCGACTTTTACGCCTTTTTCCTCCAGATAAATAGTTACAAACTCCAAAATGGAAGTACGCCCCAAAAGAATAAAAGGTAAGCCGTTATTATCTTTTGCTATTGACACGATGTCGTCAAGGAAAGCCTCGAACGCAGTATGGCTGGTCTTGACATACCCTTCATCCAGGGCATCAATAATCATAGTGGTCGAACCATCCATCAGGGCTTGAAGGTAAGGTGTGAAATGTTCCTTGCCAAGTGTATCAAACAGCATGCCCAACAATGACTTGCTGCCAACGGCGGGATGTTTATGGAGGTCAAAAACCGGAATCTGCCAATGCTCTGACAGACATTCCGTCAGGGCCGTTTTACCCGTTGCACCTGGAGCCGACACAGCTATCACCTTACACTCCGCCATTACAGTACGACCCTTCGATGTCAGTTGCTGTGTAAAATATGGCTCAACGTATGGTGCTTCTGTTCTTTTATAACAAAAGGAGCCTTCAGAACTGAGAGGCAGCTTATCATACGCTGTCAAACGTTCTGTCATCCGATAGAAACTGACAGTATGCCGGGCACATTTAGAAAGGGTTCCATTCGATGCCAGAATACTGTCATACAGTGTTGCTGCCAATTCATTGTCGGATCCTTCCGATATAGGGTAAACGGTATTTCCTTGACGGTCAATACATTCAAACACAAGACTGCCATTAGCTTTCTCTGTCAGGGAATATAAGTCACCAGTCTCGCTGAAGGCAATGAAGGTGTTACTTTCACCCTCCTTCGCCCACTGTAAAGACTTAGCCTTTGTTGCCTCTATGATGACGTTCAAGTCAATACTACTCATACCGCCTTATTAATTTTATTTGAGTGCTCAATTAGAATGTTCTTAGTCTCTTCTACGTGCTGGATGATGTTGCTCCAGTCTATGTCACGACAGTCTGAATCAGGTCTATTGACATTGTTGACGTCGCGTTGTATTTGTTGTCGCAACCTTGAAAGGTTGTTGATTGTAGTCTCGTCATTATCCCCAGCCTCGTCGCCGATGATGGCGGAAAGTATCTGAGTGAATTCTTTAAGCTTCATACGCGACTCCACCAGAAGTTGATTACGCAGATAGCTTTCTATTTCGTCAGCCAGTCGTGTAGCATCAACCACGCTGAAGGCACGAGTCACGGCCTGTATCCGGCTCTTTGTTTCTTCAACGGCCCTACTGGTCTCGTCGGCTTTCCGTCTTGTCTGCCGTATTTGATCGAAGGTCACGGCAATACCCAGAATAGTAAATGAAGTTCCTATTAACGAGAGGAAGAAATCCAATTCTTTAGAATCAGGCAGGAAATGATGAAGGAAATAAGCTACGGCAATAAATACTGTCGCAGCCACTGTCCACCATATATATTTTCTACTCATTTTCATTTCTATCAGCCTATTCGTGTTCGATCTGGGGTGACAAACACCGAGAAAATCAAGTATATTCAGTTATTTTTTTTTGTCGCAAAGCGATGTTTCGCTCATCCCGATGTGCCGTCCTACGGCAGCTCTGCGTGTTCTTTTGGAAAAGTGGGCGCAATGCCTTGGGGCCTGCGCCCACCTTTGGATATTCATTTAGGGTTTACTTTCTTCTTCTAATTACCAGCCGAAATCATCGTCAGGATTTGTGCTGGGTGGGTTGTCCATAGGAACTGTGTTATCATCGCCAATACCGCCACCTACGGTATCAGACTCAGCCAGCAGTGAGACGTTCATCTTGAGCTTAATCTCCTCCATTTCGGGAGCAAAATATGTCTTTTTCATCTTCTTTTCTTTCTCTTTTTTAATGGTGGCAGGAGAACGGTTTTCTCCTGCTCACCGAATTATTATTTTTTTACTAGTCCTGTCGGATTACTTAACAACGTACTTCTTGCCGTTTACGATGTAAACACCCTTCTGTGACATGTTGCTTACGCGAACACCCTGGAGGTTGTAGATAGCGCCGTTGTTGTTAGACTGCTTACCAGTTACCTTCTCGATAATGCCGGTGTAGTCGTCGTTGCCATCAAGCCATACAACTTTCAGCTCAGGAGCAGAAACTGCCTTAGTGGTCTGAACGAAGATAGCATCCTTGGGCAGATACTGGGTAACCTTGACAGGCTTCCACTGCAGCGTGCCATTGTTCTTAGCGGGGTTAGCCATAGCATAGAGGGTCTTACCAACATAAGTTGTACCAATGTAGTCGCTCGAGAACACCTTGTCAGTAATCTCCAGATCGTTCACAGTTTCAGTACTACTTACCTTGTAACGCATGGTTGAAGGAACAGTGAGGGGGTCAACCTCATAAGACTTGACGATGGTCTTCTTGCCAGCAGTAGCATCATCGTCATCAACAGGTGACTGAGTGTCAGCAGCGGGCTGCTTCACGCGAACGATTGCAACCTCACCAGCAGCAACAACGTACTTACCATCGTTCACAGCCAGAGCGTCCATGTAGATAACATCCTGGTCAACGAAAGCGGAGTAAACCACTACCTCATTGCCATTCTCCTGTACCTTAGCAATAGAAAGGTTATTTGTTCCCTTGGTATTGTTAACCTTGCCATAGAAGTATGTGCCGTTCTCAGCACCAATTGCCTCGATATCCTTAGCAGTGGCGTCCTCACCAGGTGCAGCACCGAAGATAACATTGTGCAGATTTGCCTCATTATAGTCATACAGCTTCCGAACAGCAGCAGTTGTATTGAAAGTGATAGTTGCATTAGCAGCACCAACAGCACTTGACTTAAATGCAGCAGCATCGAATGCCTTTGTCTCCTTGCCTGCAGCAGGATTCCAAGTCATAGTTGTCAGGTTCGGAGCCAAAGTCATATCAAAGAAAATGTCAGAACCAAAAGCTCCTGCTACCATATCAATTGCATTGAAATTCAGAGTGGTCAGAGCATTGTTAGCGGCAGCTGCTGCTTTCAAAGTACCCCCAATATTGCCAGTGAAGTTAATCACCTTAGCCTGGCCAACAGCTGTCAGAACAGCATTGTCGTTGTCAGTAGTGCCTTTAATAGTAGCTACCGAAATAGTACCAGTAACAATGGCATTAGCAGCAGTTGTAGACGCATACTCGCCAACAGTCAGTTTTGCGGTGTATACGCCCTTCGGGCCTGCAATAGGATTGATTGTTGCAGCGCCGCTGATATTGCCGAATACTACCTCGTCCTCAGCAGCTTCTTCACCGTTTTTTGGAGCCTCGTTCATAGTGATAGCACCAGCAGCGATTGTACCTTTAAAGATACCATCCTTAGCAATCTCCACTGTTGTCAGCGCACTGTTAGTGGCAGGAGCAAAAGCACCCTTAGCAATAGCCACACTGGTAGAAGCCAGAGGAGATTTTGAGGGAACGGTAATCTTAAGAGACTTCAGAACAGGATCGAAATCAGCATAGGTGCTAGGCCAAGCGGTCAAGTACTTATACTCACCAAAGAGGTCTTTGTCCGTTGTACCAAGATCAGTCAGAGCAGTACCGTCGAAGATCAGTTCAGCAAGGCTCTTACAGCCAGCGAAGGGAGAGTCAGAAACAGTTGCCAAAGTGTTGGGGAACGAAAGGCTCGTCAGAGAGATGTCATTGGCAAAAGCACCGTCCGCAACAGCGGTTATCTTGCTCTCCTCCAGATGCACGATAGCAGTCAGCTTCTCACAGTTTGCGAAAACTGTACCAATCTTTTCAACCGGGCTGTACTTAGGAGTTGCCGTTGTAATGTAAGGCAGAATAACCTTCTCCAGGTTCTTGTTGGTCTTGGTAGTTGCATTAACAAACAGCAACTTGTCCATATTCTTCAATAAGACACAGTTTGAGAAGTCATACTCCTTCACGATAGTGTTGCTCAGCGAGTACTCGCCAAGGGTTTCAAGTTTTGTACACAGCGAGAAGTCTACACCACCTCTCTGATTCTCATCTTCGGGGTCAGTGAGGTAGCCACCAAGCTGGATGCAGTCAGCAAGAGCGGACGGAGCAAGTGCCTCCAGCGTTTCAGGCAGCTTAACATCCAACAGCTTGACGTTGTTGGGTTCGAACAGCTTCTCCAGTGTCTTAATTTTGGTTTTAGTCAGGTCGAGCTTGGCAATAGAGGTACCTGCGAAGGCACCAGCGCCAATTTTCTCGATGTTGCAACCATCTAAGAAAGAGACAGTTTTGATCTTGTCCAGACCACTGAAAGCGTTTGCTTCGATTTCAACGATTTTGAAGGTTACTTCTGCAACAACGCCATGAGCATCGTCCTTTACTTCATAATAACCATCAACATTGATTTTAACCTCAGGTTTGATAACGAGTGCTGTTTTGTCAGCAGCCGTAGCATTCCAGTTGTTCTGCTTAATGCTTACTTCACCAGTCCAAGTGTCACCAGTTTTTTCCATCTTCTGGATGACATACTGGAATCCATCAGTGCCATACTGAGTGGAGCCCTTCAAGTTTACATCCTGATAGGCAAAACTTGCAAGCGGCAACAATGCCATCAGCATCAATAAAAGAAAATGTTTTCTCATAATTGAATTTGTTTTTGAAATTAATAATGTTAATGAATAAATAAATGAATTGAATTTGTTTCTTTTTTGCTTCACATCCTGTTCACACAGGGGCACACGAAGGTGCAGGCCAGCTCCTCCCCCGCCGGTCGGTTCTAGTTAAGAGTTAAGAGTTAAGAGTTAAGAATTAAGAAAAATACTTCGTTCCGTGCTCTGATACCCTCACAAAATTATGGAAACAAAAAAGACGTGGGAGTATGTCTCTTGCGCACTTATCCCCGTCTTCAGGCCTTAGCATTGCCCCTACATAAGGATAAGCAACGTAAAGCCTGCCCACGCCAAGTGATATATACATACACTACGGCCTCGACACGCCAATATACACATATAAGTCCAGCACAGCCATTCCTGCCCATCGCTGGGAGACATGCCTATACCTTATTATATTATATAAGGAATGTGAAGCGCAGGGACATAATAATCACCTACGTAGACGTCTTGTGTTGCATTACCGCTGTATGTAGATTCAAGTTTGCTAAGTTTGAAGACACAGCCAGTAACGTTCGAAAACGTCCTTTTGAGACTGGGCGTACAACTGCCCTGGGTCTCGTTCCATCGATGTTTTGTTAGCGCCTACCCACGCGCGGACAGGCCGAAATTGCGCACTAATGGCGTAAATCTCGGTGCAAAGATAAGCATTTTTTTGTAACCAACAAATATTTTTAAGGAAAAATTACAGTTTTGGGGCAAAAAATTGATGCAGACCCACCCCCAGCCCCTCACAGAACCGACACGGACCCACCCCCTACCCCTCCCTGCGAGGGAGGGGAATAGGATGTCCTGCTGTTGAAAGCGTCTGCTTAGTCTCCAGAAAAGGCGTTTTTCCTGCCCAACTGGATTTTTCTAAGAATCCAGTTGGAAAAAACTTTTTTCCCAACTGGGAAAATAAAATGTCAAATTCCGGAATTCCAGAGCTGCGCCAAGAAATCGATAACGTAGATGCACTCGATGCCGGAAATCTTACCGTTGATTTTCATTTAAAATCGCAAGTGGTACTTGTGATTTTCATTTAAAATCGCAAGCAAAGATAGGTATTTTTTTTGTAAGCAACAAATATTTCTGAGGAAAAATGACTGTTTAGTCTTGGCTGAAGTCGTGGACCATCTTGCGGTACATCTCGTACATGCGCTTGCGGGAGATGTAGCCCTTGAGGTGGTTGCCACTGTCGATGACGGGCAACCAGTCGGCCTGGGTGCGCTCGAAGGTGCGCATGACCTGGGTCATGGGTGTCTGGTCGCCCAGGGTGGCGGCAGGGTCGGCCATGAGCTGCGAGGCGGTGAAGTGGTTGTAGAGTTCGGTGCGGAACACGACGTGGCGGATTTTGACGATGTTGATTTCGCCCAGCAGCAGGCCGGCAGCATCGGTGACGGGCAGCACACTGTTGCGCGAGCGCGATATCTGATGGACTATCTGGCCCAGCTCCATGTCGGGGGCGACGGCCTGATAGTCGCGGTCGATGACGGAGTCGAGGCTCATGAGCGTCAGCACGGCATGGTCGGTATGGTGGGTGACGAGCTTGCCCTCGCGAGCCAGCCGGAGTCCGTAGATGCCGTGGGGTTCGAAGATGTTGATGGTCAGGTAGCTGGCCACGGAGACAATCATGAGCGGCATGAAGAGATTGTAGCCGCTGGTAATCTCGGCTATGAGGAAGATGCCCGTCAGCGGGGCATGCATGACGCCCGACATGACACCGGCCATGCCCAGCAGCGAGAAGTTCTTCTCAGGGACGTAGACGCCCACCTGGTGCATGTTCCACAGCCGCGAGAAGAGGAACCCCGTGAAGCAGCCGATGAAGAGCGAGGGGGCAAACGTGCCGCCACAGCCGCCGCCGCCGTTGGTGGCGCTGGTGGCAAAGACCTTGGTGAGCAGCACGAGGGCGATATAGAGGATGAGGTATTCGGAATGGCCATAGAACAGGGAACCGCCCAGCACCTGGTTCCAGTCGGCCTCGGTCTTGCCGTTGAGCAGCAGGTTGATGCTGTGGTAGCCCTCGCCGTAGAGCGACGGAAAGAGGAAGATGAGCGTGCTGAGCATCAGGCCGCCAATGAGGAGGCGGACGTAGGGGCGGTCCTTGAAGCGGGCAAACAGGTCCTCGCAGGCATTCATGGTGCGGATGAAGTAGAGGCTGACCAGTCCGCACGTCACGCCCAGGAGGATGCAGGCCGGCACGCGGTCCACGGTCCAGTCGCTGTCAAGATGGAAGCTGAAGAGCACGGCATTGCCCGAAAAGATATAGGTGAAGCACGTAGCGGTGACACACGACACGAGGATGGGCAGGAGCGAGGCCATGGTGAGGTCGATCATCAGCACCTCGAGCGTGAAGACGAGTCCGGCAATGGGGGCCTTGAAGATGCCAGCGATGGCTCCGGCGGCACCGCAGCCGACGAGGGTCATGAGCGTCTTGTTGTCCAGGCGGAACATCTTGCCCAGGTTGGAGCCGATGGCAGAGCCGGTGAGCACGATGGGGGCCTCGGCACCCACGGAACCGCCAAAGCCGATGGTGATGGCCGAGGCAATGACGCTGGACCACATGTTGTGGGCCTTCAGCCGCGAGCGGTTCGACGAGATGGCATAGAGGATGCGCGTGATGCCGTGCGAGATATTGTCCTTGACGATGTAGCGCACGAAGAGCGAGGTCAGGTAGATGCCGATGACGGGATAGACCAGGTAGAGCCAGTTGTAGGAGTCAGCCTGGAAGCGCCCGGTCAGCAGGGCCACGATCTGGTTGATGAGTCCATGGAGCACGAAGGCCGCCACCGCCGACAACAGACCTACCAAGAACGCCAGGACAAGCAGAAACATCTTGTCGCTGACATGCTCCGTGCGCCACTGGTGCAGCCGCACCAGCCACGCGGGATAAGCCGTTTCGTTGAGTCTGTTTTCCATCTGGGTTGCAAAGGTACGAATAAGTGAGAACAAAACCAAATAATATTAAAAAAAACACAGATTAAAGGATGAAAAGGAAAAAGGGGAGGTGCCACACGTCACGTGTTGGGCACCTCCCCGTTTCTAATAATGAAAGATCCCAGCCTATTTGGGCTGTATCTGATATAGACTGCTTGCGCGTTGGACGAACTCTCTGTATGCGTTCAGCAGTTCGTCGTATTCGGGATGGTCGCTGCGCAGAATCATGCCCGTATATACGATGTAGTTGTCGAAGTTAATTTCCGCTACTTCCAGCGTCAGCCTTCTCTTGTACGGGTAGCCGTTGAACCACCGCTTATACAAACTGTCCCCATTGTATGCGAAAAAAATGGGAGATTGGGGCTTCTTAATGCACCTTGGGGACAGGATGCACCTTAAATTCTACTGGACCGCACGGACCGTAAAGCCGAGGAAGCGGTAGTTGTAGCCCATGTAGGCATTGCCCGAGAAGAAGCGGAGGAAGCGACCGTCATCGACATTGCCCGAGTCAAGCGTCGACGACCAGTAGAAGCCGATCGAGCCACCGCTGTTGAGTGACGAGCCATAGCGGCTGCCGGCAGCGGGCAGGAAGATGGACTTGCTTTCATAGCCGGACTTCGTACTGGTAAACAGATAGCCCTTACAGCCCGAAACACCCTGATAGTTCGTCTGCCAAGTGCGCGTCGTGTTACTCAGCAACTCATTAAACTCTGACTCTGTCGGCATACGCCATGAGCCGCCCCAGTTGGCACGCGCAGCGTCGTCAGTGGCGACATCAAGCGTAGCAGGAGCCGAAGCGTACTTCGACCATGAGTGCGTGCTGCCGTTGCCTGTATAGTATGGCGTATTAGCCCAATTGTAGTCCTTGCTCTGGCTATAGTTGTCCGTAGTGGCACCCCATGCGTAGTACTTGCCGTAGTCAGTCACGCTCTCGGCACCGACATTCATGTTCGCCCACTTCACCGACAGACCCAGGTCAACAGCCTCAACCCCGGCCGGAGCGCTGGCGGCCTCCGTCATCTTCAGTCCCAACTGGTAGATGTTTCCGGCTGCGTAGGTCTTGCCGGTCACTGACTTCGTATAGGTCTTCGTGCCGTCGGTAGCTGTGTATTCGATGTTGGCTGACGTCGTAGGCTGGATGGCAACATAAATGGGACCTGTGGTTGCCGAGCGTGTGACGCTGTAGTTGTTGGTGCCGTCGCTGATGGTCATGCCCGTGATAGTGCTGGTCAGGTCGTTCGATGCGTCAGCGTTCTTGATGGTGTAGGCCAGGATGGCCAGCTGGTTCGCCAGCGTAGCAGTGGGCAAGGAGTTACCGTCCCATGCTGCTGAATAGGTAGCTAAGTCCAGACTGCTGGAGATAGTGGCCAGCGTACCATCCTGCGAAGCCAGCTTGGTATAGTCCACATCGGTTGCACCGGCCATCGCTGCAGGATAAATATAGGTTACGTTCGCCGTCTTGTCGGGGTCGGTCAGTTCGAAGCTGAACGTGGCCAACGAACTGCCGCCTGATGCCAGAGGCTCACTCTCGGCTTTCATAGTCTCGCCGCTCGTGTTCTTGTATATCACGGCAATCTTGTCGCCTGCAGCAAACGTCTTCTTGCCGTCAGCATCCAGCGCACGGGTGCCATCGCCGAGGTTGACGGTCGTGGTCAGCGTCACTACATTGTTCTTGACGGCAGGCTCCTGCGCGTTGCCTGTCAGGCTGTCGTCGCTGGAGCAGCCAGTCATCACGGCACCCACCAGTGCGAGGGTAGCCATGCTCAGAAATTTCTTCATTGTCTTCATTGCTTCGTTCGTTTTAGTGGGTTCGTTACTCTTCTTCATAGCTATTGACGGTGTAGTTGCTCACACCTACTTCGCCGTTGCTTCCGGCCAACAGCTGGTTCGTCACATGCAGTTCAACCACCTCGGAGGTCGGCTGGACATACGTTCGTCTTGTCTTTCTCATACGCTTTTTTACCTTTCTTTTTTTTATGATTTAACAATTAGTACATACGTTTTACGTTTGTATAAACTGGCCGCAAAATTACTACATAAAATGCAAACGGCCGTCAAAAAAAAAAAAAACGTTAAAGTGCTTGAGAAAGCCGAACTTTTAGCAGAAAACAGCACAAAGACCCCGCCCCCGCCAAAAAACCACTCCGCCGGGACCCCTTGCGGACATCCCGGCGGAAATGATGTTTTCAGAAGCAATTCTGTTATGTGCTCACACTACAATCTCGTAGATGTCACGACTCATCAGTTCGTTGAACGACCTGACAAGTTGCTGCTTATTGGGGTTGTCGTTCTTGAAATAGATAGATACCAGCAGTTGGTAAAAGCCCTCACGTGCCTCGGCACTACGCGACGACAGGGTGCCGTCGTTGTAGAAATTGAACCACCGATTGAACAGCGCCCGCCGTTTCTCCTGCTTGCCGTCGGTATTGTCACACACCATAATCATCGCATTCTCTACTTTTTCAAAGAAGCGACGCAGAATGTCAATGACGGTTGCTGCAATACGGCGGTCAATGCTATGCGGAGTGGTTCCCTCCCGCTCAATGTTGAACGAGTAGGTGTTCACCATGTCTGGATAGAGTACGTCCATGGGGGTAAAGTAGAGGTGGTATCTGATGCCGTCTCTGTTCACGAACTCATAGTTCAGTTCGACGATTTCCTCGTAATCATACGGGAGTTGCGAGGGTAAAGCCATAGTCCTTTGTTATTTTCTTCATTTCCTCATGATCTGCACCACGCTGGATGCACTCCCTCATTGCTCGCTTATATTCGAGCAAGCGGCGGATGGGATTCTGTCTTGTTACGTCTTTTGTCTCCATAATCGTATCTGTTTTCGGTTTGACGTTGCAAAGTTACGAATAAGCGAGCACAAAACAAAGAAAACCGGCGGAAAAGTTTTACACCTTATTATATATATAAGGGGGGGAGGGACCCGGCCCTCCCCCCACAGTGAGATTACTTGCGGATGATGGTCACCTCGCCGTTCTGGCGCAGGCGGATGATGCTGCTGGGCTGGTGCGGCTTGTGCTCCTGTCGGCGCGACCAGCAGACATAGTCCACGGCATCCAGCAACTCGGGGGCGATGTCGC
This sequence comes from Prevotella sp. UBA3757, assembly GCA_002371715.1. GTDB lineage: Bacteria > Bacteroidota > Bacteroidia > Bacteroidales > Bacteroidaceae > Prevotella. Next base: position 14,320 of record DFGF01000021.1, read on the forward strand.
AGTAGTTCTGGGCTGCGGGCTGGCCACTGATGTTGGCCGACGTGGAGACCAGCGCCCGCTGGAACCGGTAGCACAGTTCGCGGGAGAACGGCTCGCCGGTGATGCGCAGGGCTATAGAGCCGTCCTCGGCAATCAGGTTCGGCGCCAGATTGACCGCACCGTCCAGGATGATGGTCGTCGGCTTGGCGTCGCTGTCCTTCAGGCTGTCTATGAGCTGCCACGCCACGTCCGGCACCCGGCGCACATAGCGCTGCAGACGGGCGTCGCTGTCCACCAGACAGATGAGCGCCTTCGAGTCGTCGCGCTGCTTGATGTCGTACACTCGCTTCACGGCCTCGGCGTTCGTCGCGTCGCAGCCGATGCCCCAAACGGTGTCGGTAGGATAAAGGATGACGCCGCCGGCCTTCAGGACCTCAACGGCTTTCTTGATATCTTCTTCTTGACGCATTCGCTAAATGATAAATGACAAATGATAAATGATAAATGATAAATTGCAAATGATATCAGAACTCGCTGGTGAAGTGGAACTTGATGTGCTTGAAGTCTTCCTGCGCCATCGAGAGCACGTAGCCGGAGTCGGCCAGAAACACGTCGCGCCCCTCTTTGTCCTTAGCCATATACTGATACTTGCGCTTCTTGAAGTTGTCGAGCTCGGCCTGGTCGTCGCTCTCTATCCAGCAGGCCTTATAGAGGTGGACGGGTTCCCAGCGGCACTTGGCGTTGTACTCGTTCTCCAGGCGGTACTGGATGACCTCGAACTGCAGCTGTCCGACGGTTCCGATAATCTTGCGGCCATTGAACTGGTTGACAAACAGCTGGGCCACGCCCTCGTCCATGAGCTGGTCGATGCCCTTCTGCAACTGCTTGGACTTCATGGGGTCGTCGTTCTC
>DFGF01000021.1:15279-17198 GCA_002371715.1 Prevotella sp. UBA3757
CGTTCTCGATATACTTGAACAGCTCTGGCGAGAACGAGGGCAGTCCGCGGAAGTGCAGCTGCTCGCCCTCGGTCAGCGTGTCGCCAATCTTGAAGATGCCATTGTCTGGCAGTCCGACAATGTCGCCGGGCCATGCCTCGTCGATGGTCGACTTGCGCTGGGCCATGAACTGCGTGGGGCTGGTGAAGCGCAGCGTCTTCTGCTGGCGGACGTGCAGGTAGGGCTGGTTGCGCTGGAACCGCCCTGAGCAGACCTTGCAGAAGGCTATGCACGAGCGGTGGTTGGGGTCGATATTGGCCGTTATCTTGAAGATGAAGCCCGTGAACTTCGGCTCGTCGGGCTGCACCATGCGCTCCTCGGCCTTGGTGGGCTTCGGGCTGGGAGCTATCCGGACAAAGCAGTTCAGCAGTTCCTGAACGCCAAAGTTGTTCAGTGCCGAACCGAAGAAGACGGGAGCAACCTCGGCCTCGCGATAGCTCTCGACGTCGAACTCAGGATAGACGCCATCCACCAGTTCCAGGTCGTCACGCAGCTTGGCGGCATCCTGCTCGCCGACCCTGCTGTCGAGATCGGCGGAATCGAGCTCCACGCTGACCTTCTCGGTGACGCGCTGCTTGTCGGGGGTGAAGAGGTCGAGTTTCTGTTCGTAGATGTTATAGACGCCCTTGAACTTCGCACCCTGGTTGATGGGCCACGACAGGGGGCGCACCTTGATTTCCAGCTCCTTCTCCAACTCGTCGAGCAGGTCGAAGGGGTCACGGCCCTCACGGTCCATCTTGTTGATGAAGATGATGACGGGCGTATTGCGCATACGGCACACCGACATCAGTTTGCGGGTCTGGGTCTCGACGCCCTTGGCACTGTCGACGACGATGATGGCCGAATCGACAGCCGTCAGCGTGCGATAGGTGTCCTCGGCAAAGTCCTGGTGGCCCGGCGTGTCAAGGATGTTCACCTTGTACTCCACGTCAGAGCCGTCGGGCGAGTAGTCGAACTCCATGACCGACGTAGACACAGAGATGCCGCGCTGCTTCTCAATGTCCATCCAGTCGGAGGTAGCCGTCTTCTTGATCTTGTTGTTCTTGACTGCACCGGCCACCTGAATCTGTCCGCCAAACAGCAGGAATTTCTCTGTCAGCGTGGTCTTACCGGCGTCGGGGTGCGATATGATGGCGAATGTCCGCCTACGTTCTATTTCCTGATTCACCTTATATATATTATTATTGAGCGTGCAAAATTACGAAGAAAAGCGCGAAAAGCCAAAAATTATTCCCTTTTTTGAGGCGATATGCCATTTTTTCGCTAATTTTGCACCTCGAATAAAAAGGAAAGCAACAAAATGAGCATAGAATATATGTCACAGGAGGGCTACGACAAGCTCGTAGCCGAACTACGCCACATGGAGAACGTGGAACTGCCCCAAGTGCGCGAGGCCATCGCCGAGGCGCGTGCCCAGGGCGACCTGAGCGAGAACTTCGAATACCATGCCGCCAAACGCGAGCAGGGCCGCCTGTTGGGGCGCATCCGCTTCAAGCAGCGCGTGCTGGAGAACGCCCGCGTCATAGACACGTCGCTGCTGGCCTCGGACAGCATCCAGTTGCTAAGCCGCGTCGAAATGACCAACCTGACGAACGGTGCCCGCATGAGCTACACCATAGCCAGTCCGCACGAGGCGAACCTCCGCGAGGGCAAGATTTCCATTAAGTCGCCCATAGCCCAGGCTCTGATGAACAAAAAGGCAGGCGACGTGGTGGAAGTCCGCGTGCCTGCCGGTCTATTGAAGCTGCGCATTGAGAGCATCTCTCAGTCGTAAGCCTTTTCTGTGTGTCTTTACTCGCGCCTTAAGAAATCTCAATGGCCTTGGTCACCCGCTCCTTGGGCTGCATCTTCGGCATGGTGATGGTCAGGATGCCGTCCTC
>DFGF01000021.1:17247-17916 GCA_002371715.1 Prevotella sp. UBA3757
CGTCCTCGACCTTGGCTGAAATCTTATCGCGGGCCACATCGTCGGGCAGGATGTAGTTCTGCTCGTAGTTGGAGTACGAGAACTCACGACGCAGGTAGTGGTGGTGCTTGTCCTCCTCCTTGTGCTCCTGCTTGTTCTCGATGGCCACGGTCAGGTTGCCCTCCTCGTTGATGCCTATACGGCAGTACTCCTTCTTGATGCCGGGAGCGGCCAGCTCCATGGTATATTCCTTGTCACTCTCCTTCACGTTGACTGCGGGAGCGGTGCTGTTGGCACGGTTCATAAAGTCGTTGTTCACAAAGTCGTCGAACACTGTGGGAAACCAATTGTTTTTGAATACTGGTAGCATAATCATTACCTCCTAATTCTATTTGTTTGTTGTTAAACTTGTTGTTAATATTCTCTTTGTTTTGTTGTTGAGGACCTCGGCGCATTGCTTCGCTTCCGCTCTCACCAACCATCATTGCAACAAGCGTGCCAACAACAGGGCGGTCTGACATAATGACATTGTTGGATGTCAGAATGACAGATTTCTGTATCTGTAAGATAAGTGACTCGCCCGGAATGCGGCTCCCCGTGACGGCAAAAGCGTTGGTCATGAGAAAACGAAAAAGTCCTGCAAACCGTCGGTTTGCAGGACTTTCCTTTGTAGCGGGAGGGGGACCCGAA
>DFGF01000021.1:17982-19327 GCA_002371715.1 Prevotella sp. UBA3757
GACCTCCGGATTATGAATCCGACGCTCTAACCAGCTGAGCTACCCCGCCAAATTTCTAAGGCTTTCCTCGAAATCGGGTGCAAAGGTAACACTTTTTTTCGGACTTACAAAACTTTTTAGCAAAAAAATGATGGCAGTACGAATATTTTTCGTACTTTTGCACAGTCATTCAGACGAAACTACTCATCTAATGTATCAATGACTATGCAAAAACTTACCTTAGAATACCCACTAAGCACAAAATCGACAAGACTGGTGTGGGAGATGATTAGCAACGCGGCAGGACTACAGAAATGGCTGGCCGACCAGGTGGTGGAGGACGAGGACAGCATGACGTTTACATGGGGACAGCCGTGGACGGAACGCGACACCAAGACCTCGCGCATATTGGAAAAGGAGAAAATGGACCACATACGCATGCTGTGGGACTATCACGACGATACCCCTGAGGCCTACTGGGAAATGAAAATCGAGGTCAGCGACCTGACCGGGCTGGTAAGCCTGCTGATAACGGACTTTGCGGCCGACGACGACGAGGAGGCTGACCTGCGAGGCATCTGGGACGACAACTTCGAACGGCTGCACCGCGTCAGCGGGTTCTAAATAAATGAAGAATGAAGAATGAAGAATTTGCTACCGCCGTACAAAATGAAAATTTTGTTATGGCTGTTTAAATTAACGGATGAAGAATTTGCTTGCGCATAAGGGAAAATGCGAGAAAATTCGAGTAAAAAACTGGGGGCGGTAGCAAATTCTTCATTCTTCATTCTTCATTCTTCATTTATTTTTGTACCTTTGCAGGCTGAATCATGTTTCGGATCAAGAAATTAGACATATTTATAGCGAAGCAGTTCGGTCTGCTATTCATAGCCACATTCTTCATCTGCCAGTTCGTGCTGATGATGCAGTTTCTGTGGCGATACGTTGACGAGCTGATTGGCAAGGGTTTGTCGCTGGAGGTGCTGGCGCAGTTTTTCTGGTACATGGGCATCATGCTGATGCCGCAGGCCTTCCCCCTGGCCATCCTGCTGAGCTCACTGATAGCCTTCGGCAACCTGGGCGAGAGTTCGGAGCTGACGGCCATCAAGGCGGCAGGCATTTCGCTGATGCAGGCCATGCGCTCGCTGATAGTCATCGTGATAGGCGTCTCGCTCATGTCGTTCTACTTCCAGGAGGTGATAGGCCCGAAGGCCTTCGTCTCGTTCCGCCAGCTACTGATATCAATGAAGCAGAAGAACCCTGAGGTGGAGATTCCCGAAGGTATCTTCTACGACGGCATACCGGGTTCGAACCTCTACGTCCAGAAGAAGGACGTGGAACGGGGCATGCTCTACGGCATCATGAT
>DFGF01000021.1:19445-24044 GCA_002371715.1 Prevotella sp. UBA3757
ATACAGGCCACGGAGGAGAAGAAACACATGCTGCTGACGCTATATAGCGGCGAATGGTTTGAGAACATGCGACAGGGAGGCATGGGTGTGGCGGTCAACGTGCCCTATCGCCGCGAGACATTCTCAGTGAAGCGCATCGTGCTCGACTTCGACAGCGGCTTCGACATGGCCGAGGTGGGCGGCATCGCCTCCGATGCGCGCTCGAAGGGTCTGAGCCGTATCATTCACGACCTGGACTCCATACGCGAATTCAACGACTCCGTGGGACACCAGTATTTCAAGGAGGCCTCCTACTCAACGTTCAACATGCCGCAACTGTCGAAAGACGACTCGGCAAAAGTAGTGAAGACGCTGGCTAAGGGTAAGACGAATGTGGACGAACAGTACCTGTTGCTGCCAGGCAACCAAAAGCAAATGGTGATGCAGATGGCGGCACAGGATTCAAAGTCGGCCATGAGCGACCTGGAATTCAAGTCGGAATACTCTGACTACCTGAACCGCGAGGAGCGACTGCACCAGATGGAGGCCATCAACAAGTTTACACTATCGCTGAGCTGCCTGATATTCTTCTTCATCGGAGCACCGCTGGGAGCCATCATCCGCAAGGGCGGACTGGGCGTACCGGTCATCATATCAGTGCTGGTATTCATCATCTTCTACATACTGGACAATACCGGCATGAAGATGGCACGCGACGACAACTGGACGGTATGGTTCGGCAAGCTGCTGGGGACCGCCGTACTGACGCCCATAGCAGTATTCTTCACCTACAAGGCCAACAATGACTCGGTGGTATTCAACATCGACCTGTATAAATCGCTGGCCATGCGCATGCTGGGACTGCGTCAGAAGAGGCCCGCCATCGGCAAGGAGGTCATCATCAACGATCCCGACTACAAGCGCGACGCCCTGCTGCTGCGCCAGATGACCGAGGACATTGCCAAGTACACGCAGGAGCACAAGCTACGCCAGTGGCCCAACCCGGTCAAGGTTTTCTTCCGCCCTGGCGACGACCAGACCATCAGCAGCATCAGCGAAACGCTGGAGGAGGTAATAGAAGACCTGTCGAACACACGCGACAGGGTCATCCTGAACAGCGTGAACACCTACCCCATCCTGGCCACGCATGCCCATACCAGGCCCTTCCGCCAGAAATGGCTGAACGTGGTGACAGGACTGGTGGTGCCTGCAGGCATCTTCTTCTACCTGCGCATGATGCGGTTCCGGCTGCGACTGCATCGCGACCTCAGGGTCATCAGCAAGGCTAACCAGACCATCGTTGAAAGAATTGAAACCACATATATATAATAAGGTATAGACTAAGGACAATGGAAGAACTGAAACTGAATAGCATCGAAGAGGCACTCGACGACTTCCGCGAGGGGAAATTCGTCATCGTGGTAGACGACGAAGACCGCGAAAACGAGGGTGACCTGATATGCGCCGCCGAGAAGATAACACCCGAAATGGTGAACTTCATGCTGAAGAATGCACGCGGCGTACTGTGCGCACCCGTAACCATCGACCGCGCCCGCGAGCTGGACCTGCCCCACCAGGTGCAGGACAACACCTCGCTGCTGGGCACACCGTTTACCGTCACCGTCGACAAGATAGAGGGCTGTTCGACAGGCGTCTCAGCACACGACCGCGCCGCCACGATACGCGCACTGGCCGACCCGCAGTCGACGGCAAAAACCTTCGGCCGGCCTGGCCACATCAGTCCGCTATACGCCCAAGATAACGGCGTGCTCAGGCGCTCCGGCCACACCGAGGCAGCCATTGACCTGTGCAAATTGTGCGGACTGCACCCCGCAGGAGCACTGATAGAAATCATGAACGACGACGGCACCATGGCCCGCATGCCGCAACTGGTGGCATTTGCCCACGAGCACGACCTGAAAATCATCACCATCAAGGACATGATAGCCTACCGCCTGAAAAAGGAGAGCATCGTGGAACAGGGCGTCGAGGTCGACATGCCTACCGCATACGGTCACTTCCGCATGATTCCCTTCCGCCAGAAGAGCAATGGCCTGGAGCACTTCGCACTCATCAAGGGCGAATGGAAAACCGACGAACCCGTATTGGTGCGCGTCCACTCCAGCTGCGCCACGGGCGACATCCTGGGTTCGAAACGCTGCGACTGCGGCGAACAACTGCACAAAGCCATGCAAATGATTGAACAGGAAGGCAAGGGCGTCATCGTCTATATGCAACAGGAGGGACGCGGCATCGGACTGATGAACAAGCTGGCAGCATACAAACTACAGGAGGAAGGCTACGACACCGTGGACGCCAACCTCTGTCTGGGATTCAAGGCCGACGAACGCGACTATGGCTGCGGCGCACAAATACTGCGGCTGCTGGGTGTCCAGAAGATGCGACTCATCAGCAACAACCCCGTCAAACGCGTGGGGCTGGAAGCCTACGGACTGGAGATTGTAGAAAACGTAGGGATAGAAATCACACCCAACGAATATAACCTGCGCTACCTGAAAACGAAAAAAGACCGCATGGGCCACCAGTTGAAATTGAATATTGATAAATGAAAAACAAAAAAGTGGCAGATTTATTCGTTTATAAAGAATAAAATGATTAATTTTGCAGCTAAAATCATACATTAAGCAATATTATGGCACAATTATCTGACCGATTGCAGAGACTGGCCCCGTCAGCAACGCTGGCCATGTCGCAGAAAAGTTCTGAAATGAAAGCACAGGGCATCGACGTCATCAACATGAGTGTCGGCGAACCTGACTTCAACACACCCGACCACATCAAACAGGCTGCAAAACTGGCCATCGACGAGAATTTCTCGAAATACTCGCCCGTGCCCGGTTACCCCGACCTGCGACAGGCCATAGCACGCAAGCTGGAACGCGAGAACCAACTGCACTACACGCCATCAGAAATCCTGGTGTCGAACGGTGCCAAGCAGAGCGTCTGCAATACGGTTATGGCACTGGTAAACCCCGGCGACGAGGTGATCATCCCTGCCCCCTACTGGGTCAGCTACCCGCAGATGGTGCTGCTGGCTGGCGGCACGCCCGTGATAGTAGAGGCCGGCTTCGACCAGAACTTCAAGATGACGCCCGCCCAGCTGGAGGCTGCCATCACGCCACGGACACGGCTCATCATACTCTGCTCGCCCAGCAACCCGACAGGTAGCGTTTACTCTAAAGACGAACTGGAGGCACTGGCCAAGGTCATCCTGAAGCACGACGACCTCTTTGTACTGGCCGACGAGATCTACGAGCACATCAACTACGTGGGCAAACACCAGTCCATCGCCCAGTTCGACGGTATGAAGGAGCGCGCCATCATCGTCAACGGCGTATCGAAAGCCTATGCCATGACGGGCTGGCGCATCGGCTATATTGCCGCGCCGGAGTGGATTGTCAAGGGCTGTAACAAACTGCAGGGCCAGTACACCAGCGGCCCGTGCAGCGTCAGCCAGAAAGCCGCCGAATTTGCCTATGTCAGCAGTCAGGAGTGTGTCGAGGAGATGCGACAGGCCTTCGAGCGCCGCCGCAACCTCATCGTCAGCCTGGCCAAGGACATTCCCGGCCTGGAGGTCAACGTGCCCGAAGGGGCCTTCTACCTCTTTCCGAAATGCTCGTCATTCTACGGCAAGCAGACACCGGACGGCAAAATCATTGCCAACAGCACTGACTTGGCCATGTATCTGCTGGAGAAAGGCCACGTGGCCACGGTGGGCGGCGACGCCTTTGGCGACCCGGCCTGCTTCCGCATGAGCTACGCCACCAGCGACGAAAACATTCGCGAGGCAATGCGCAGGATAAAGGACGTATTAGGGCAGTTACAATAAAAAATTGAGAAATATCAAGTTAAAAGTTCTTAATTGGGCTTTTAATACGCCTTAAATTGTTATCTTTGCCGAGAAATACAAACGGAACTGAATATATTACAAACTTAATTTCTTTAATAACTAAAAAAAATTAAAATTTATGGCAACAAATGCAAAGGCTGCAGCCCCAGCCAAAAAAAGTTCGGGCTTTAATGGTGTTAAGGACGCATGGATCATCCTGGTAATTTGCGCTATCGCTGGTTACAGCGTGTGGTACTTCGTGATGGGTAACCCCGACAACTTCATCGGTGGCGACCGCAGCGGCCATCCCGCCAACCTGCTTGGTACCGTCTATAAGGGTGGTTTCGTCGTAGGTCTGATCCTGACCCTGCTGTTCACCGTTATCTGCCTCGGTTTCGAGCGTTTCCTCGCTATCCGTACCGCTTCTGGTAAGATGAACCTCGCTAAGTTCACTGCTCAGGTAAAGGACGCCATTAAGAATCAGAAGTTTGACGAGGCCAAGGCCCTCTGCAACAAGATGCAGGGTTCTGTAGGCAACGTTGTGATGGCTTCTATCAACATGTACCAGACTGTCGAGAATGACGAACACCTGAAGAAGGCTGCCAAGATTGCCAAGATTCAGCAGGCTCACGAGGAGGCTACCCAGCTGGAGATGCCTACCCTGCAGATGAACATGCCTATGGTTGCTACCATCGTTTCTCTGGGTACCCTGACCGCTCTGTTCGGTACTGTGCTCGGTATGATTGGTTCGTTCCAGGCTCTGTCTGCTG
>DFGF01000021.1:24136-24985 GCA_002371715.1 Prevotella sp. UBA3757
GTATTTCTGAGGCCCTTGTGAACACGGCATCAGGCATTTTGACCTCTTGGGTTGCTACCGTTGTTTACAACTTCTTCTCAAACAAGATTGATAAGCTCACCTATGCCCTCGACGAGATTGGTTTCACAATCGCAGCTACTTACGATTCTAACCACAACGAGGCTTAATTTTCCGTCCATTCACTTAAAACCCTAAAAACCGTTTTAGAATGGCTAAAATTAAGATACAGAAAAAAGACATCTGGATTGACATGACCCCCATGTCAGACGTGATGACGCTGCTTCTGTGTTTCTTCATGTTGACCTCTACCTTCCTCACACCGGAGCCTATCAAGGTGACCACACCAAGCTCTGTGTCTGAGATGAAGATTCCGGAGAGCGACGTTCTGAACATTCTGGTAAGTCCGGAAGGCAGAATATACGTCGGCACCGAGAACAAGAACAACATGCAGGCAATGCTGGACGCAGTGACCGACAAGTTCGGCATCACGCTCACTGGCACCCAGATCAAGCACTTCCGCGAGGATGCCATGATCGGTGCGCCTCTCAGCAAGATGGCTGAATACCTCAGCCTGGAGCCTGAGAAGATGGCAGAGGCAGTCCAGAAGTTGGGCATCCCCACCGATAGTATCGATGGCGGAAAGAGTGAGTTCCAGGAGTGGGTAAAGGCCGCTCGTGACGCTAATCCTGACATCAAGCTCTGCATCAAGTGCGATGCTACGACACCGTACAAGACCATCAAGGCCATGATGAATGAGCTTCAGGACATGAACGAGAACCGTTACCAGTTGATTACTAATCTTAAAACTGCATCGGAGGAATAAGCTATGGCAAAAAAGAATCTATCCAA
>DFGF01000021.1:25074-27528 GCA_002371715.1 Prevotella sp. UBA3757
TGGTAGACATGATGATGCTTCTGATTACCTTCTTCATGCTGTGTACTACTCTGGCTAAGCCTCAGGCTATGCAGTTGACGATGCCCAGTAACGACGAGAACGTAGAGAAGGAAGACAAGTCGGTGACCAAAGCTTCGCACACCATCACCCTCTATCTGGGTGCTGACAACAAGATCTGGTACATCGCCGGTCTGCCCAACTACGAAGACCCCTCGTGCGTGAAGGAGACCACCTACGGTGCCAAGGGCATCCGCGACGTGCTCATCAAGCACACCACCGAGGAAGGTATCAACCCCGTTGCACGTATCATGAAGGCCAAGAAGGAGCTTGACGCCAAGAAGAGCGCCTACGGCAGCACGATGACCGACAAGCAGTATCAGGACAAGCTGTCCGAGCTGAAGAAGGGTATCGTCAATGGCCAGAAGATTCCGACGCTGACTGTCATTATCCGTCCTTTGGATACCGCAACGTATGAGAACATGATTGCAGCTCTTGATGAGATGCTGATATGCAGTATTGATAAGTATGTCATTGACAAGATTGGCCCTGAGGACAAGGCTCTGATCGAGAAGGCAGGCGTCAAGTAATCAATGCTAAACATTTAAAAACGTAAGAACTATGTCAAAGATAGATCTAATAGACAACAAATGGTCTGACCTCGTATTCGAAGGTAAGAACCAGGCTTACGGTGCTTATCAACTGCGTAGAGATACCGGCAAGCGCAATCTCAAGGCGCTGCTGATTATGGCACTCATTGGCGTCATCATCGCTGCCATCGTAGCAATCAAAGGTGTCGTTGAGAACGCCATGAAACAGGACGTTGCCATCGAGGCCGATGTGGAGCTGACGAAACTGGCAGAGAAGAAGGAAGCCAAGGTTGAGCGCAAGGAGACACCGAAGCTTGAAAAAGTTGAAGTCGAGAAAGTGAAGAGCTCAGTGAAGTTCACCGCACCTGAAATCAAAAAGGATGATGAGGTGAAGCCTGAGGAAGAAATCAAGTCTCAGGAAGACCTGAGCAAGACCAACACCGCCATCGGTGCTTTCGATGTGAAGGGTAACGACGAGGCTGCAGGCGAAGTGCTGAAGGCCAAGGAGGTTATCGCACAGCCGGAGCCCCCGAAGGAAGAGGAGACCAAGGTGTTCGACGTCGTCGAGCAGATGCCTTCGTTCCCTGGCGGTCAGGCTGCTCTGTTCCAGTGGCTGTCCAGCAACATCAAATACCCGGTTGTCGCCGAGGAGAATGGTGTGCAGGGACGTGTCATCGTGACTTTCGTGGTTGAGCGCGACGGTTCGATTACCGACGTCAAGGTTGTGAAGTCGGTAGACCCGTCACTCGACAAGGAGGCCATCCGCGTCACCAAGTCCATGCCTCACTGGATTCCTGGTAAGCAGAACGGTTCGGCTGTACGTGTGAAGTACACCCTCCCCGTAACCTTCAGACTCCAATAAGACAATGATTAGAAACGCATTCCAAGCAATTGGATTAACTCTCATTTTAGGCTTGTTCCTCGCTTGTGGGAACAAGCCTAAAAATAGTAAGGAAGAGCAGGACTACCAGCGCGCGGCGCGCTACTTCGTGGCCGACGAGAGCTTCAAGCCCATACTCGACGAGGAGCTGCAAGTGTTCCTCTACCACAGTCTGCTCGACACACTCGAGGCGCAGTACACCAACGAACAGGAGGCCGTACAGAAACTGATGCGCCTCGACACATGGCTCGCCTTCACCACACGACGGCTGACGGCGAAGGAGGAGCAGAACTTGAAAGACCGACGCTACATACCGCGGACTTATGCTTTAGCCTACGACGGTCTGGCCATCATCACCAACAATTCCAATCCCGACACCTGCATCACCGTCCGCGACTTCCGGCGCATCCTGCAGGGCGAACTGGTCAAATGGAGCGACATCTACCCGAAGTCGAAACTCGGCGACATCGATGTGGTATTCGACAACCCGCTGTCAAGCACCGTCCGCTGGTGTGTCGACTCCATACTGGGAGGCAAGGAGTTTAAGGCCCCGAACATCGGAGCCGTCAAGACCAGCAAGGCAGTTATTGACTACGTGGAACAGCATCCCAACGCCATGGGCATCATCGGTTCCAACTGGCTCAACGACAGTCGCGACACCACAAATGTCACCTTTAAGAAGAACATCCAGGTCATGAAGGTCAGCCGCATGGACTCAGCAACAGCTGCCAACAGTTGGCGACCCTATCAGTACTACCTATATAATGGCAACTATCCGCTGATACGCACCATCTACGCCATACTCAACGAGCCGCGCACCGGACTGCCGTCGAACTTCGCACACTTCTGCCGACTGCCCAAGGGTCAGACCATTATCCTTCAGTCGGGACTGCTGCCCATTCAGGCGGCCATGAACGAGCGTGAGGTAATTGTGAATAAAAAATAAAAAGATAAACATTTCCGACTTTCAAACGTCAGTAAGATGGA
>DFGF01000021.1:27614-30051 GCA_002371715.1 Prevotella sp. UBA3757
GATGTAAGATGTAAGAGATAATAAGTATCATTATTAAAATACAAACGATTATGAAAGCAATCAAATATTTATTCATCGCAGCGCTGACCGCAGGATTCAGCGCTACCGCCATGGCTCAGGAAGCCACTGGCACTCAGGCCGACATTGATGTCGTGAAGAAAATCATTAGTAGCAAACCCGCCGATCTCGACAAGCAGATGAAGGACTTCTATAAGAAGAACAAGAAGAATGCCGAGAACCTGGTGGCCTTCGGACGCAGCTTCTTCGAGGCAAAGGATACCGCCAATGCCAAGACGTATGCCAACTATGCCCTGCAGGCCAGCAAGAACAAGTGCGCTCCCGCCTTCATCCTCCTGGGCGACATTGCCGCCGTGGCCGACGATGGTGGTGGCGCTGCTGCCCAGTATGAGCAGGCTATCTACGTGGACCCCAAGAACCCCGATGCCTACTACAAGTACGCTAACGTCTACCGCAAGATTAGCCCTGCCGGTGCCGTTGCCAAGCTCAACGACCTGCGCGCCCAGCGTCCTGACATTGCTGTCGACGCTCTGGCCGGCCGTATCTATTACATGTCCAACGAGTTCGACAAGGCTCTGGCTGCCTACGACAAGGCCGACAAGAACAAGATGGAGGAGCGCGACCTGAGCGACTATGCCATGTCGGCCTTCTTCAAGCAGAAGTATGACAAGGCCCTCGAGGTGGCTAAGTTCGGACTGAGCAAGAATCCCCGTCATGCTGCCTTCAACCGTCTGGCCTTCTTCAACCTCACCGAGTTGAAGAACTACGACGAGGCCCTGAAATATGCCGACGCCCTCTTCCATAATAGCGACTCTGCCAAGTTCTCCTACTACGACTACACCTACTATGGCAACGCATACGCCGGAGCCAAGCAGCCTGAGAAGGCAATTGAGATGTACGAGCTGGCCCTCGCCCAGGAGGACATGGACAACAAGGCCAAGCGCGCTGGTGTCGTCAAGCAGCTCTCCGATGCTTATAAGAACAAAGAGGACTACCCCAATGCCATCAAGCACTATAAGGACTATCTGAACAACATGGAGAAGCCCACCGCTATGGATATAGCCGGTCTGGCTACCCTTCACATGCAGCATGGCAGCATCCTGCAGGATGCCGAAGCCAAGAAGGCTGCCTTCATCGAGGCCGACGCCGTCTATGGCGACCTGGCCAACAGGTACGAGAATGCCGTTGAGTATGCCAACTTCATGCGTGCCCGTGTCAACGCCCAGATGGACCCCGACTCTAAGCTCGGACTCGCCAAGCCATACTACGAGAAGCTCATTGAGCTCATCGAGCCGCGTACTGAGAAGGATGCCACCGAGCGTGCCCGCATCATCGAGTCTTACCGTTACATGATTGCCTACAACTTCATCGTCAAGGAAGACAAAGAAGCTGCTAAGGATTACGCCCTGAAGTTGCAGGCCATCGACCCCGAGAACGAGATTGCCAAGCAGATACTCGGCTCTATCAAATAAACCAAGTACTACGTCCTGAAAACATATCGCAGGACATACAAACCAATTGCGGCATCGTCTTAGTTTAGACGATGCCGCAATAATTTGTAAGCAAACGTTGGGTCACAAAAAAACCTCGCCACAATCCCGTTCGATATCATGATTGCATGGCGAGGCACAATCAGTGTCTCACGACACCACAGTATTTTCTCTGTCATCAACTGTCACCCGTCAATACGCATTCTTGTCGTGCACAAAAATAAATGCCACATTTTCAAGTGGGCTCAATCTTAAACTTAAAAAACAAATTCAATTAATCTTGAATGGTCTTAAAGCAAGGATTTCAGTGCTTCTTGCTGTATTTCTTGTTTACATAATAGGCATTAAAAATAAAAATAATGAGAATCATTTGGAAGTTTAAAAGATTATACCTACCTTTGCAGAAGGTTTAAGAAAGGAACAAATATGGGCAAGTTCATCAATCCGTTTACCGACGTCGGTTTCAAGATCATCTTCGGACAGGAGTTCTCCAAGCCACAGTTGTTGGATATGCCTGCAGATGCCCTGTTTCACGAAGGAAAGAGAAGAATGTGACAATCATTTTGAACGTTGGATATACATACTTAAGAATATGGAAATATTGGACAGAATGCCGTGGGCTGCCCAGAACGCAGTATTCCAGCGGCTGGCAGATGTGGCCGAAGTAAGCAAGTTGAATAAAGAAGAACGCCTGGAGTACGACCATGCCCTCAAGCGATACCGCGACACACTCAATGCCATGACTGGGGCAGAGCTAAAGGGTATTGAGAAAGGAAGGGCCGCAGAAAGAATAGAGAACGCTCGCAGTCTTAAAGCAAATGGTGTGCCTGTAGATGTTATTGCTAAAAGTCTGGGTCTCACGGCCGAAGAAATAGAAGCACTATAAACCCTCCACTTGTAGATTTACACACTGCTGCCACCCATCCTCA
>DFGF01000021.1:30149-34245 GCA_002371715.1 Prevotella sp. UBA3757
TAATTCATTGTTTACTCACGGTGGCAGCGGTCTTCACAGATGGTCGCCACCCTTATTAACAATTTAATCTTAAACTTAAAAAACAAATTCAATTAATCTTAAATAGTCGCAAAGCGAGGAGTCGAACCTCAACGAGTACCCAACACTTTGTACTGCTTGCGTTTTACATCATCCATCTTACATCATCCCTCGTCTGTCTAATCGTCTTTTGAACTGGGGCATTTGACGTGATGACCTGCGGTACCTTTTTTTATTAAATACACAAACTGAAACTTATGTTCTAACGTTTGATGGCATGCTCCCAATCAATACCGCTAGTAGACTTAGACATATCTACTTCGTCTGACTTGTTTGGAATGGTTGCTTGGGCCTCAAGTTGATTCACTCGTTGCTGAAGTTCATCTATTCGATTCTGTTGTGAATTGTGCTTCTTTTTTGCATCATTATAGCCAATATAGAAAACAACAAAAGTTAGGACAACATCTAAAAAGGCGTTGGTCATTGAATTTCCCAATTTGAATTCACAACAGATGCTTGTAGTTAATAAAAATAGGATAGCGAACCATCCAATGTATCTTTTTGTATTTGTCGACATCATATAATTCTTTTGGTTTGGTAAATCTGGGGCGCAAGGCGCTTGAGCCTGCGCCCCAGATTGGATAGATTATCTCACATAAGGTGTTGCCTTGTGTGTGTGACTTTATTAGAACGTAACTACCTGCTCATTCGACCAAGTGCCGAAGATGCTAGTAAAGCTCTGAGCATTTAAGAAACCACCTTTGTAAATTGTTGCACCAGGAGCAACCCACGAAGCAACTGAGCAATAGATTGTGTTGTTCTTCTCAATGACGATGCTCTGGTTCTTGTTTACAATAATACCCTTCAGCTCAGTAAGCAGTCCCTTTGTTCCAGCAGCACCTGGGTTAACAACCTGGGTCTTTGTGCCATTGAACTCAATGTACTGAATCTCAGTTGCAGGATTAACTCCAGGATCACCAGTGAAGGTAATGTCCTTGTTTACAACAATTGTGTTGTACTTCACGTTACCTGTATCATGTGTGTAAGTATCAGCAGTCCAGTTGTACTTGATGAAGCCATTTTCTGCCTTATTTGAAACAGATACGATAGCGTATGGTTTACCCTCTGGCAATACTACGGTACCCATCTTGTTTGAAGCACCAAATGCCACACCGAAGGGTTTAGTACCTATTTCGTTAGAGGTTAACAGAGTCATAGCATCGTCTTTCTTCATCTCGATAATACCATAGTTATAGAACTTACCAGAAGTAGCAGCAGTTACACCTACAACACCATAGTTGTTGATAAGTCCCTTCTGCGCCTCGTCCGAAGCATCCGTAGCGTCATTGGTAATTTCAACACCATATGCGCGGAGCTCAGCTTTAGTGTTCGAATCAGAACCGACGTTGATGGTACCAAGGTTAGTGAGAGCGTTCTTGACAGTGGTAACCTTGGTAATCTTCATCGTTGCACCAGCGGCATTTGCAAGAGTAGCAGGATCACTCAGCTCAACGTTGGTGGCATTAACGGTGAGCGTACCTTCGTTGGTGATAGAACTTACATTAGCGTCAATTTCGAGTGCAGTCTTGGCATCTTCACCGCCGCCCCAAGCCCACTGGCAGTCTTTTGAGAGGTATACAGGCGTAGCGGTGGCAAATACATTGTACAGAGCAGGAACCTCTTTCTTGTCAGCGAGACCAAGTTCAGTCTGACCATCCTGAGTAACGACAATCCTGCCCGGTGTGTGTTCGGTTGAAGCAACACCATCTATTTCATCGCATGCCTTAACCAACACTTTGCTTGAACCTGCATTGATAGTCTGGAGCAGGGCAATAGAGATCTTTGAAATCTTAAATTCACCGTCTTCATCTTTATCAAGAAGTAAAGTAGCATTCTCAGTCTTGCCTGAAGCGAGGTAGAACTTAAGAAGTTTCTGGAGGTGATTATCGTCAATGATGTGCATCTTATCCATCACACCTTTAGAGAAGTCAACTGTAAAAGTATACTTACCCCTGTGGTTACCATACTGGTTAACGAATGTGTTATGATCAGGAGCGCCAGCGTCAATAGCCCACTTCTTTGGAGATGAGGTAAGATTGTCTTCAGTACCGTCAACCAACTTAACCCACTGCCAATCAGGAGCTGTAGCAGTTCCAAAATTAACGAATTCATAAGCAACGTCTTTAAGAGTATTGCCAGTATTTATCGTAATAGTACCATAACTTGTTTTGAAAACTGATGTGACTGTGGTTGCAGATGTAGCGTTACCCTCAGTTACAGGCAGGCTGTTGAACCAGAACCAAGCATTGCTGCCTTCGTTACCAGTAGAAATATTTTTATCTTTAGGGGTCAAAGTGATAGGTGCTGGAACTGCAAATTTGAAGCCTTCACCGGAGCCCAACTTTTCCTTGTCTGCCCAGTATGTACCACTGTGTGTGGAACTAGGCTCAGAAGTAGGAGCATAAGTGAAAGAGTTGCTAGCGCCTTCAAGCTGTACAGTTACACCATAGATGTCAGCAGCACCGACAGGGTCACCAGCTGCATAGGTAAGATTGATATCCGTAGCACCAGTAATGTTCTTATCAGCACTGAAGCTTGGATTGTTCTTCAAATAAGTCAGGTCAAGACCTGTCTGGTTTGAGAAGATAGCAGCATAAACTTTGTAGGGTTTTCCGATACCGGGCAGGTCCCAGACAGTGTCGTCGCCAGTGTAGGTATGTCCGGCTGGTAAAATCTCTGTCCACTTGTCGCCAATAATAATTGCAGTCTCAGCAAGTTTCTTCCATGGTGTTACTACATCAGTTCCGTAACCACTTGCCTGACCCTCAGCCAAGGTCTGCTCCTTCAGAGAATTGAAGTTGATTGGCCCTGGAGCCACTGTGGTCTTGTCGTATGGACGATAGATAAAATACTTACCCACATAGATAGACGTCTGAGGCTCGAACCTTCCATTTGTCTGAATCAGGTTATGATTCTGGAAGGCATTACCAGTAATAGTGACTTTTGGTGTATAAGTAGGTGTTTCCTCATGGTCATCTGTCAACCAAGCGAAACCATACAAATCGCCGTTTTTAAGTTCCCAACCAGTTCCATTATCCATACGGGTAATTTGACCCTCATCCATAGTGAACGTAGCATCAACCTTTTCGATGCCTGCAAATGGGTCGTTGCTAATAACTTCCTGCTCAGTAAAGTCTTCTGATGAGCAAGCAAACAGCAATGGCAATGCCAATGCACCAAATAAATACTTTTTCATTTTTTTCAATTTAAATTGTTAACTAATTGTTTAGAATCCCGGATTGGCATTACCGCCAGTAATGTCATCTGGGTCGTCGACACCTTCGACGGGGCTTCCTGCCATCAGAGCAGCAGAAGCCTTCAGCACCACCACATCCATGGCGGGAGCCTCATAGAATTTCAGTTCTTTCTTGTCCATAATTTTGTTTTAATTTAAAAATGTTAATAATAAAAATAATGTTGTTTAATGTTTCGTTTAACTCACACACAGGGGCACACAAAGGTGCTGGCCAACACTCCCCTGCTGGTCAAACTTCAGTTAAGAGTTAAGAGTTAAGAATTAAGAAAGATACTTCGTTCCGCTCTCTGGCACTCTTACAAAATTATGGAAACAAAAAAGACGTGGGAGTAATGTCTCTTGCGCACTTATCCTCAGATATCAGGCCTTCGCATTGCCCCAAGATAAGGATAAGCAACACGAAGTCCTGCCCACGCCAAGTGATCATATAAGACACACTACGGCCTGACAATCCCAAATAGAATATAGGATAAGATAGTACACCTATTATGGGGAGTACACCTTATTATATAATTATAGAGATATAAAGCCGCAGGGAGATATAAAATCAACCTACGTAGACGTCTCAGTTGCATTACCGCTGTATCTTGATTCAAAGTTGCGAAGTTTGATATCTGCAGCCAGTAACGTTCGAAAACGTCCTTTTGAGACTGGGCTTACAACTGCCCTGGGTCTCGTTCCATCGATGTTTTTAATGCGCCTGCCCACGCGCGGACAGGGCGAAAATGCGCACTAATGGCGTAAATTCGGTGCAAAGATAAG
>DFGF01000150.1:0-4628 GCA_002371715.1 Prevotella sp. UBA3757
AAGCCATCATTCGCAAGACCAAGTTCGAGGAGCTGAAGGATGCCCTGCTGCACTCGGACATCGACTGGTTTGAGTACCACGACGTTCACGGCATCGCCCAGAGCCGCCAGGAGCGCATCTACCGCGGCGTGCAGTACTCGACCGACGTCATCGAGCGCGTAGCCATCACCATCGTCTGCCGCGACGTCATCATGCAGCCCACGGTCGATGTCATTCTGAGCGTGGCGCACACGGGTCAGGTGGGCGACGGGCGCATCTTCGTGAGCGATGTCATCGACACTTGGAGCATCCGCACTGGCGAGCACGGCGACACGGTATTGCGCGACAAGAAATAGGGCCATGCGCATGACTAAATCTGGTAATGCGCATTAACGGACTCAATCATGCGCATGAACGAATCGAATCATGCGCATAAATGAAATGAACGAATAAAAAGATTGGAAATTATGAACGAAATAGGATTATCACTCGATACCGTATGGATGCTGCTGGCAGCCATGCTGGTTTTCTGGATGCAGCCGGGCTTCGCCCTGTGCGAGGCGGGTTTTACACGCAGCAAGAATACGGTCAACATTCTGATGAAGAACTTCGTCGACTTCATGTTCGGCTCGCTCTTGTTTTTCTTCCTCGGCTTCGGATTCATGTTTGGCAGCGAGGGCGCGGGCTTCATCGGCGCGCCCAACTGGGGCGACCTCTCATTCTACAAGGGCGACCTGCCCGTGGAGGGCTTCCTGATTTTTGAGACCGTCTTCTGCGCCACCTCGGCTACCATCGTCAGCGGGGCCATGGCCGAGCGCACCAAGTTCTCGATGTACTTGGTCTATTCCGCCGTCATCTCGCTGTTCATCTACCCGGTTGAGGGCCACTGGACGTGGGGCGGCGGCTGGCTGTGTAACGATGCTTCCGACGGGTTTATGATGACGACCTTCGGCGATGTGTTCCACGACTTCGCCGGCTCGGCCATCGTACACTCGGTGGGCGGCGTGCTGGCCTTTGTGGGCGCCATTGCTCTCGGTCCACGTCGCGGCAAGTATGGCAAGGACGGCAAGAGCCGCGCCATTCCCGGCCACAACCTGGCGATGGCGGCACTGGGCGTGTTCATCCTCTGGCTCGGATGGTTCGGCTTCAACCCCGGCTCGCAGTTAGCAGCCTCGGGCGAGGTGAACCGCGTGGCCATCAGCCATGTGTTCCTGACCACCAACCTCGCTGCTGTGGCGGGCGGAACGGCTACCATGTTCCTTACCTATATTAAGTATGGCAAGCCATCGCTCTCGCTGACGCTCAACGGCGTGCTGGCCGGACTGGTGGGCATCACCGCGGGATGCGACTTGGTGTCGCCCTTCGGAGCTGTTGTCATCGGACTTGTCTGCGGTCTGGTGCTGGTCTATGCCATCGAGTTCATCGACCACCGCCTGCATATCGACGACCCCGTGGGTGCCTCGTCAGTACACGGTGTTTGCGGTATCCTCGGCACACTCATGACAGGACTACTCTCCGTCAGCAATGGAGCCTTCTACGGCCACGGATGGGGATTCTTCGGAGCCGAGCTGTTCGGCATCCTGGTCATCGACCTCTGGGCTGCCCTGTGCGGCATCGTCCTCTTCTACGGCATCAAGCGCCTGCACGGCCTTCGAGTGGATGAGCGCATCGAGGACGAAGGACTGGACATCTACGAGCACGGTGAGAGTTGCTATAATTAAGTGAATAGTGAAAAGTGAATAATTTGCTACCGCTATGGTACATTAATAATATAAGGTATGAAAAAGATTGTTTTATTTGCAATGGGCCTGGTGCTTGGCAGCACCGCCCTTGCACAGGAAAAAGTGGAGACGACCATCGCGGCCGATTTCGTGAACGAGTATATCTGGCGTGGCCTGAAGTCCGGCGACGTGGCCGTGCAGCCCACCCTTGGCGTAGGCTACAAAGGATTGTCGCTGACAGCCTGGGGCTCCTACGGACTGTCGAACAAGGATGACGTGAAGGAGATGGACCTCACGCTGGCCTACACCATTGGCGGGCTGAACATCGGCATCACCGACTACTGGTTCTCGGAGGGCCTCGACCCCGACGGGCGGTACTTCAAGTACGGCGCCCACTCGACGAACCACCTGTTCGAAGCCAACATCGGCTACGACTTCGGTCCCGTGGCCCTGCAGTGGTACACCAACTTCGCCGGCAACGACGGCCAGAACAAGGACGGCAAGCGGGCTTATAGCAGTTATCTGGAGGCCAGCGTCCCCTTCCGGCTCGCCACCGTCGACTGGACGGGCACCGTGGGCGCCGTGCCATACGCCACGACCACATACGGCACCAACGGTTTCGCCGTCACCAACCTCTCGCTGCGGGCCACGAAGGATATACGGGTGACCGACTCGTTCTCCATCCCCATCTTCGGCCAGCTGACGGCCAATCCCTGCTCGCAGAAGGCATACCTGGTTCTCGGTTTTACGCTGCAGCCTTAATCTTTGCCAGGTATTCGCCCCCTCTTCCGCCGCTGATGGCCGAAGAGGGGGACTTTTTTCTGTTCTTAACTAAACTTCCTGGCCTCTGCCGCCGTCATCGTCAGCACCGCCAGCACGATTGTAATAATCAGTTTTCGTTTCATATTCTTGTTATAAATGTCATTGCTGCCAGCATCACCGATGCCAGGAGCGTGAATCTAAAACTTTTTCTTTTCATAATTCTTGTTTTATTCATTTATTATTTGTAAATTTGCGGCCAGATAACAATATATTTGGATTATGACAGCATTGCAATTGAATGCGGAATTGTACCGTGCCATTGGTGAAATCGCTACCGACGAGACTTTGCTCGCCAAAGTGTTGAAATATGTGAAGAGTCTTGCCCCGACCAAGACTGAGAATACGGAGGCTGGCTGGGCCGACCGATTTGCCGGTGCGTGGAAAGATAGCCGTTCGACAGAAGAAATCATCAGGGATATTCGCGAAAGCAGAAGCCACAATAGCCGGGAGATTGAGTTATGAGGGGATATTTGCAAGTGGAAACTAGTTTATTTCACTAAACAAATTAATAAAAAGATATGGATTTAAGCATCATCGTCCCTGTATACAACGTCGAGGAATATGTCCGCCCTTGTTTGGAAAGTATTTTCAAACAAGACCTTGATGACTCCCGATTTGAAGTCATCATAGTAAATGACGGATCGACAGACCGTAGCATGGAAATGATTGCTGATATCATACAGGCTCATAGTAATATTACTGTTATCAATCAAGAGAATCTCAGTCTGTCCGTTGCACGAAACAATGGTATCGCAGTGGCAAAAGGAGAATATATTATAATGCCCGACTCCGATGACTTATTGACAGAGAACAGTCTGTCCATCTTGTTAGATAAAGCTTTGGAGACAAAGGCAGATATTGTGGAAGCCAACTATCTGATAATGAATAACCAAGAGATCGATGAGCTATCAAACGGTAGAATAGAGCAACCCAATATGCTATTTAGAAACATGACAAGTTTAGAATCGCTTAATGAGTTGAAAGCATGTTATGTATGGAACAAACTATTTCGAAGAAGCTTCATCATAGATAACCATCTCTCATTTATACCAGCCATTCGATTCCAAGACATTCCCTTTACCCATGAATGCTATTTAAAAGCGACTAAGTGCATAAAAACGAATCTAATTCTAAATGTCTACCGTAGAGGGCATTTTTCAGCTTCCGCCCCCAACTTCTTCAAAATGGAGAAAGCTCATGACTTATGCACAGCCATCGCTGCAACATGGGAGCTAACCAAAAGCGAAGGTATAACACCTGAAGCCAGAAAGGCTATTATAAAGAGTCTTTTGTCCACTTATTACAATTTGATATATCGACTTTTGAAATACATTAACAAAGTCACAGATCGCGTAAAGATATTGAGGTTCCTTTACACTTTGGCGCCAGATTTACGATTCTCTAATAATATTAAACAACGCATAGGCAATTGGTTTTCTCGCAAAGCACCTCGACAATATTTGGCAATTCAATCTGTACGATGGAAAAAAAACACCGGGTACGGGTTCCTGTATCGTTGTTTGCGCAGGTGCAAAGGTACTAATTTCTCGGCAAGCCACAACGCTTAAAGGCTGGGGGCGGGGTGTTGTGGGGAGGGCGGTGCTATTTTTCCTTCTCTACATGCCGGGGAGTGGATGACGTGGCCAGCGACAGGGCGACGCTGAACAGCAGTGCACCCGCCATGAGTTCATTGCTACTACCGTCATTGCCACCATTATTCTTTTCATACAACGTTTTTATAGATTAATCCGTGCAAAGGTAGTGACAGTTTGTAACGACACAATAGGTATTTGGGACAAAAAGAACAGATAATCGGCCACAAGTGGCCCCCGAAACTTTACAAAGTGTCAGCCTGACGGGATTTTAACATTCAAAAGTTGGGCAAAGGCAAAAGATATTTGGAGAAAAGTGCATAACTTTGCAGTCCATAAAATAGATTTGTTTTATGGATACAATGCAAAGCCAGACCTTGGCTAAAGGTCAAACAAAGTATATTTTCGTAACGGGCGGCGTCGTTTCCTCGTTGGGAAAAGGCATCATAGCCGCTTCAATCGGTAAACTGCTGCAGGCTCGCGGCTACGACATCACCATCCAGAAGTTCGACCC
>DFGF01000150.1:4676-17102 GCA_002371715.1 Prevotella sp. UBA3757
ACCCCTACATCAACATCGACCCGGGGACGCTGAACCCCTACGAGCACGGCGAGTGCTACGTGACGGAAGACGGCTTCGAGACAGACCTGGACCTGGGACACTACGAGCGGTTCACGGGCATCCGTACCACCCGCGACAACAGCATCACCACGGGGCGCATCTACCAGACCGTCATCGACCGCGAGCGCCACGGCGACTATCTGGGCAAGACCATCCAGGTGGTGCCGCACATCACCGACGAGATTAAGCGGAGGATGCTCAGAGAAGGGAATTACGACTTCGTCATCACCGAAGTGGGCGGCACCATCGGCGACATAGAGAGTGCGCCGTTCATGGAGGCCATCCGACAGTTGCGGTGGGAGCTGGGGCGGAACGCGGTGTGCGTGCATCTGACCTACGTGCCCTACCTGAAGGCGGCGGATGAATTGAAGACAAAGCCGACACAGCACAGCGTTAAGGAGTTGCAAGGGATGGGCATCCAGCCCGACATCCTCGTGCTGCGCACGGAGCGACACCTCGACGATGCCATGCGTCTGAAGGTAGCCTCGTTCTGTAATGTCGACCTGGAGTGCGTGGTGCAGAGCGAGGATATGCCGAGCATCTACGAGGTGCCGGTCAGTATGCAGCGGCAGGGACTCGATGCGGCTATCCTACGGAAGATGGGCATCCCCGTGGGAGAGACGCCTGCGATGAAACCGTGGAACGACTTTCTGGACAAGCAGCGGAATGCTACCGCAGAGGTGGATATTGCGCTGGTAGGGAAGTACGACCTGCAGGATGCCTACAAGAGTATCCGCGAGAGTCTGAACCTGGCGGGTATATATAATAATGTGAAGGCACGGCTGCACTTCGTCAATAGCGAGGGCATCACTGAAGAGACCGTCGCCGCACAATTAGAAGGCATGGCGGGTGTCGTCATCTGTCCGGGGTTCGGCCAGCGGGGCATCGAAGGAAAGATTCTGGCTGCCGAATATTGCCGGACGCACGACGTGCCGACCTTCGGCATCTGCCTCGGCATGCAGATGATGGTGATAGAGTTTGGGCGGAATGTGCTGGGATGGAAGGATGCGACAAGCAGAGAGACCCTCCCCCAGCCCCTCCCTATAATGGAGGGGAGTGATTACCAAAAGCCTACCTATGTCATCGACCTGATGGAAGAGCAGAAAAACGTCACCAACATGGGCGGCACGATGCGATTAGGAGCCTACGACTGCCAGCTGCGCGAAGGCAGCAGGACAAAGGAAGCATACACGGCGGCAGCAAATTCTTCATTCTTCATTCTTCATTCTTCATTTATTAGGGAGCGTCATCGCCATCGCTATGAGTTCAACAATCAATACAGAGAGGACTACGAGGCGGCGGGCATGCACTGCGTAGGAATCAATCCTGCTGCCGACCTCGTGGAGATAGTCGAGATACCGACCCTGCGGTGGTACATCGGCACGCAGTTCCACCCCGAATACGCGTCGACGGTGCTCCACCCGCATCCGCTGTTTATGTCATTCGTCAAGGCGTGTGTTCAAGAAGAATCCGTGAAATCCGTTTAATCCGTGGTTGAGATAATATGGAACAGCTAAAACATGAATGTGGCGTGGCGATGATTCGCCTGTTGAAGCCTTTGGAGTACTACGAACGGAAGTACGGCACATGGGCGTGGGGCTTCAATAAGCTCTACCTGATGATGGAGAAGCAGCACAACCGCGGACAGGAGGGTGCGGGCATCGCCTCGGTGAGTCTGACCAACAAGCCCGGCACGGAGTATATGTTCCGCGAGAAAGCCGAGGGCAAGGACGCCATCACTGAGATTTTTTCCCGCGTCACCGAGGCGATGGCGGGTGAACTGCTGATGGGCCACCTGCGCTACTCGACGACTGGCAAGAGCGGACTGACGTTTGTGCATCCCTTTCTGCGCCGCAACAACTGGCGGGCCAAGAATCTCTGCCTGTGCGGCAATTTCAACATGACCAATATCGACGAGGTCTTTTCTTTCCTGACCAGTCAAGGACAGTCGCCGCGCATCTACGGCGACTCGTATATCACGCTCGAACTGATGGGCCACCGGCTGGACCGCGAGGTGGAGCGCCTCTATGCCGAGGCCAAGGAGCAGGGACTGGAGGGCACAGCCATCACCGACTATATCGACAACCACGTGGAGATGTCCAATGTGCTGAAGAGCACGATGAGCCATTACGACGGCGGCTACGTGATGTGCGGACTGACCGGCTCGGGCGAGATGTTCGCCGTGCGCGACCCGTGGGGCATCCGTCCGGCGTTCTGGTATCAGGATGACGAGGTCATCGCCGTGGCCAGCGAACGCCCGGTGCTGCAAACCACCTTCAACCTTCAAGCGCAAAATGTTCGCGAACTATTGCCCGGTCAAGCGCTCATCGTGCGGAAGATTGGCAAGAGCCATCTGGAGCAGATTATGCCCGCACAGCAGTTGAGTGCCTGTAGTTTTGAGCGCATTTACTTCAGCCGCGGCTCCGACCGCGACATATATCAAGAGCGGAAGCGACTGGGCGAGCAATTGACACCCGCCATCATGCGGGCCATTGACGACGACGTAGCCAACACTATTTTTTCATATATTCCCAACACTGCCGAGGTTGCCTTCTACGGCATGACCGACGGCATTCGCAAGCAGAACCATGACGTCCGCATCGAAAAGGTCGTCTGGAAAGACATCAAGCTCCGCACCTTTATTTCAGACGGTGCGGAGCGCAACGACCTGGCGGCCCACGTCTACGACATCACCTACGGTTCGCTGCGCCCCTACGAGGACAACCTCGTCATCATCGATGACTCGATAGTTCGCGGCACTACGCTCAGGGAGAGCATCTTCAAGATTCTCGATCGCCTGCACCCCAAGAAGATTGTGATGGTCAGCTCGTCGCCACAGATTCGCTATCCTGACTACTACGGCATCGACATGTCGCACTTAGAGGAGCTCTGTGCCTTTCGTGCCGCCATTGCCCTCATTCAGGAGCGTGGTATGCAGCACCTCATAACCGGTGTGTACAAGAAATGTAAAGAGAGCGTGGCGGAAAACCACGTGCGAGCCATCTATGCGCCCTTTACGGTGGAGGAGATTAACGATAAGATTGTCGAGATGCTGCGACCCGACGGGATGGAGGCACCCGTCGAACTGGTGTTCCAGAGCATCGAGGGCTTGCACAAGGCCTGCCCCAACCATCCGGGCGACTGGTACTTCACGGGGCATTATCCCACGCCTGGCGGCATGCGCCTTTGCAATGAGGCTTTTGTAAACTATGTAGAGAACGTATTGAAATTGCAATTATAATGAGAACAGCAAAACTGATACTCGAGGACGGGACTGAGTTCTGCGGCTGGTCGTTCGGCTATGAAGCCGAGACACAGGGCGAGGTAGTGTTCAATACAGCCATGACGGGTTACCCCGAAAGTATGACCGACCCCAGCTATGCCGGGCAGATACTGGTAAGCACATTCCCGCTGATAGGTAACTACGGCGTGCCCGATACTGGCATGGGCCGAGACGGTCTGCCCCTGTTTATGGAGAGCGACCAGATTCATGTCAAAGCATTGGTGGTGGCCGACTATAGCGAGCAGTATTCACACTGGAATGCTAAGGAAAGTCTGGCCAACTGGCTGAAGCGCGAGAAAATTCCCGCCATCACGGGCATCGACACGCGGCGGCTGACCAAGATGCTCCGCGAGCATGGCGTGATGATGGGAAGGATAGAGACCCACCCCCAACCCCTCCCTGCGAGGGAGGGGAGTGATTACCTTCAGGACTACGGAAGCGTAAACTGGGTGAAGGAAGTGAGCTGTAAGGAGGTGATTACTTATAAGCCTGAAACAGCGGCGGCAGCAAATTCTTCATGCTTCACTCTTCATTCTTCATTTCCACGAGTGGTGCTGGTCGATTGCGGCGTGAAGGCCAACATCATCCGCTGCCTCATTAATCGAGGCATAGAGGTGGTGCGCGTGCCGTGGGACTACGACTTCAATCAGTTGGAGTTCGACGGCCTGTTCTTGGCCAACGGCCCTGGCGACCCGGAACAATGTGAGAAGACGGTGGAGCACATCCGCACATTCCTAAAAAAGGAAATGGCCAAGACTATCTACTCCCCTCCCTCGCAGGGAGAGGACGGGGGTGGGTCTGTCCGTCCCTTGATGGGCATCTGTCTGGGCAACCAACTGCTGGCTCGTGCCACAGGAGCTAAAACCTATAAGCTGAAGTACGGTCACCGCTCGCACAACCAGCCTGTCATGATGGTTAATGGTTCAGGGTGCATGGTTCACGAGTCCGCAATCGCTGACCATGAACCGTTAACCATGAACCATAGATGTTTCATCACCTCGCAGAACCATGGTTATGCCGTGGACGAAAAGACACTGCCTACAGACTGGGAACCGCTCTTCATCAATATGAACGACGGCTCTAACGAGGGCATCCGCCACAAGACGCGCCCTTGGTTCTCGGCACAGTTTCATCCAGAGGCCTGTTCTGGGCCGACAGATACTGAATTCTTATTTGATGACTATGTTAAATTGCTGAAAAATGGAAATAGTTAAGAAAGTATTGCTGCTTGGTTCCGGAGCCTTGAAGATAGGACAGGCCGGGGAGTTCGACTATAGTGGTGCGCAGGCACTGAAAGCATTGAAAGAGGAAGGCATCCACTCCGTGCTCATTAATCCGAACATTGCCACGGTGCAGACTTCGCAGAAAGACGACGAGGTGCAGGCACAGGCCGTGGCCGATACCGTCTACTTCCAACCCGTCACGCCTGAGTTTGTGGAGCGCGTCATCGAGAAAGAGCGTCCCGACGGCATCCTGCTCTCGTTTGGCGGACAGACGGCGCTCAACTGTGGCGTGGAGTTATATAGGAAAGGTGTGCTGCAAAAATATGGCGTCCGCGTGCTGGGCACCCCCGTTCAGGCCATCATCGACACCGAGGACCGCGACCTCTTCGTCCGCCGACTCGACGAGATAGGCGTCAAGACGATTAAGAGCGAGGCCTGCACCACAATAGATGAGGTGCAACGGGCAGCCCACTCGTTGGGGTTCCCCGTCATCCTCCGTGCCGCCTACGCCCTCGGAGGACTGGGCAGCGGTTTCTGTGACAACGACACCGAACTGCTGGCACAGGCCGAAGAGGCTTTCTCGTTCTCGCCGCAGGTGCTGGTGGAGAAGTCGCTGAAGGGTTGGAAGGAGATAGAGTACGAGGTGGTGCGCGACCAGTACGACAACTGCATCACCGTCTGCAACATGGAGAACCTCGACCCCCTGGGCATCCATACCGGCGAGTCGATAGTGGTGGCACCGAGTCAGACGCTCACTAACAGCGAGTACCACAAACTTCGCGCCCTGGCCATCAGGATTATACGCCATATCGGCATCGTGGGCGAGTGCAACGTGCAATACGCCCTTGACCCTGACTCTGAGGACTATCGAGTCATAGAGGTCAATGCCCGCCTGTCACGCTCATCTGCCTTAGCCAGCAAGGCCACCGGCTACCCACTGGCCTTCGTCGCTGCCAAGTTAGGACTGGGCTACGGGCTATTCGACCTGAAAAACTCAGTCACCAAGACCACCTCGGCCTTCTTTGAACCAGCCCTCGACTACGTGGTCGTCAAGATACCGCGCTGGGATCTCACCAAGTTCCATGGTGTCAGTCGCGAACTCGGCTCTTCGATGAAAAGTGTCGGTGAGGTGATGGCCATCGGTCGCACCTTCGAGGAAGCATTGCAGAAGGGCCTGCGCATGATAGGCCAGGGTATGCACGGCTTCGTGGAGAACCACTTTGATAATTCTTCATTCTTCATTCTTCATTCTTCATTAAAAAAGCCTACCGACATGCGCATCTTCGCCGTGTCGAAGGCACTGAAGACAGGCTACAGCGTGGAGCAGATACACCGGCTGACGATGATAGACCGCTGGTTCCTGCAAAAACTGAAGCACATCGTCGACATTGACATGCAACTGAAAGAGCTGTCGCTACTGTGCGAGATTTCCGAGTGGATGGAGCCCAGTGAGTTCTTGGAGTATCTGCGCTCGCCCGAGATATTCCCATTGCTCCGTGCCGCTAAGGTCTATGGCTTCAGCGACTTCCAGATAGCCCGTGCCATCGGCCTGGAGCAGCGCATGAAGATGGAGCAGGCCGGTCTCACCGTTCGCAAATGGCGCAAAGAGTTGGGACTCGTGCCCGTCGTTAATCAGATAGACACGCTTGCTGCCGAGTATCCGGCTCAGACTAATTACTTGTATTTGTCGTACCTTTAAAAATAAATAGTTATGTGTGGAATAGTAGCAATATTAAATGTAAAAGGCCAAACTGCAGAATTGCGCCAGAAGGCATTACGAATGAGTCAGAAGATTCGCCATCGCGGACCTGACTGGAGTGGAATCTATTGTGGCGGCTCAGCCATCCTCGCTCACGAACGGCTGAGCATCGTCGACCCAGAGTCAGGCGGTCAGCCCCTCTATTCTCCGGACAGGAAGCAGGTGCTGGCGGTCAATGGCGAAATCTATAACCATCAGGACATCCGCCGTCGCTTCGCCGGACAGTACGACTTCCAGACGGGCAGCGACTGCGAGGTCATCCTGGCGTTATGGAAAGAGTGGAGACAGACCCTCCCCCAGCCCCTCCCTTGTAGGGCGGGGAGTAATTACTCTCAAGACGCAATAACAGCAGAAGTACTATCTACTCCCCGCCCTACAAGGGAGGGGCAGGGGGAGGGTCTGCTGTGCTCCTTTTTAGAGCAACTCAGCGGCATCTTTGCCTTTGTGCTCTACGACGAAGAGAACGACGAGTTCTTGATTGCCCGCGACCCCATCGGCGTCATACCTTTATATATAGGCTACGACAGCGACGGCACCATCTATGTCGCCTCCGAACTGAAGGCCCTTGAAGGCCAGTGCGAGCGTTACGAGCCTTTCCCGCCCGGACACTACCTCTATGTAAACGAAGGATTAAAAAAATATTACCGCCGCGACTGGATGCAATATGATGCCGTAAAGGACAATCCCGCCAGCGTCTCCGCCATCCATGATGCCCTGGAAGATGCCGTGCGCCGCCAACTCATGTCCGATGTCCCCTACGGCGTGCTGCTCTCCGGTGGTCTGGACAGCAGCGTCATTTCCGCCATCGCCCAGAAGTTCAGCGAGCACCGCATCGAGGACGGCAGCAAGACTCGCGCCTACTGGCCCCGCCTGCACTCTTTCGCCGTAGGTCTCAAGGGTGCTCCCGACCTGGCCAAAGCCCGTCTCGTGGCCGACCATATCGGCACCGTTCACCACGAAATCAATTACACCATTCAGGAGGGTCTCGACGCCATCCGCGATGTCATCTATTATATCGAGACCTATGATGTCACCACCGTGCGCGCCTCCACGCCCATGTACCTTCTGGCCCGCGTCATCAGGTCGATGGGCATCAAGATGGTGCTATCGGGCGAGGGTGCCGACGAGATATTCGGCGGCTATCTCTATTTCCACAAAGCCCCCTCGGCCAAGGACTTCCACGAAGAGACGGTTCGTAAGCTCTCCAAACTCCACCTCTACGACTGCCTGCGCGCCAACAAAAGCCTGTCGGCATGGGGTGTCGAGGGGCGCGTGCCATTCCTCGACAAGGAGTTTCTCGATGTAGCCATGCGTACCAATCCCGAGGCGAAGATGTGTCCCGGCCAGACGATAGAAAAGAAGATTGTACGCGAGGCCTTTGCCGATTTGCTGCCCGATGCCGTGGCTTGGCGACAGAAAGAACAATTCTCCGACGGCGTAGGCTATTCATGGATTGACACGCTGAAAGAAATCACGTCACGTGCAGTCACCGACGAGCAAATGGCCCATGCTGCCGAGCGTTTCCCCATCAACCCGCCCAAGAACAAGGAGGAGTACTACTACCGCAGCATCTTTGCCGAGCACTTCCCCAGCGACTCCGCCGCCAGCAGCGTACCCTCCGAGGCCAGCGTAGCCTGCAGCACCGCCGTCGCCCTCGAATGGGATGCCGCCTTCCGCAACCTTAATGACCCCAGTGGCCGTGCTGTCAAAGGCGTACACGAGCAAGCCTACTGACGGCAACGACTAATTTTACTAAAAAGACTTAAAAAAATATGCCATTACAACAAATATCACTAAATTTGCAGAAAATATGAACTCAATAAAAGCATAACTGCAAAACGTAAAGATGAAAGACTTTCTGAAAAACGTATTGGCCACTATCACGGGTATTGTCCTGCTGGGCGTTATCATGGCCATCATGAGTGTGATTTCGATGGTGGGGCTGGTGGCTTCGAGCGCCGGCAGTACCAAGGTTGCCGACAACTCCGTGTTCACGCTGATGCTCTCCGGACAGTTGGAGGAGCGCATGGCCGAGAACCCGCTGAGCATGCTGACAGGCCAGGTGAGCGAGAACCTGGGACTGGACGACATCATCAGTGCCATCAAGAAAGCCAAGGCCAACGAGAACATCAAAGGCATCTATATCGAGGCCGGCATCTTCAGCAGCGACGCACCCGCTTCGGCCCACGCCATCCGCGAGGCCCTGCTGGACTTCAAGAAGAGCGGCAAGTGGATTGTGGCCTACGGCGACACCTACACACAGACCACCTACTATATATGTAGCGTGGCCGACAAGCTGTTTCTCAACCCGGAGGGCATGGTCGACTGGCACGGCCTGTCAGCCAACCCCTACTTCGTCAAGGACCTGCTGGCCAAGTTCGGCGTCAGGTACCAGCTCTGCAAGGTGGGCAAATACAAGAGCGCACCGGAGATGATGACCGCCGACAAGATGAGCGACCCCAACCGCGAACAGGTGACGGCCTACATGACGGGCATCTGGCAGGTGATGCTGAAGGAGGTAGCCGCGAGCCGCAAGGTGTCTGTCGACTCGCTGAACGCCTATGCCGACCAGTTTGTCACGCTGGCCGAACAACAGGAGCTGGTCCAGAAGAAGCTCGTGGACAAGCTCATCTATACCGACGAGGTGAAGGGCGAAATCCGCCAGATGCTGAAACTGGACAAGGACGACGAAATACCGCAGCTGCTGCTGGCCGACATGAAGAACGTGAAGGGGCCAAAGCTGGAGGGCGACCAGGTGGCCGTCTACTACGCCTACGGCGAGATTGTAGACTCTGAGACCGGCAGCATGATGGACGATGAGGCCAACATCGTGGCCAACACCGTCTGCAAGGACCTGGAGAAACTGATGGACGACGACGACGTGAAGGCCGTCGTGCTACGCGTCAACTCGCCGGGCGGCTCGGCCTACGCCTCAGAGCAGATATGGCGCAGCGTCACCCAGCTGAAGGCCAAGAAGCCCGTCGTCGTCTCGATGGGCGGCTACGCTGCCTCGGGTGGCTACTACATCAGCTGTGCCGCCAACTACATCTACTCGGAACCAACCACCATCACCGGCTCCATCGGCATCTTCGGCATGTTCCCCGACTTCAGCGGCCTGCTGACCGACAAGCTGGGCGTGAAGTTCGACGAGGTCAAGACCAACAAGCATGCCGCCTTCGGCACCGTGGCCCGTCCGTTTAATGCCGAGGAACTGGCCATGCTCGACCAGTACATAGGCCGTGGCTACGAACTGTTCCGCAAGCGCGTGTCCGACGGTCGCCAGCAGCCTGTTGCCCAGATCGAGGAGATAGCCCAGGGCCGCGTATGGCTGGGCAACGACGCGCTGAAGATCAAGCTCGTCGACGCCATCGGTTCGCTGGACGATGCCGTCAAGAAGGCTGCCGAACTGGCCAAGCTCAAGGAGTATCACGCCACAAGCTATCCCGAACCCATGGACTGGTGGGCCTCACTGATAGACCAGACCGAGAAAGGCAGCTACCTGGACAGCCACATGCGTCAGGCCCTGGGCGAATACTACGAGCCGCTGCGACTGGTGAAGAACATGAACCGACAGAGCGCCATCCAGGCCCGACTGCCGTACTACATCAATATACATTGACAGGTGACAGGTGACAGGTGATAGTTGACAGTTGATAGTTGACAGGTGACAGTTGATAGTTGACAGTTGACAGGTGACTACCGCACTGACTGACAAATCATAAATTTCAAAAAAAAAAACGTTGTGGAAGGCGACTTCATCAAAACCAATAAATGGCTGCTGCCGCTGAGCTGGCTGTACGGCTTGGCGGTACGCGCGCGTAACAGCCTGTTTGAGATGGGCGTGCTCAAGAGCCGTGCCTTCGACCTGCCCGTCATCAGCGTGGGCAACATCACGGTGGGAGGAACGGGCAAGACGCCGCACGTGGAATACCTGGCGCGGCTGCTGAAGGGCCAATACAAGGTGGCCGTGCTGAGCCGGGGCTACATGCGCCACAGCAGGGGCTTCGTCAAGGCCGACGCGAACACCCCGATGCGGACAATAGGCGATGAGCCATACCAGATGAAACAGAAGTTCAGCGACGTCACCATAGCCGTCGACAAGAACCGCTGCCACGGCATCGACACGCTGACCGCCGAGGACCCTAACCTGGACGTCATCCTGCTGGACGACGCCTTCCAGCACCGCTACGTCAAGCCGGGCATCAACATCCTGCTGGTCGACTACCACCGGCTCATCATCTACGACAAGCTGCTGCCCGCCGGACGGCTGCGCGAACCACTCAAGGGCAAGGACCGGGCCAACGTGGTCATCGTAACCAAGTGTCCGAAGGAACTGAAGCCCATGGAGTATCGCGTCATCACCAAGGCCATGCAGCTCTACCCCTACCAGCGGCTCTACTTCACCACAGTGGACTATGCCGACCTGCGGCCGCTCTTCCAGCCCAGCCGCCAGGAGCAGCCGACGCTCGACAGCCTCCACGACACGCACGTGCTGCTGGTGACGGGCATTGCCTCGCCCGAGCAAATGATCCACGACCTTACCCCACACACCTCGCACCTGACGCCACTCACCTTTGCCGACCACCATCAGTTCCGCCACAAGGACGTCCAGCTCATCAACGACACCTTTGCAGCCATGCCGTCGCCCAAGCTGCTCATCACCACCGAGAAGGATGCCACCAGGCTGAAGGATGCCGAGGGGCTGACGGACGACGTCAGGGCCAACCTCTACGTGCTGCCCCTGCACATCAGCTTCATGCAGGACCAGGAAGAGGCCTTCGACCGCCAGATTACGGACTACGTGCGCAAGAACTCGAAGAACAGCATTCTGAACAGAGACAAGGACAAGGACGACCTCAAGCCGCACAACAGCAGCCCTGAAGCCAGTGAGAAACCCCGAACCATCAGCTTCCGCTGACTACCCAGGGAGAGTTTGCAGCGAGCAGCGAGGGCGTTAACGGACAAATAGTATTGGAACAATGGAAATAGCAACATTAGGAGAATTCGGACTCATCGACCGGCTGACCAAGGACTGTCAGCCCAAGAATACATCGACCATCCGAGGCGTCGGCGACGACTGCGCCGTACTGCACTATCCCGACAGCGAAGTGCTCGTCACCACCGACATGCTCATGGAGGGCGTCCACTTCGACCTGACCTACATCAGCCTGCAACACCTGGGATGGAAGTCGGCCATGGTCAACATCAGCGACATCTTTGCCATGAACGGCACGCCGCGCCAGATGACGGTGTCCATGGCCCTCTCGAAGCGCTTCACCGTCGAGGACATGGAGCAGTTCTACGCAGGACTGCGCATGGCGTGCGACAAGTGGGGCGTCGACATTGTGGGAGGCGACACCACGTCCAGCTATACCGGACTGGCCATCAGCATCACCTGCATCGGTGAGGCCCGGAAGGAAGACATTGTATATCGCAACGGTGCACGCGAGACCGACCTTGTCTGCGTCTCCGGTGACCTCGGTGCCGCCTACATGGGCCTGCAACTGCTGGAACGAGAAAAGTCGGTCTACTACCAACAGGTGAATGAATTGAAAGAGAAAATGGCAGAGGCAAAAGCTAATGGCGACAGCCAAAAACTCTCAACGCTCAACGCTCAACTCTCAACTATAGCTACGCCCGACTTTGCCGGCAAGGAATACCTGCTGCAGCGACAACTGAAGACCGAGGCCCGTGGCGACATCGTCCAACGGCTGCGAGAAGCCGGCATCAAGCCCACAGCCATGATGGACATCAGCGACGGACTATCCTCCGAACTCATGCACATCTGCAAGCAGTCCGGCGTCGGCTGCCGCATCTTCGAGAAGCAGATACCCATCGACTACCAGACCGCCGTCATGGCCGAGGAACTGAACATGAACGTCACCACCTGCGCCCTCAACGGCGGCGAGGACTACGAACTGCTGTTCACCGTGCCCATCGGCGACCATGAGAAAATCCAGGAGATGGACGATGTCAAGCTCATAGGCCACATCACCAACCAAAGCCTCGGCCACGTACTTGTCAGCCGCGACGGCCAGGAATTCGAGCTGAAGGCGCAGGGATGGAACCCGATGTTAAATGAAAAATGAAGAATGAAAAAT
>DFGF01000150.1:17261-17605 GCA_002371715.1 Prevotella sp. UBA3757
TCTTAAAAACTGCAAAATAATCTGCCAAAAATTTGGCAGATTATTTTTTTCTTCGTACCTTTGCACCCGCAAACGAAAGGATGCAGCGTTCTAACAAACATTTGGTGCCTTAGCTCAGTTGGTAGAGCATCGGACTGAAAATCCGTGTGTCCCCGGTTCGATTCCTGGAGGTACCACTTTTCCTCCTTTCATTATGGATCCTGTGAAAGCCCTTTGGCCGTAGCAGGATTTTTTTTTGCGTGAAAAAGCATGGTCGTTTCGGAAGAACTTCGTATCAACACCCCTAACACCTCTAACACCTCTAACACCTCTAACACCCAAAAACGGCTCAGCGGATTTACCCG
>DFGF01000128.1:0-40326 GCA_002371715.1 Prevotella sp. UBA3757
TGCCACCATTAAAAATGGAAAGATAAAAAAAAGATGAAAAAGACTTATTTTGCTCCCGAGTGTGAGGAGATTAAGCTGAAGATGAATGTTTCTCTGCTGGCCGAGTCGGATACTACAGGTGGCGGTATCAACGACGACAATACAGGTGAAAAGGGTACTGAAGATGGCGACCCCGGCAATTGGGGTTGGTAAAACAGCTAAAGAGATTCTGTCTCTGAGATAATATTACTAAGGTGGGCGCAGGCCCTTTGGCCTTACGCCCACCTTTTCAATTCGCAAAGCCTTCATGGGATGATGCTGAGGATGAGCGAAACATCGCTTTGCGACAACTCAACAAAAATGTTTTTTAAATTTGAAATTAAATTGTTAATAAAGGTGGCGACCATCTGTGAAGACCGCCGCCACCGTGAGTAAACAATGAATTAAATTGTTAAGAATTGAAAGCTGCCACCTGTCCGCGAGGATGGGTGGCAGTTATTGTAGACCCTCCCCCGGCCCCTCCCTGTAAGTGAGGGGAGTAAAATGTCCTACTGATGAAATCTTGACGGCTTCTTTGTTTACAAGGATGTAGAGTGACAAATTGTTATTCCTGTAATGACTGAACACTTTGCTACTTAATATATTTGAAACATTGCAACACGTATTCTAAGAGAGAGTCATGTTCACTTCTATCATTCATAATAAAAATGAATGGATAGCCTTCCGTCATGTCTATGGCCATTATAATACCTGCTTATAAATTGGGTTCCTCAAGTTTTCTAATTCCTGATCAGAAACCTCAACAGTTCCCGGTGTGGCATCATAATAGTCAACAGGATAGCGATATTTCCCATTGGGCATCTGTACAGTAGTGACTCGACGATAAAGTACATTACCCTCGT
This sequence comes from Prevotella sp. UBA3757, assembly GCA_002371715.1. Lineage (GTDB taxonomy): Bacteria > Bacteroidota > Bacteroidia > Bacteroidales > Bacteroidaceae > Prevotella. The sequence continues at coordinate 882 of DFGF01000128.1, forward strand.
TGGTCTTAATCTTTGTCTTTGTTACTCCAATTATTGTACCCATACGCATCCATTTAATCGCAATTCGTATGCAAAGATAGTAACTAATATTGAATTCGCCAAATTTTCAGTAGGAAATTTGGCAAACGTGAACAAAAGCGCGTTTCCATTGAGGTTCTAAATCGAAGGTATAAGCGACTTGTTCGATAATAACTCCTCGCTTTGCGACCATTCAAGATTAATTGAATTTGTTTTTTTAATTTGAAATTAAATTGTTAATAAAGGTGGCGACCATCTGCGAAGACCGCCGCCACCGTGAGTAAACAATGAATTAAATTGTTAAGAATTGAAGGCTGCCACCCGTCCGCGATGGATGGGTGGCAGTTATTGTAGACCCTCCCCCGGCCCCTCCCTGTAAGTGAGGGGAGTAAAATGTCCTACTGATGAAAGTATCTGCTCCCCTCCCTGCAGGGAGGGACCAGGGGTGGGTCTGCGGGGGACTGCTGTGGGGAGCATCTATAGCGTTTCGATTTCCTCAGCGGTGAGGCCGGTATATTTTGATATTACCTCAACAGGTAGATTATCTGCTTTCATTTTGCGGGCAGATTCAATTGCTTTCATCTTTTCTCCTTCAGCCCGTCCTTCAGCCCGTCCTTCTATGCGTCCTTCGCCCTTGGCGGTATATATCTGGTCGGCCAGGATAACGCGGTTGTCAAGGTATCGGCGATAGGCAGCTTGCTCTTCACGCGACATCTGTGAGATTTGCAGCTTCTCGCGTGCGGCTATCAGTCCGGGAGCATCGGCATCCTCAGGGATGTCGCTGGTGGCGAGGAAGTATATCCACTGTTCCAGATGGACTTTTGACCAGCGATTGAAGTCATTGACTTTAAGAATGTAGTATTCGGGATAGAGCTTGTAGACCTCGTCAACCCCAAACTTCTGGCGTTGAAATGCCGACAGTTTCAGGACGTCATTGTTATGGATGCCGCGGAACTCTGTTTTGCCGTGATAGACAAAGTCCTTGCCCTGTCCAAGGTCGAAGTAGACGATGTTGATGGAATATACCTTCTTGATATTGTCGTAGTTCTGGCCGCTGTCGATGTATTCCGTTACCAGTTTTGACGCACCGAAGAGGATGCGTTGGAAGTAAGCATACTCCGACTCGCCTTGCACCTCAATGAGGAGAAGTTCGCCATCGGTGTCTTCGGCGAGGATATCCACGCGGTTCATTTTGGCGTCGTCGCGGTCTTTATTGCTCTCGCTCTCCAACAGTTTGTGGATTCTGATGTCCGTTTCCAGAAGCGTGGAGAGAAAACCTTCGAGCACATCGAAATTAGCCTTATCGCGCAACAGTCGCTTCAGGGCCCAGTCAAAACTGACAAGTGTACGTTTTTCCATCTCTACATTGTATTAACGATTGCAAAATTACGAACTATTTTCCAAACTTCCAAATGATTTGCCTGATTTCTTCTGTCAACGGTAGTACTCGTTGACGTACTCGTTGACTCTGTAGAGTCATCATCTGGAGCGCAGGGCGAAAATCCTGCGCCCCAGATTTGATTATGTGAAAGGAACTCAAGTATTGTGTAGTAAAGAATTTGTTTCATCCATCGAGCCGGCTCATCGGACGAGTTGAGCCGGCTCGATCCATGCGTTGAGCCGGCTCAGAACTACTTCTGAACCAGCTCAACTGATAATATGACCTGGGTGAAATTATTTGATGATGACCATCTTTCCGTTGTTGATATATACGCCCTTTGAGGGCTTTTCTACTTTTTGTCCCTGCAGGTTATACCAGGCAGAGCCGATTAGGCGTTTCTGACGTACAGCATCGTCAATGCCCGTTACGTCGTCAAAGAACAACTCGCGAGCCATGCCGCCAGAGATGGTGAGATAAGCCTTGTGCGCAGGTATTGTCAATCCCGTCTTTACGGGGAAGAAGCCAGAGTTGCCTCCTTGTGTAGACAACACAAACGTGTTGGCGGGAGCTGCAGTAGTGGAGAGTGTGCCATGCAACTGATTCTCAGTCACATCGTCTGTAGCATCGGTGGTAGTGAATAAGTCATATACCGCATCTTCTGTTCCTTTTAGGATGAATCCCTCCTCGGCAGGTATCTTGCTGACACTTTGCAACACGACCTTGGTGTCAGTGATGTTTTTCACGATATAGGCCTCCAGACCTTCCGACTTCGTCATGTCCAGTGCTCGTTCGGCACAATATGTTGAATAACCATCTGAAGCCAGTTTGACGGTCGCTGGCAGCTCCGTTGTCAGGGTTAGGTCGTTCGTGCGGTTCTCACGTTCTGTGCCGTATGGAGTCAAGTCATGGAGCATGCTCTCGCACATATTCTTTGTGCCATCCATTGCGAGAAATGCTACGGATAAATTGTCGAAGATGGATTCCGTGTCCACGTCATTCTCGTTGCCCTCGGCATGAATGATGTAGGCATCCGCAACATTCTGCGATGTTGGCTCTATTATGCTGGTCATGTACGGAGCTAAATCACCTAACTTTGCTTCTGCCTTTTGTTTTACAATTTTCTTGATGCTGGCGTGCAGCCTGTCTTTTGCATACGTCCCAAACTCGGTTTTGCTGGGTACACTACTGATATGCTCTGTTGTGAGGCTCAAATCGTACAAGTCATTGCTCAGCGTCACCAAACGATAGTCGCAGGGATATGAAATCAGCGAGCCTGTATTCACATCGAAGATTTCCTTTGTCATCTCGTCGTTATAGTCTTTAGCAATGTCCGAGGTGTGGAAATGTCCTGTGAAGATGACCTTCACGCCGGCATTAGCAAGCGCATTTCTCACTTCGTCGCTGTTCACCACCGACACCGTAGACACCAGCATGCTTGAGTTCGTAACGTGTTCAATCAGCGGATGGTGCATCATGGCTATCACACGCTTACCCTTGCTCCTGGCTTCTATAGCCTTTTCGCATACCCAGGCGAGCGTGGTGGCAGAAATGTTGCCGTCCGTTCCCGAGTCTATGCCGATAACTACCAGGCCGGCAATAGGTTCACAGGCGTATGTCAGTGTTGTACTTTCCCGCTCTGAGTCGGTCCCATAGCCGTAGTTTGCATATCGGGATGCAAACCAGTCGTCATCTGCCGTTTCCGCAGGTGTTGTTCCTGCCCCATTATAATATACTGCATTGCCGTTTGCTCCGCGGTCATGGTTGCCGGGAATCACCAGTGTCGGAATGCCTGCAACCTTTAGCTCGTCCAGCTTGCTCACCACGTAGTTATGGCTCGCCTTCTCGCCATCCTTCGACAGGTCGCCCGTTATCAGCACCAGGTCGGGTTGAATCTCCGATTTGATGCTGTTTATCATCACGTCGAACAGCTCCTGACTATAGTCCACCAGTTTCCGCTCTTTGTCCAGATAGTTCGTCCACGCATCCCCTTCACTCACCAGCAGTTCGGGTGCCATCACGTGGGTGTCTGTCAAAACCACAATCTTGTTTTCGCCAACAGCTGCTTGAACTGGCTGACGCCATCCAAATATGGCTAAAAGTAGTAGCAAAATCATTTTTTCTTTCTTCATCAATCCTTAGATAAGTTTAATCACAATGACCTTGCAAAGGTAAACAAAAAAGCTCATCCGTCGAGCCGGCTCATCGGACGAGTTGAGCCGGCTCAATTGATAACTTTAATTTCAAGTAAGCGGCACCAATGTTGTTGATGATGTCGCCCGCCATAAGGCTTTCCTCGCCCATGACCTGGGCGGCCAGATCGCCAGCCAGACCGTGCAGCCAGACGCCTACGATGCAGGCATCCAGCGGCTTGTAGCCACGCGCCAGCAGTCCGGCCAGCAGTCCCGTCAGCACGTCGCCGCAGCCGGCTGTCGCCATGCCGGCGTTGCCAGTGGCGTTGAACAGGATATGGCCGTCGGGACAGCAGATGGCCGTATGATGGCCTTTCAGCACGACGTAGCCCTTCAGCCGCTCGGCCAGGTTGCTGGCCTTGGTGAGGCGCTCGTAGCTGTCGGTGCTGTGGCCTTCCAGTCGGTCCAACTCCTTGGGGTGCGGGGTCAGTATGATGTCCTTGGGCAGTTGCTGCAGCCAGGCGCGATGGTTGGCAATGATGTTGAGGGCGTCGGCATCAACGATGACGGGGCACTGTGTGCGCCGTACCTGGGCAATCATGGCGATGGCGGTCTGCTCGCTCTGTCCCAGCCCTGGTCCGATGGCCATGGCCTGGTAGTCATCGACGTCGACGGCTTCGGCGAAGATGGTTTCCTCGCTGCCGGCCTGTACGACCGCTTCGGGTATGGCCACCTGCAGCACGGGGATATTGCGGCGCGGCGAGTTGACCACCACCTTGCCGGCTCCGGCGCGCATGCACGCCTTGGCGGCCAGTATGGCTGCGCCTGCCATGCCGTAGCTGCCGGCTATGAGGAGTGCCGTGCCCATCTGCCCCTTGTGGGCGAATGGCGAGCGTCCCAGCAGTCGTCGGCTGATGTCGCTCTCCTCCAGCAGGGTGAAGGGTGCCTCGATTTTCTCGATACCCTCGCGGCTCAGTCCGATGTCGAGCACGCGGAGTCTGCCAACGAACTGCTGGTTCTCGGCAAAGAGGAACGACAGCTTGGGCTGTTGGAAGGTGAGCGTTGTCGTGGCGCGGATGATGTTAGCGCGTACATTATATGTATTGTCCTCCGTCATGAGTCCTGAGGGGACGTCGATGCTGACGACGGTGGTCTGTGAGGCGTTGATGTACTTGACCAATGAGGCGAATCCGCCTGCCAGCGGTTTGTTGATGCCGGAGCCAAAGAGTCCGTCAATGACCAGCATGCTGCTGTCGAGCTTTGGCGGGTCGAACTCCGTGCTGACCTCCACAAAAGCCTTCAGGTGGCGCAGGTTTTGCAGGCGCTGCTTGTTGGCGGCGCAGTCGTCGGACAACTTGCCGCTGACATTAAACAGGTAGACGCTGACCTGGTAGCCTTGCTCGCTCATCAGGCGTGCTACGGCCAGTGCGTCGCCGCCATTGTTGCCGGGGCCGGCAAAGACGATAACGGGTGTCTCTTTACTCCACTCTTCGGTGACAGCCTGTGCTATCGCACGTGCTGCACGTTCCATCAGTTCGAGGCTGGCTATAGGCTCGTGTTCGATGGTGTATTTGTCAAGCTCACGAATCTGAGCAGTCGTAAATATTTTCATTTCGAGGGCAAAAATACGAAAAATATGCAAAATAACATCGCTATTTGCCATCTTTTTTGTACTTTTGCATCAAAATTTCACATTTTCGTGTATGAGCACCGTTAAAATCAAGGACAAAACGTTCAAAACTTCCATCTCGGAAGAGGAGATTAGGAAGCGCGTAAAGCAACTGGCCCAGCGGATCAGTCAAGACATGGCGGGTAAGAATCCGCTGCTCATTAGCGTGTTGAACGGCTCGTTCATTTTTGCCGCCGATTTGTTGCGCGAAATCACCATCCCCTGCGAGATATCGTTTGTCAAGCTGGCCTCCTATGAGGGTATCCTCTCGACCGGCAAGATCAAGGAAATCATGGGCCTGAACGAGGACATCTCTGGCCGCACCGTCATCATCGTGGAGGACATCGTCGACACGGGGCGTACCATGCGTCGTATGCTCGACTCGCTGAGCGTGCGCCGTCCGGCTGAGGTGCACATCTGCACGCTCTTCGTGAAGCCCGACAAACTGGAGGTCCCCCTTGACATTGAGTATGTCGCTTTCTCGATTCCCAATGACTTCATCGTGGGCTACGGACTGGACTACGACGGGCAGGGTAGGGCACTGAAGGAGATTTATACGTTGAGCGATGAACATTGAACATTGGACATTGAACATTGAGAATTAAGCGATGAGATTTGTGAAATTACCATACATGCCGAGTGATGTCGAGGCGCGGAAAGGCGACTTGGTGTTGGACATGTGGACCAAATGGACAAAAGGTAACGAAATAAGAGTTAAACAGGATAAAGTAGAACAACACATTCAAATGAAGAACATTGTAATTTTCGGTGCTCCCGGTTCCGGTAAGGGAACCCAGAGCGACCTGCTGATTGAGCACTACGGTCTGGGACATATCTCGACGGGCGACGTGCTGCGTAACGAAATCAAGAATGGTACCGAGCTGGGCAAGACGGCCCAGAGCTATATCGACAAGGGCAACCTGATACCGGACGAACTGATGGTCAGCATCCTGGCCAAGGTCTACGATGCCTTCGGGCGCGGCCATAAGGGCGTCATCTTCGACGGCTTCCCCCGTACCATTCCGCAGGCCGAGGCCCTGAAACAGATGCTGGACGAACGTGGCGACAAGGTGGCCGCCATGATAGAGCTGGACGTGCCTGAGGACGAACTGATGCAGCGGCTCATCAAGCGCGGTCAGGACAGCGGGCGCGCCGACGACAACGAAGAGACCATCAAGAAGCGCCTGGTGGTGTATCACTCGCAGACGCAGCCCCTCATTGACTGGTACCGGCAGGAGGGTCTGCACCATCACATCAACGGCAGCGGAACGCTGGAGCGTATCTTTGCCGATATTCAGAAAGTAATTGACAATTTGTAAATGCCAGAGAGTAACTTTGTAGACTACGTCAAGATAATGTGCCGTTCGGGCAAGGGCGGGCGCGGGTCCATGCACTTGCGCCACGTCAAATATAACCCCAACGGCGGTCCGGACGGCGGCGACGGCGGACGGGGCGGCAGCATCATCCTGCGCGGCAATCATAACTACTGGACGCTGCTGCACTTGCGCTACGAGCGCCACATCTTTGCCGAGCATGGTGGTAACGGCGGTAAGGACAAGTGCCACGGCACGGACGGCAAGGACGTCTATATTGACGTGCCGTGCGGTACGGTGGTCTATAATGCTGAGACGGGCAAGTACGTGTGCGACGTGACCTATGACGGTCAGGAAATCGTGCTCCTGAAGGGCGGGCGCGGCGGACTGGGCAACTTCCAGTTCCGCTCGGCCACCAACCAGGCACCGCGCTATGCACAGCCCGGCGAACCCATGCAGGAGATGACCGTCATCCTGGAGTTGAAACTATTGGCCGATGTCGGACTGGTGGGCTTTCCCAATGCTGGCAAGTCAACGTTGCTGTCGTCGCTCAGCAATGCCCGTCCGAAGATAGCCAACTACCCCTTCACCACCATGGAACCCTCGCTGGGCATCGTGGGCTATCGCGATGGCAAGTCGTTTGTGATGGCCGACATCCCAGGCATCATCGAGGGTGCCTCTGAGGGCAAGGGCCTCGGACTGCGCTTCCTGCGCCACATAGAGCGCAACTCGCTATTGCTGTTTATGGTACCTGGCGATACCGACGACATCAAGCGTGAGTACGAAATCCTGCTCAACGAGTTGGCACAGTTTAATCCCGACATGCTTGGCAAGCATCGCGTGCTGGCCGTCACGAAGAGCGACCTGCTGGACGAGGAACTCATTGAGATGCTGCGCGAAACGCTGCCTCAGGACTTGCCCTGTGTCTTCATCTCGGCCGTAGCCGGTCAGGGACTCGACGAGCTGAAGGATGTGCTGTGGCGCGAACTGAATGCCGAGAGCAACAAGCTGGCCACGGTGATGGCCGAGGACACGCTGGTGCACCGCGACAAGGACATGGCGCGCTTTGCCGAGGAGCTGGCCGACGAAGGCGAGGACGAGGACATCGAGTATCTGGACGATGACAGTCTGGAAGACCTGGATGAACTGGAAGATTTTGAATATGAAGAAGATGCGTAGGGTGGTGGCCTGCCTTATGGCAGGGCTGCTGCTGGCGGCTTGCTCGTCAGGCCGCTATACTGCATCCGACTTCAACTGGTGGCACTACCCGCTGCCGGGAGCCAAGGTCATCAGCGACTATGGCCGGCGCGACGGCAGGCAGCACATGGGCATAGACCTGAAGACGGGGGCCAACGACCAGATTTGTGCGGCATTCGACGGAGAAGTGACGTTTGCCGGCCAGATGTCTGGTTTCGGCAATCTGGTGCGCATTACGCATGCCAACGGACTGGAGACATACTATGCCCATAATTCGAAGAACCTTGTCAGGCCGGGCGACCGCGTCAAGGCCGGCCAGGTGATAGCCCTGACCGGGCGAACGGGGCGTGCCACGACCGAGCACCTGCATTTCGAGACCCGCCTCAATGGTAAGCCCGTCAACCCCAACCGTTTTTTCGACCATGCGGAAGGCATGATACGCCTGAACGCCTTCCGAAAAACCAATAATGGTTACGTGGTGAAGTGATATTTGCGAAAAAGGAGCCGTTAGCAGGAAAAATCATAGATTTTATTTGGCTCTTTGCCGACTTATTCGTATCTTTGCACGCAAATTTAAATTTATTATGTCAATTTGGGTAATTTTCACGCTTCTGGGTTCGCTGGCACTCCTGATGTTCGGTATGAAAACCATGAGTGAGGCGCTGCAGAAGATGGCGGGTCCGCAATTGCGACACGTCTTGGGAGCCATGACCACCAATCGCTTTACGGGCATGCTGACAGGTATGCTGGTGACGGCTTCGGTACAATCCTCTACCGCTACGACGGTGATGACCGTCTCGTTTGTCAATGCCGGACTGCTGACGCTGGCCCAGGCCATCTCCGTGATTATGGGTGCCAACATCGGTACGACGCTGACGGCATGGATTATGTCGGCCGGTATGTCGTTCGACGTGAGCAACCTGGCCTATCCGGCATTCTTCGTGGGTATTATCCTGATTTACCAGAAGCGGTATCGGTACATCGGCGACTTCCTGTTTGGCCTGGCCTTCCTCATCTTTGCGCTGGCCGTGCTGCGCAAGACGGGACAGGACATGCACCTGGGCGAGAATGAGTCTGTATTGCACTTCTTCGCCTCGTTCGACCCTAACTCGTTTGTCACCACGCTGGTGTTCCTGTTGCTGGGTGGCATTCTGACGTTCTGCGTGCAGTCGTCGGCAGCCGTCATGGCCATCACGATGATTCTGTGCTCCAGTGGTGCGCTGCCCATCTATCAGGGTATTGCGCTGGTGATGGGTGAGAATATCGGTACCACCGTCACCTCGAACCTGGCGGCCATGTCGGCCAATACGCAGGCGCGGCGGGCAGCCCTGGCTCACATGTTCTTCAACGTGTTTGGCGTCATTTGGATTCTGTTCGTGTTCCGTCCGTTCATCGACATGGTGTGCGGTTGGGTGGGCTATGATGTCACGATGACGAAAGAGGCCGTCGGTGCCCAGGCTTTCCTGGCCAATGCTGCCAAGCTGAGCTTCGTGCTCGCAGCGTTCCATACCTCGTTCAATGTGGCCAACACGTTCATCCTGATATGGTTCATTCCGCAGATTGAGAAATTCGTCTGCTGGGTCATCAAACCGAAGAAGGTAGACGAGGAGGAGGACTTCCGCCTGCACTTCATTACGGCAGGCTTCATGAAGACCCCGGAGCTTTCGGTGCTCGAGGCCCAGAAGGAGATACAGTCATTCTCGGAGCGTATGCAGCGCATGTTCGGCATGGTGCGCGAACTGCTGACGCTCTCGTCGAGTTCGAACAGCAAGAAAGACTCGCAGACTGGCGACTTCAACAAGCTATACACGCGCATCGAGAAATACGAAGGCATCTCGGACAACATGGAACTGGAGATTGCCAACTACCTGAACTCGGTGAGCGATGCCCACCTGTCGGACGACACGAAAGCCAAGATTCGCGCCATGCTGCGCGAGGTCAGCGAACTGGAGTCGATAGGTGATGCCTGCTTCAACATGGCGCGCACCATATCGCGTAAGTATAACGGTAAGGAGGATCACTTCGTAGAGAAACAGTACGACCACCTGCATCAGATGATGGAGTTGACCGACCAGTCGCTGACGGAGATGAACCGTCTGCTGGGCGGGCGCAAGGAGGCCTTCGACATTAACCGCTCGTTCAATATCGAGAACGAAATCAATAACTATCGCAACCAGCTGAAGTCGCAGAACATCATGGACGTCAACAACCATGAATACACTTACGCCGTGGGTACTATCTATATGGACCTGGTGAACGAGTGCGAAAAACTGGGCGACTATGTGGTGAACGTAGTTGAGGCCCGCATGGGCATCAGGTGACAGTTGACAGTTGAGAGTTGACAGTTGACAATATATTAATTAATAAAAGAACTTATGAAAAAAAGAATGCTGTTTTTGATGGCCTTGATGTTGACAACAACCATGGCCGTCATGGCACAGATTACAACATCGGCCTTGGCTGGTAAGGTGTCGATACAGGACACCAAGGAGGAAGTGATTGGTGCCACAGTGCAGGTAGTGCATGAACCGTCGGGCACGCGCTATACTGCTGTGACTAATGTCGACGGACGCTTTTCGATTCAGGGTATGCGTACGGGCGGCCCCTACACGGTGACCGTCAGCTACATCGGTTTTGAAACCAAGACCCTGAAAGGTATCAACCTGATCCTGGGTGAGACCTACGACCTGCCCGTCTGGCTGTCGGAGAATGCCAACGAGCTGACGGAAGTCATCATCAGCGGCAAGGCCTCGAAGTTTGCCGCCGAGAAGACCGGTGCCTCGACCAACATCAACAGTCAGATGCTGGCCGCCATGCCGACCGTCTCTCGCAGCATCACCGACTACACGCGCTTGTCGCCATACGGCGGCAATGGCATGAGCTTTGCCGGTGCCGACGGACGTACTGCCAACTTCACCGTCGACGGTGCCAACTTCAACAATAACTTCGGACTGTCGTCGAGCCTGCCTGGTGGCGGTACACCTATTTCTATAGATGCCATCGAGGAGATGCAGGTGGTGGTGTCGCCCTACGACGTGCGCCAGACCAACTTCATTGGCGGTGGCGTGAACGCCATCACTAAGTCGGGTACCAATACCTTTAAAGGTACGGCCTACGTCTATCATCAGAATGAGAACATGCGCGGCGATGCCGTGGACCGCGAACAGATCAGCGGTGCGCGCGAGAAGGACCAGAAGACCACCTACGGCTTTACCTTGGGCGGTCCGATTCTCAAGAACAAGCTGTTCTTCTTTGCCAATGCCGAGTTTGTGAACATTCCCACCGTGGTGAACCGCTGGCAGGGTGCCGACGCTGACAATCCTGCCGATGCCGAAAACTACGTCTCGCGTACGACGAAGGCCGACCTGCAGGCCGTATCCGACTACGTGGCCAACAAGTATGGCTACAATACGGGCAGCTACACCAGCTTCCCCGCTGACGAGAAGAACAAGAAGTTTCTGGTTCGCCTGGACTGGAACATCACCGACCAGCACCATCTGGCCGTACGCTACAACTATACGAAGAACACCGTCTGGAACGCTCCCAACAAGACGTCGATGGATGGCGGCCCCCGTCTGCCGTCAAGCCGTATGTCTGAAATCTCCATGTCGTACGCCAACGCGATGTACTCGATGGACAACGAGGTCAACTCATGGACTGTCGACCTGAACAGCCGCTTCACTGAGAACCTGTCGAACCAGTTGCTGTTTACCTACTCGAAGCTTGATGACCTGCGCGGCTCTGACTCGTCAGCCTTCCCCTTCATCGACATCACCCGCCCGCTCAATGGCTCCAACGACAACTACATTGCCCTGGGCTACGAGCTGTTTACCTGGAACAATGCCGTCCACAATACCGTGTGGAACATCAAGGACGACGTGACCTACTATGCCGGCAACCACAAGATTATGGGCGGTATCAGCTTCGAGCACCAGATGGCCGACAACATGTATATGCGTAACGGTACGGGCTACTATCGCTTCAACACCTCGGAGTCGATGTGGAAGAACGGCGTGCTCGATGCCGAGATGCTGTTCAACAGCATCCCCGAAGTCGTGGCACTGACCTACGGCTACGACGGTAAGGAGGATCCCGCTGCCCGTGTGCGTTTCAACAAGCTCGGCATCTACGCCCAGGACGACTGGAACGTCAACGACAAGCTGAAGCTGACCTATGGCCTGCGTGTCGACGGCCTCTTTTTCAACAACAGCGACCTGATGACCAACCAGGCCATCTACGACCTCGACTACAACGGTCGCCATATTGATACTGGCAAGTGGCCCTCGTCTGCGCTGACCCTGTCGCCCCGCCTGGGCTTCACCTACGACGTGTTCGGCGACAAGTCGCTGAAGGTTCGCGGCGGCACGGGTCTCTTCTCGGGTCGTCTGCCCCTGGTGTTCTTCACCAACATGCCTACCAACTCGAACATGGTGCAGTATAAGGGTGCCTGGAATGCTACCGGCAAGAATGGCGGTAAGAAGGTAGACATGTCGCAGTTTGCCGGCAATATCATGACCGGTAACACGCTGCGCGACTATGTCACCACGCACGATGCCAACGGCAATGTGGTGCCCGCCACCATTACTGATGCCGACGGCAACATCATCCGTAATCCTGAAGCCATGGGTCCTGTCACCATCCGTCCCCAGGACGGCGAGGCCGGCTCGACCATCAACGCCGTGAACCCCGACTTCAAGATGCCGCAGGTATGGAAGACCTCCATTGCCGTCGACTACCAGATACCTGTCTCGTTCCCCTTCACGGCCACGGCCGAGTTTATCTATAACAAGACCGTCAATGCGGCTTGCATCAGCGACTGGGCCGTCAAGGATGTGGGCGGCTATGCCCGCTTCAACGGTGTCGACAACCGTCCCATCTATCAGGACTACCTGATGCGCTATACCAATGCTGCCGGCAAGGAGGTCAACATGCCCAATGCCTACGTGCTCGACAATACCAGCAAGGGCTACGGATGGTCGTTCAACCTGACGCTGAACGCACAGCCCTTCGAGTGGATGAGCCTGATGGCTGCCTATACCCACACCGTCAGCAAGGAACTGACCGGTATGCCTGGTTCTGATGCCTCGTCGGCCTTCACCTACATTCCTTCCTACGAGGGCCCGAACAGCGTGATGCTGCACAACTCACAGTTTGTAACGCCGGACCGCTTCGTGGCCAGTGCCACCATTCACGACAACTGCAGCAACCACTACAGCCTGATCTACGAGACCTGGCGCGGTGGCAACAATACCACTTATCTGGTGCAGAACGATATGAACGGCGACGGCTTCACCTACGACGTGGCCTATATCCCCACTGATGCCGAGGTGGCTAACAAGGAGTTCCGCTTTGTCAGCGACGACGATGCCAAGCGTTTCCTTGACTTCGTCCACAACAATGACTACCTGAAGGACCGCCAGGGCAAGTATGCTGAGGCCTACAGTGCCTACTCGCCCTGGGTACACCGTCTGGACTTCAGCTACAAGCACGACTTCAAGCTGAATGTCGGCAAGACCAAGCACATGCTGCAGGTGGGCTTCGACATGAAGAACGTGCTTAACTTCTTCAACTCCAGCTGGGGTGTGCAGAAGATTGCCAACCTCGACTTCAGCACGGCACCCTCGAATAGTGTGCAGTATTCGCGTATCATCAAGTACGAGGGCCTCGACGCCCAGGGCTATCCCACGTTCTCGACGCCTGCTGCCATCAATGGCGATACCACCAACTGGAAGCCCTACCACTCGCTGGGTCAGTGCTGGTATGCCAGCATCGGCGTGAAGTACTTCTTCGAGTTATAATGGACAATGGATAATTGATAATGGATAATTGAAAATGATGAAACTGAGATATATTATACCGATGTTCATCGCTGCAGTCGCCATGCTGGCAGGCTGCTCAGACGATGACAAGAAGAGCTACCTGAGTGACGTGCAGGTATCGCAGTCGTACGTGGCTATCGCTGCCGGTGAGGAGGGCGATGCCGCCACCACGGAGTTCCAGGCTGAGATTACCGTCACCGCTTCAGGCAACTGGGAGTTTAAGAACGTGCCCGACTGGCTGACCGTCAGTCCGGCCAGCGGTGAAGCCGGCCAGCACACCGTCGTGTTCAAGGCCCTGAAGACCACCGAGTCGCGCACGGCCAACCTGAAATTGGCCTGCAACGGTCAGGAGCAGGAAATCAACGTCATGCAGATGGCCAAGAAGACCGAGGTGCCTCTGTCCACCTGTGCACAGATTATTGCTGCTGACGACGGCAAGACCTACCGTGCCAAGGGTGCGGTGAAGAGCATTGCCAACACCACCTACGGCAACTGGTATCTGCAGGACGAGACTGGCGAGATCTATATCTACGGTACGCTCGACAAGAATGGTGCCGAAAAGAACTTCCTGAGTCTTGGCATCGAGGTTGGCGACATTGTGACCGTCGAAGGCCCGAAGACTACCTATAATGGTACTGTGGAGTTGGTCAACGTCACCGTGATAGCCATCGAGAAGTCGCTCATCAAGGTCGACTCGCTCGACATCAAGAACAACACGCTGGCCAAGGAAGGCGGCGAGTTCCATGCCGTGCTCGAGAACAAGGGTAACGGACTGAACATCATCATTCCTGACGAGGCAAAAGACTGGCTTCTCGTGTCTGGCATCAGCATCAGTGGTACCGAGTCGGTAGTGACGATGCGTGCCCTGCCCAACGAGGGCGGTGCCCGTCAGACTACCGTTGCCTTCACCACCACTAATGGTGGCAAGACTTACACCACTGAGACCACCATCTCGCAGGAGGGTTCCATCATCGAGTGCCCTGTCAGCGACTTCCTGGCTGCCGAGGTTGGCACGAGCCAGTACCGGTTGACTGGCGTCATCACCTCGCTCTATACCAGCGACAAGCAGGGTAAGAGCTTCTACGTCCGCGACTATAGTGGCGAAGTGCTCGTCTATCGTGCCGAGGGCTTTATTGAGGCCGGTGCTAAGGTGGGCGACGTCGTGACCGTGGTTGGTCAGCGTGGTGCCTACAAGAATACGCCCCAGATGGTCAGTGGTACGTTCGAGGAACTGAAGTATGCTGTGACGGAAGTGACGCTCGACGAATTCCTGACCAAGGCGGACAATCCCAACGTCTACTACAAGGTGACAGGCACGATTGACGAAATTGCCAACGAGACTTACGGCAACCTCTACCTGAAGAGTGGTAACACACGACTCTATGTCTACGGCTGTTACCCCGGATGGGGCGCTACGGGCGACGCCCGCAAGAACCTGCTGTCTACGCTGGGCATAGCTGTTGGCGACGAGCTGACTGTCATTGGTGTGAAGTCTACCTATAAGGACACGCCCCAGGTAAATGGCGGTCTCTATCTCTCGCATAAAAAAACTGGTGAATAAATTCGTAATATGAAACTATTCATGAAACAAAAATCACTGTTAGTGGCGGTGCTCATGCTGATGAGCACCGCCGTTATGATGGCACAGGGCATGATGCAGATGCCACCAATTCCCGTTGACCCTGATGTGCGCATTGGCAAACTGGACAACGGACTGACGTATTATATCCGTCACAACGCATGGCCAGAGCAGCGTGCCGAGTTCTATATTGCCCAGCGCGTGGGTTCTATCCAGGAGGACGACAACCAGCGCGGTCTGGCCCACTTTCTGGAACACATGGCCTTCAACGGCTCGAAGCACTTCAAGGGCAACGAGATGCTGCGCTGGTGTGAGAGCGTCGGCGTCAAGTTCGGTACTGACCTCAATGCCTATACGTCCATTGACCAGACGGTCTATAATATAAGTAATGTACCCACGACGCGCGAGGGCATCATCGACTCCTGCCTGCTCATCCTCTACGACTGGGCTGACGGCCTGCTGCTGGAACAGGAGGAGATTGAGAAGGAGCGTGGCGTCATCCACGAAGAGTGGCGACTGCGCACGTCGGCTCAGATGCGTATGCTGGAGCGCGACCTGCCCAAGCTCTATCCCGGTTCGAAGTACGGCCACCGCATGCCTATTGGACTGATGGAGATTATCGACAACTTCGAGCGTCCTTTCCTGCAGGCTTACTACGAGAAGTGGTATCGCCCTGACAACCAGGCCATCATCGTGGTGGGCGACGTCGACGTTAATCAGGTTGAGCAGAAGGTCAAGGACCTCTTCTCGCCCATCGTGCTGCCCGAACAGCGCGCACTGGTGACGATGGAACCCGTGCCCGACAATACGGAGGCCATCTACGTCATTGACAAGGATAAGGAGCAACAGTACAACATCATCGAGGTGATGATGAAGCACAAAGCCTTCCCCGACTCACTGAAGGGCACCATGGCCTATATGGCCTCCAACTATATGAAGAATGCAGCCATTTCGATGCTCAACGACCGTCTGAGCGAGTATGCACAGAAGCCCGAGAGTCCTTTCCTGCAGGGTTCCG
Source organism: Prevotella sp. UBA3757 (assembly GCA_002371715.1). Classification (GTDB taxonomy): domain Bacteria; phylum Bacteroidota; class Bacteroidia; order Bacteroidales; family Bacteroidaceae; genus Prevotella. The sequence goes on from DFGF01000128.1 coordinate 17,005, forward strand.
TCAGCGACGGCGACTACCTGCTGTCGCGCAGCGTTGATGCCTTCGAGATGGGCATCCTGCCCAAGGACGGTCAGGCTGAGGCTGCCGTAACCGCCGTGCTGACGGAGGTGCGCCGTGCTGCTGAGTTCGGGTTTACGCCTACGGAGTATAATCGTTTCAAGGCCAACTATCTGAGCAACCTCGACAAGCAGTACTCCAACAAGGACAAGCGCTATAACCGCCAGTTTGTAAACAGCTATGTTCAGCACTACCTGAACAGCGAGCCCATCCCCAGCATCGACTTTACCTACCAGACGATGAAGCAGGTGGTGCCGATGCTGCCAGTCGATGCGATTAACATGCTCATCAAGGAGTTGGTCAGCCTGACAGACACTAACCTTGTGGTGCTTAACTTCAACAATGAGAAAGAAGGAGCCGTCTATCCCACCGAACAAGGACTGATGCAGGCTATCGCTGCCGGACGTAGCGCACAGATTGAGGCTTATGTCGACAACGTGAAGGACGAGCCGCTGATGACCACGCTGCCCAAGCCCGGCAAGATTAAAAAGGAAACCAAGAATGACCTGTTCGGCTATACCGAACTGAAATTGTCGAACGGTGTGACCGTTGTGCTTAAGAAGACTGACCTGAAGAAAGACCAGGTGCTGCTGAGTGGCGAGGGTAAGGGCGGTTCGAGCCTCTATCCTGACAGCGAACTGCCCAACATCAAGATGTTTGGCGACGTCATCGAGGCCAGCGGACTGGGCAATTTCTCGCATACCGAACTGGAAAAGGCCCTGGCCGGCAAGATTGCCAGTGCATCGCTCTCGATGAGTGCCTACCGCCAGCACATCAGTGGCAGCTCGACACCGAAGGACGTTGAGACCATGTTGCAGCTGGTTTACCTCTATTTTACGAATATCAACAAGGACCAGAAGTCCTATGACAACCTGATGCAGACCACCGAGGTGTCGCTGAAAAACCGTCTGTTGCAGCCTGAGAATGTCTTTGCCGACTCGCTGACGCTGACGCTGGGCAGCCACAAGCCCCGTGTCAAGCCTCTGGACCTTGACGACCTCAAGCAGGTCAGCTACGACCGCATCCTCGAGATGGCCAAGGAGTGCACAGCTAATGCTGCCGGCTATACCTTCACCATCATCGGTAACTATGACGAGCAGACCATTCGTCCGCTCATCGAACAGTATCTGGCCTCGCTGCCCGCCAAGGGTAAGGTGCAGAAGCCTAGGCAGATCAATACTGATTTCGAGGGTGTCGTCGTCAACAATTTCAAGAACAAGGCTGAGACACCGAAGGCCATTGCTGTCATGTTCTGGTATTCCAAGCAGCAGCCCTATACGCTGGAGAACAGCATCAAGGCCACGATGGCCGGACAGATACTGTCGATGGAGTATCTGAAGAAGATTCGCGAGGATGCCAGCGCCGCCTACACCGTTGGTGCACAAGCCAGCGTGAGCCGCGACGACTTCGAGGAGTCTTCGTCGGTCTACGTCTACTGTCCCATGAAGCCCGAGAAGGCTGACGTGGCTCTGCAGATCATGCGCGACGAAGTGAGCGCGTTGGCTAAGACCTGCGATGCCGACAAACTGGCAAAGGTCAAGGAGTACATGCTCAAGAATCATGCCGACCAGCTGAAGCAGAACGGCTACTGGCTGGGGCGCATCAATAGCTGGCGCGAGTTTGGTATTGACTTCCATACCGATTACGAGCGTGTGGTCAATGCCCAGACACCAGAGTCTATCAGTGCCTTCATGAGCGAACTCCTCAAGGCCGGCAATCGTGCCGAAGTCATCATGATGCCAGCTGAGAACTGAAAGCTGAGAACTGAAAGGTGAGAACTGAGATGTATGATTAGTTCGAGCTGAGAAAATTGAACAATAAAAGAAATTGAGTAATCAATTGTAAATAGTAAATAGTTAAATTGTAAATTATAAAGATGAGTTATTTGTTTTCATCTGAATCCGTTTCTGAAGGCCATCCCGACAAGGTGGCCGACCAGATAAGTGATGCCATCCTCGACCAGTTTCTGGCTTACGACGAGCATGCCCGCGTGGCATGCGAGTCGTTTGTCACAACGGGACAGGTGGTTCTCATGGGCGAGGTGCGCAGCGAGGTTTATATCGACCTGCAAACCATCGCCCGCAACACCATCAAGAAGATAGGTTACACGAAGGCTGAATACCAGTTTGACGGTAACTCGTGTGGCATTCTGACCGCCATCCACGAGCAGAGCGAGGACATCAATCGCGGCGTGGATAACGGTAATGAGGATGAGCAGGGAGCCGGCGACCAGGGCATGATGTTTGGCTACGCCACTAACGAGACGGAGAGCCTGATGCCCGTATCCATTGACCTGGCACACCTCATCATGCGAACGCTGGCCGATATCCGTAAGGAGGGCAAGGTGATGACCTATCTGCGTCCGGACGCCAAGAGCCAGGTCACCGTCCAATACTCTGACGATGGTATTCCCGAACGCATCGATACCATCGTGGTCTCTACCCAGCACGACGAGTTCGACAGTGACGATGAGCGCATGCTGGCGCGCATCCGCGAGGATGTCATCAATATCCTGATGCCGCGCGTTAAGCAGCAGATTCACTCTCAGAACGTTTTGGCACTGTTTGGAGACGATATCAAGTACTATGTCAATCCAACTGGCAAGTTCGTCATTGGCGGCCCTCATGGTGATACGGGGCTGACGGGCCGCAAGATTATTGTCGACACCTATGGCGGCAAGGGCGCTCATGGTGGTGGTGCCTTCTCGGGCAAGGACTCCTCGAAGGTGGATCGTTCAGCAGCCTACGCTGCCCGCCATATTGCCAAGAACATGGTGGCAGCTGGTGTTGCTGACGAGATGCTGGTACAGGTGAGCTACGCCATTGGAGTGGCCCGTCCTATGAACATCTACGTGAATACCTATGGGCGTTCTCATGTGAAGATGTCCGATGGCGAGATAGCCAAGAAGATTGAAGAACTCTTCGACCTGCGTCCCAAGGCCATCGAGCGTACGCTGAAGCTCCGCCAGCCCATGTATCTCGAGACGGCTGCTTACGGCCACATGGGTCGTCAGAACGAGGTGGTCCGGAAAACATTTACCAGTCGCTATCACGAGACCAAGACGATGGATGTAGAACTGTTTACGTGGGAGAAACTCGACCGCGTCAGTGACATCAGACGGGCTTTCAATCTCTAAGTAATGGCCAGCCAGCAAGCAAACATAGACTCGGTGTACTTGCCCCTGCGCGACGGTGGCGTCAGTCCGCTCGATGTGCAGTTGCCACAATACTATCGAGAGAATTTCTTCTCTGACGATACCCTCTACCATGCTGAACTGCCTGGAGGAAAGTTCGGCGTGGCGGGAATGCCAGTACCTAATTCGCTGTATAGCGACAATCTGGTGGCGGTTATGATGCTTGTTTTCTTTCTTCTCATGGTCATTGCGCTGTCCAGTATCCATGAGTTTGTCAGTCACCAGCTCAAGCGTTTCTTCCTGCCCACGCACGATGGTGGTGTAGAGGTGAATGAGACGGGTTCGGAACTGCGCATCCAGATGTTCCTGGTGCTGGTGAATGGTCTGCTGATAGCGCTGCTCGTCTATTTTTATACAATTAACACCATTGGCGACTCGTTTGTTCTCTCGTCGCCATATTATCTTCTTGCCATCTACGCGGGACTATTGATAGCCTACTTCCTGTTGAAGGGACTGCTGTATGTGATAGTCAATACAGTTTTGTTTGGTGGTAAAAAAAGTCAACAGTGGCTCAGGCTGCTCATCCTGATAACAGCCTTGGAAGGCATACTGCTATTACCTGCAGTCTTCTTTCAGGCATATTTCGGCATGACAGAGCAAAATGTCATCGTTTATTTTACAGTTGTACTGATTTTTGTTAAAATATTGACGTTTTTTAAGTGTTATGCCGTCTTTTTTCGAACGAATGTCGTTAAATTGCAAATTATTTTGTACTTTTGTGCCCTCGAAATGATACCTTTGCTGGCTCTTTGGTCGGCATTGGATTTTGCGGCAAACAGTTTGAAAATAATTTTTTAGGACAAAGTAATGATAAAGAAAATTCTGGTATCCCAGCCAAAACCGTCGAGCGAAAAGTCACCTTACTACGACATTGCCCAACGGTTTGATGTCGAACTGGTATTCCGTCCGTTCATCAAGGTTCAGGGAATCTCGGCCAAGGAATTCCGGGCTCAGAAGGTGAACATTCTGGACTATACGGCCGTTGTGTTTACCTCGCGTCATGCCATCGACCATTTTTTCACTCTGGCCAAGGAGTTGCGTGTGGCGATTCCTGAGGATATGAAGTATTTCTGTGTCACCGAGACCATTTCGCTCTACATTCAGAAGTATGTACAGTACCGCAAGCGCAAGGTGTTCTACGGTACAACAGGAAAAATTGACGACCTGCTGCCAACGATGGTGAAGCATAAGAGTGAGAAGTACCTCATTCCTATGAGTGATGTCCATAGTGACAGCCTGGCACAGTTGCTTGACTCCAAGAAATTGCAGCACCGTGAGTGCGTCATGTACCGCACGGTCAGCAATGACTTCACTCCTGAAGAGGTAGCGAATTTTGACTATGACATGCTGGTATTCTTCAGCCCTTCAGGTATCGAGTCGCTCATTAAGAATTTCCCTGATTTCAAGCAGAACAACGTTGCCATTGCCACCTTCGGACCTGCCACTGCCCAGGCTGCACGTGATGCTGGCCTGCACCTTGACGTGGAGGCACCCACCGAGAAGTATCCTTCCATGACGGGTGCCTTGCAGCACTATTTGCTGACCATCGAAGAGTAATGCGTATCGTGATATGGTAGGCTGAGACGGGGTAGACGGTTAAAGCGGTATGAGGGCAACGTTCAGAAAATCTGAGCGCATGGTCAGCCTCAAGCTGATTGAGACGCTTTTCGGAGGCGGATGCAGCCAGTCGCTGGCTGCTTTTCCGTTGAGGGCCGTCTATATGTTAGGCGAACGTCAGCCGGGCCAGGCTTCCGTACAATTACTGATCAGTGTACCGAAGAAACGTTTCCATCATGCTGTAGACCGCAATCGTGCAAAGCGACAGATTCGTGAGGCTTTCCGCAAGCATAAAGACCTGTTGGTGCCGCAGCTGCCCGACGGTCAGAGTCTGTTTCTAGCACTTATCTGGCTCTCTGATAATCATCGCCCGTCTCAGGAGGTGGGGAAACGTGTTGTAGGATTGATGCGGAGAATCTCTGAGAAGATGGCTGATGTGTGATGGCTGATGGCTGAGGGATGATGTGTGATGGCTGATGGATGATGCATGATGGATGGTATAAGGCGCTTTTTGTCGTGGATGCTGGTAGTTCCTATCCGGTTTTATCAGATTTGCATTTCGCCGTTGCTGGGTCCCTCGTGCCGGTTTACGCCTACGTGTTCCGAATATGCCCGTCAGGCCATCCTGAAGCACGGCCCGCTGAAGGGACTCTATCTGGCCGTGAGGCGTATCTTGCGTTGCCATCCCTGGGGGGGCAGCGGGTATGATCCGGTGCCGTGAAGGGAATTGATAATGGATAATTGAGAATCGATAATTGATAATTATGAAGAATTTTGTAGAAGAACTGAAATGGCGTGGCATGCTGGCACAGATGATGCCTGGCACGGAAGAGCTGCTCCAGAAAGAAATGGTTACTGCCTATCTTGGCACCGACCCTACGGCTGATTCACTACATATCGGCCACCTCTGTGGTATCATGATGCTGCGTCACCTGCAGCATTGCGGCCATCGGCCCGTCATCCTTGTCGGTGGTGCCACTGGCATGATTGGTGATCCCTCCGGCAAGTCGCAGGAGCGCAACTTGCTCAATGACGAGACGCTGCGTCATAATCAGGAGTGCATCAAGCGCCAGGTGGCCAAGTTCCTGGACTTCGAGTCCCAAGAACCCAATGCTGCCATCATGGTCAACAATTACGACTGGATGAAGGACTTTACGTTCCTCGACTTTGCGCGTGAGGTCGGTAAGCACATCACCGTCAACTATATGATGGCTAAGGAGTCTGTCCAGCAGCGCCTCAACGGTACCGCTCGCGACGGTCTCTCGTTCACCGAGTTCACCTATCAACTGCTGCAGGGTTACGATTTTCTCTACCTCTATCAACACTATGGTGTGAAGTTGCAGCTTGGCGGCAACGACCAGTGGGGTAATATGACTACTGGTACGGAGTTGATTCGCCGCACGCTGGGCAACGAGGTGGAGACTTTCGCCCTGACCTGTCCGCTCATCACTAAGGCTGACGGCAAGAAGTTCGGCAAGACCGAGAGTGGTAACATCTGGCTCGATCCTGCCCGCACCACTCCGTATAGGTTTTATCAGTTCTGGCTTAATGTCTCAGACGACGATGCCGAGCGTTATATCAAGATATTCACCTCGCTCGAGAAGGACGTCATCGATGCCCTTGTCCAGGAGCATCGTCAGGATCCCGGCCGTCGTGTGTTGCAGAAACGACTGGCCGAGGAGGTTACCGTTATGGTACACTCGCGCGAGGCGCTCGATGCAGCCATTGAGGCCTCTAACCTGCTTTTCGGCAAGTCGACGAAGGAGGGTTTGGAGAAACTTGACGAGCGTACCTTCCTTGACGTCTTCGACGGTGTGCCCCAGTTTGAGGTTTCAAAGGACCAGCTTGGTCAGCCCGCCATCGAACTGCTGACCACCGTTGCGCCTGTGTTCCCTTCAAAGGGCGAGATGCGCAAGATGGTGCAGGGGGGTGGCGTCAGCCTCAACAAGGAGAAACTGACCGACCAGAACCGTGCCGTCACAACTGACGACCTGATTGACGGTAAGTATCTTTTGGCCCAGAAAGGCAAGAAAAACTACTATCTGCTCATCGTAAAGTAGGCAGAAAGCGCGAAAAAATTAGTAATTATTTGGCGGTTTGCCAAATATTTACTAATTTTGCAGCCGCTAACCCCTTAGGATGTCCAATGGTGTAATGGTAGCACAACAGGTTTTGGTTCTGTTTGTGGTGGTTCGAATCCGCCTTGGACAACCCACATTAAGAGAGAGTGACCCTTCAGTCCGAGGGGTCATTCTTTTATTTGGGTGCCGGTAGATGTTTTTCTTTTGCGCTACTCCAATTTTTATCGTCTTATTCTTGGAAGTGTCGGAATAAGTTTGTAACTTTGCAGCATTGAAACTGAGTAATGTCATATTAAAGATACTGATGCCACTGGTGCTGGGCGGTGCTATTCTCTATTGGATGTATCGTGGCGAGGACTGGCAGACTATTTGGCATGTGATGACCGACGAGATGGACTGGACGTGGATGCTGTTGTCTTTCCCCTTCGGCATTCTGGCCCAGATGTTTCGTGGCTGGCGGTGGCGCCAGACGCTGGAAACCATTGACAGTGGCCGTCTGCGCAGTTCCGTACTTGTTCATAGCATCTTTCTGTCGTATGCCGCATCGCTGGTGGTGCCCAGGGTGGGCGAGTTCACGCGCTGTGGGGTGCTGAACCGTTACGACGGTGTGTCGTTTCCAAAGGCCTTGGGGACGGTGGTCACCGAGCGCGCCATCGACTCGCTGCTGGTGATGGGTATCACGGGACTGGTGTTGCTGTTGGAAATGAGTACCTTCGGCATGTTCTTCCGCAAGACGGGCACCAACTTGCAGTCTATTCTTGACGGATTCTCCTGGGGGGGCTATCTGGTGGCAGGTGTTTGCGCGTTGGCCATCCTCGTCCTGCTGCACTTTCTGCTGCGCAAGCTCTCTATATATAATAAGGTTCGCGCGACGTTGAGCGGTATCTGGCAGGGCGTCATTTCGTTGAAGGATGTCAGGAACGTCCCGCTTTTTGTCTGTTTTACCCTGGCCATCTGGCTGAGCTATTTCCTGCACTACTACCTCACCTTTTTCTGCTTCGACTTCACCACCGACCTCGGTATCGGCTGTGCCCTGGTGACGTTCATCGTAGGCTCCATAGCCGTCATCGTCCCCACGCCCAACGGTGCTGGCCCCTGGCATTTCGCGGTCAAGACGATGCTCATCCTCTATGGCGTCCAGGACGAGCATGCGCTCTTCTTCGTGCTCATCGTGCATACGGTACAGACCATACTCGTGGTCATCCTGGGCATTTATGCCTGGGCGGCCCTTTCATTTACGAAACGTATAACTCTAAAACAATAGCAACAATGAACGAAATTCAGAACCTTCAGCCAGCATGTATCTGGCGCAATTTCTACAGTCTGACACAGGTGCCACGTCCCAGCGGCCACCTGGAGAAAGTACAGCAGTTCCTGCTCGACTTCGCCCGGCAGGCCGGTGTCGAGGCCTTTAAGGACCCCGCCGGTAATATCGTGATGCGCAAGCCCGCCACACCGGGCTGCGAGGGCAAGAAGGGTGTCATCCTGCAGGCTCACATGGATATGGTGCCGCAGAAGACGCCTGAGTCTACACATAATTTCGAGACCGACCCCATCGAGCCGTGGATTGACGGCGAGTGGGTCAAGGCCAAGGGCACGACGCTGGGTGCCGACAACGGCCTGGGCGTGGCAGCCATCATGGCCGTTATGGAGGACAAGACGCTGCGCCACGGACCCATTGACGCACTCATCACGCGCGACGAGGAGACAGGCATGTATGGTGCCAACGAACTGCCCGAGGGCGAACTGCAGGGCGATATCCTGATGAACCTTGACAGCGAGCATTGGGGCAAGTTCGTCATCGGGTCGGCTGGCGGCATCGACGTGACGGCCACCCTTGACTATCAGGAGGCTGATACCGACGCGGACGATGCTGCCGTGCGCGTGACGGTGAAGAACCTGCGTGGCGGACACAGCGGACTGGAAATCAATGAAGGCCGTGGGAATGCCAACAAGCTGCTGGTGCAACTGGTGCGCGACTGCATTCAGGAGGTGGAAGCCCGTCTGGCTTCGTGGCAGGGTGGCAATATGCGTAATGCCATACCGTTCAAGGCCGAGGCTGTGCTGACGCTGCCCAAGGAGAACATCGCCGCCCTGAAGGAGATTGCCGACGACTGGAAGGCCACGTTCAACGACGAGTTCAAACTGATTGAGCCACAGGGTATCGAAGTTCTCGTAGAGGAAGTAGCCACACCCGCCAAGGAAGTGCCCGTAGAGATTCAGGACAACCTGATTGATGCCATCTTCGCCTGCCACGATGGTGTCATCCGCTATATCCCTGCCTATCCCAGCGTGGTAGAAACCTCGTCGAACCTCGCCATCATCAATATCGAGGGCGGACATGCTAGCATCAAGATTCTGGCCCGTTCGAGCCGCGAGGACATGAAGGACTACGTAGCCACCATGCTGGAAAGCTGCTTCTCAATGGCAGGAATGAAGGTGGAGACCAGCGGCTCCTACGGAGGCTGGGACCCCAATCCCGACTCGGAGATTCTGCACCTGCTGCAAAAGGAATACAAGGAACTGTTCCAGAAGGACGGCATCATCCAGGTAGACCACGCAGGACTGGAGTGTTCTGTCATCCTGGGCAAGTATCCGCATTTGGACGTCGTCAGCCTCGGTCCCACGATGAAGTCTCCACACACCACTACGGAGCGTGCCCTCATCGCCACCGTAGAGCCCTTCTGGCAGTTGCTGAAGAAGACCCTCGAGGATGTGCCTCTTAAATGAAGAGTGAAGAATGAAGAGTGAAGAATTTGCTACCTCACGAGGTTAATAGTCTGAGTAATCAGAGTAATCTGAGTAATCTGAGTAATCGGACTACTCAGAATAATCGGAGTAATCAGAAAAAAATACCTTGGGTGGTAGCAAATTTTTCACTTTTCACTCTTCGTTTTTCCCTTTTTTTATTACCTTTGCACCCGATAAACTTAAATAGCAACAAAATTATGGACGATTACCCGGCGGAAACTTACAATTACTGATGGCGGGGGATGGCGAGCAAGGCAGCTAATCCCTTTGCCGCTAAAAGAATTTTCAATTGTCAATTATCTATTGTCAATTAACTAAAGGATTAGCACAATGAAGACTTACTGGAACACCCAAGGTGGGCTAAGCCAGATCAGCGATTGGCAGCCCAACAGTTGGATACAGGTGACGTGTCCGACAGAAGAAGATCAGCAGTTGTTGGAGGAGCAGTTTCATATTCCTGACTACTTCCTGTCAGATATCAGCGATACCGACGAGCGCGCGCGCTATGAGTACGACGACGGCTGGATGCTCATCATCCTGCGTATACCCTACGTTAAGGAGGTGCGCTCGCGTACGCCCTACACCACTGTGCCGCTGGGCATTATCCACAAACGCGATGTCACCATTACCGTCTGCTACTATGAGACTAACATGATGATTGATTTCGTGTCATACCAGCAGAAGCGTGGCGAGGGCTTCACCGACTATGTCGACATGATTTTCCGACTGTTCCTGTCGTCGGCCGTCTGGTACTTGAAGCGCCTGAAGCAGATATCAATGCTTGTCGACAAGGCCAAGCGCAACCTCGACAAGGAGGTGAACAACGAGAGTCTGATAGGGCTGTCGCGCCTGCAGGACTCGCTGACCTATTTCACAACGTCCATCCGTGGCAACGAGAACCTGTTGCAGAAACTGAAGTTCAAGTTGCAGATTGACGAACTGGACGCCGACCTCATTGAGGACGTCAATATCGAGATGACGCAGGCACGTGAGACGACGCTCATCTATTCCAACATCCTTGAGTCGACCATGGACACCTACCAGTCAATTATCAACAACAATATGAACACCATCATGCGAACGCTCACCTCCGTCACCATCATCCTGATGTTGCCCACGCTGGTAGCCTCGTTCTTTGGCATGAACCTCATCAACGGTATGGAGAACAGTCCTGTCGGTTTTATCATTGCCATTATTATTTCGGTGCTCATTTCGGTCGTGTCATTGCTCGTATTTAGGCATAAACGACTCATTTAGGTCACTTTTTTTGAAAAAAATTAGGTGGTTTCAGAAATTATTGCTAATTTTGCCAAATATCTTGGCGAAATGCCAGACTTTTGTATGAACTAACACTGTCATTCACTAAAACGTATTGAAACGATGATGGACTCTCAAGAACAGACTCCCCTGGAGGAGCAGAATGCAACGCCACACTCCGACGCAACGACGGAGAGCGCAGTAGAAAATGCAGCAGTTGAAGTGGAACAACCGGCGGCCGAGCCTGAGCAGCCGGTGGCCGAGGTTGCTGAACCTGAGCAGCCGGTGGCCGAGGCTGAATGCCAGCCCGAGCCTAAACAGTACCAGACCAAGCAGGAGGTGCTGGACCGTGTGCGCGAGCTGGCCCACGGCGACGAGGTGCCTCAGAAGGAAGAAGTGGACTATCTGAAGACTTCTTTCTACAAGTTGCACATTGCCGAGCGCGAGGCTCAGCTCAAAGCCTATATTGACGGCGGTGGCGACCCTGAACACTATCAGATTGTTCCCGACCAAATCGAGGAGGCCTTCAAGGCCGAGATGCTTGTTGTCCGTGAGAAGCGCCAGCAGCAGTTCCGTCAGCTGGAGCAGGAGAAACAGGAAAATCTGGAACGCAAGCTGGCCATCATCGAGAAAATAAAGTCTATGGTCACTTCACCCGAGGAGGCCAACAAGTCGTACAAGGACTTCAAGGCCCTGCAGGACGAGTGGCGCGAGATTAAGAACGTGCCCGCCGAGCGTGCCAACGAGCTGTGGCGTAACTACCAGCTCTACGTCGAGCAGTTCTACGACCTGCTGAAGCTAAACAGCGAGGCCCGCGAGTACGACTTCAAGAAGAATCTGGAGCTGAAGACCAAACTCTGTGAGGCTGCCGAGAAACTGGCCGAGGAGTCGGACGTCATCAGTGCCTTCCACCAGTTGCAGAAGCTGCATCAGGAGTATCGTGAAATCGGTCCCGTCAGCAAGGAGCTGCGCGAGGAAATCTGGCAGCGCTTCAAGGCTGCCTCCACCGTTATCAATAAGCGCCACCAGCAGCACTTCGAGAGCCTGCGCGCCAAGGAGGAAGAGAATCTGGAGCGCAAGACCAAGCTTTGTGAGCAGGTGGAGGCTATCGTGGCGGAAGAGAACAAGAGCAGTGCCGACTGGGACAAGCATACCAAGCAGATTATTGACCTGCAGGCTGAATGGAAGACCATCGGCTTCGCTCCGCAGAAGATGAACGTCAAGATTTTCGAGCGTTTCCGCTCGGCCTGCGATGACTTCTTCGGGCGCAAGGCTGCCTACTTCCGCTCGCTCAAGGACTCCTTCAAGGAAAATGCCGACAAGAAGCGTGCCCTCGTCGAGAAGGCTAAGGCCCTGCAGGACTCTACCGACTGGAAGTCTACCTCCGACAAGCTCATCAATCTGCAGAAGGAGTGGAAGACCATCGGTATGGTGCCTAAGAAGTTGGGTGACCAGCTGTGGGAGGAGTTCCTCGGTGCCTGCAACAAGTTCTTCGAGGCCCGCAATGCCGCTGGTGCCGGTCAGCGTGGCGAGGAGCACCAGAACCTGGAGAAGAAGCGCGACATCATTGCCCGGCTGAAGGCTGCGGCCGATGAGGCTGGCGACAATCTGCAGGAGCGCGTACAGCAGCTGGTCGAGGAGTATCAGCAGGTAGGTCATGTGCCTTTCAAGGAGAAGGATAAACTCTATGCCGAATACCATGAAGTGCTCGACAAGCTCTATAAGGACCTCAACATCAGTGTGGCTCGTCGCCGTCTCAGCAAGTTCAAGGACAACCTCAAGCAGGTGGCTGAGCGCGGAGGCAATGCCCTCGACAGCGAGCGTGCCCGCCTGATGCGCCAGTACGAGCAGCTGAAGCAGGAGGTGCAGACCTACGAGAACAACCTCGGTTTCCTCAACGCCTCAAGCCGCAAGGGTAACTCGCTCATTGACGAGATGAACCGCAAGGTACAGAAGCTGAAGGACGAGGTGCAGCTGGTGCGCGACAAGATCAAGGCCATCGATGCCGAGAGTGCCAAGCAGGAATAAGACTATGCCCAGCAGGTATAATAACACAAGACAGGACCCCTCTTTAGGAGTCCTGTCTTTCTGTGTTTTCAGTGTTTTGCCAATGCGCTTCTTTAGCGTTCTTTTTATAGCTTTCTGTTACGCAGCGTCACCAGCATCAGTCGCATGTAAGTGTTCAGCTGCTTGTCGTTCAGCACGTACTTCATCTGTTGTGCATCCTTGCTGAGGGCTCTGCGTATGAGGTGTCTCTGTCTCGGTCCCTTCACCGTAGCCAGTGCCTGCATGTCGTCCCTGAACGTGTTGTGTATGACTTCTACAGCATCCATCTGCCACTCATTCAGGTCAAGCAGTACCGATAGCCGGCGCATATCGCAGCTCATGTCATAACGTGTGTCAACGCTGTTGCTCTTGGTCTCTGCAAAACTCAGTGTGAAAGCCATTGCGGCTACTACTGTCAATAAAATCTTTTTCATCTTCATGATTCTTTTAAATGTTGTTATCCTGTTAATTATTCTCTTAGTGTTATCCTGACTTGCAATCTTTTCACCAATTCCTGAAAACAATCTTTTCTCTTGTTCCTGAACAATCTTCTTTCCCTTAATATCTTGACTTGCAAAGTTTTGTGCATCTCGTCTGTTATCCTAATTTCTGATTCTTTGACGCTGGTCGAAGCCAATGGTTTAATTGTCGACTGAAAAAAATATATTCGTCTTCTGCCTACGGCAAAAATAAAGACCGAAGAGTTTGTAACATTCTGCTTTCGTTTTGTATTTATGCCGGGCGGGGTTACAAATTGTAAATTCCGTGATACTTATTATATAATAGGTATGGGAAATTATCCGTAATTTTGCAGCGTAAACGAAATAAATAATCTTTGTAGCTTGTTTTTTAGGTTAGGTAATAGACTATAGTTAAGTAGTTTTGGTATGTATAGCAAGAGGGCTGACGGGAGTCATCCCTTTTGCTTTTTAAAAGCGCAAGAGCATGACGCGACGAGTATAACTAATGAATTCGAAATAATCATGATGAAAACAAATTGTTGTAAAGCACTTCTGAAGTGCAGGACGCTGGCCGTCCTGATGATGCTGACCACGACGACGGCGCTCATGGCACAGTTGTCCGCACTCCACGTCGAAGGCCCCTTCCTGGTGGATGAAAACGGCCGCAGGCATAACCTCCACGGTTTTGCCCAGACGTTTAGCCCCTGGTTCAACGAGCAGGGTTCGCAGTGGTCGAACTATAATGTCAGTGCCTGCCTGGCATATAATAAAGGTATCATTGACAAGATACTGAAGGCCGGATGGAAGATGACCTTCGTGCGCCAGCACATGGACCCCTACTGGAGCAATACGCCGGGCAAGCAGGTGACGGGGGAAAACGACATTTCGGCCTTCGACTTCAACCGCTTCAAGACCTATCTGAACAGCGTTTTCGTGCCAATGGCCGAGTATGCCATCTCGAAAGGGCTCTATGTGGTGATGCGCCCGCCTGGTGTCTGTCCTGAGAATATAGAGGTTGGCGGAACTTACCACCGTTACCTGAAGAAGGTTTGGGCGCATGTGGCCCAGCATCCGAAGTTGTGCAACAATGGTGCCGTGATGTTCGAGCTGGCCAACGAGCCTGTGAATATCCAGGGTAATGGCGACCGTGACCAGATGATGACGCAGTTCATGCAGGAAATCGTCGACACCATGCGCCTGTACTGCAACAACATCCTGCTTGTTCCCGGTCTGGTGTGGCAACAGCACTACAACGGCTACTACAAGTATCCCGTACGGGGTGAAAACATTGGCTATGCCGTCCACTGCTATCCCGGTTGGTATAATAGTGGGGTAGAGGATGACGTTGATGTGGAGTACAATAGTTTCAAACACGGCTGGGACGAGAACATCCTGCCCATAGCCACCAAGGCTCCTGTCGTGGTGACCGAAATGGACTGGGCGCCGAAAAAGTATAACTCGTCGTGGGGCAAGGCCGTGACGGGCGAGGCTGGTGGTAAGGGCTTTGGTGCCAACTTTATGCGCATCTGCGACGAGACGTGTAACGTCAGTTGGCTGCTGTTTACCGACGGCCACCTGTTGGCTCGCTACAATGATGGCGCGCCTGATGGCCACACGTTCTTGACCGACCCCGAAGCTTGTCCGCGGCCTGTCTATCGCCAGTATCAGTACTATGCAACCGAAGCCTATGCCGACATGATAAACCAACCTGATTACGGCCCTAAGCTGAGAGAGCAGCCTCTGTTCTCGCTCTCGGGCGAGTGGTTCAACCCCAGTATCTGGGAGAAAGGAACCTATGACGAGCAGACCGGCGAGGTCAGGACTGGTCAGTATGGCTTTGCAGGATGGACCTATCCGATGGGCATTGACCTCTCGGAGTGGCGATACCTGGTAGTTGAACTCAAGCAACGCCAGAATTGCGGCGCCTCGTTCCGGCTGTTCGATGCCAACAACTATTGGGGCGACTGTGCCATGTTCGACTTCGGTTCGAAGACGCGACTGGTCATTGACCTGCACGCTATGAAGACCGACAAGGGGCGCACGGTAGACCCCTCGCACATCTATATCGCCGGCATCTGGACTTATGGCGGCTCGTCGTTCTTCCTGAAAGACGTCTTCCTGAGCAACGATGGTGTCAACCCGACAACCGTTGGCACCCTGACCATGCCGGTGCTTGCAGACGTCAAGCAGTATTTTGCTCCCGACGGGCGGCGGCTGTCAAGCCCCCGGCGAGGACTGAATATCGTTCGTAACAGTGACGGAAGCAGTAAAAAGTTATTCGTCAGATAGGCTTGTAAGCTCCTAAAAACAAACATTTCGTGTAATATTGTCGTCCGCGACGGCAAGAAGATGGTCAAGAAGTAAGAAGAATTTGCTGTAGCAATTAAGATAAGAAGTCCCGGCTTGCGTTGATGCAGGTCGGGACTTTTTGTACGATGTAACAAAAGCGAAAGTATGTGAAACATCAGCAGAGTGTCGTGTTACGGGATATTTTGTAATTTTGCAACGTAAACGGCGAGACAACATCAAAATAATCATAACACAACAAACAAAAACGATGAAAAAACTCCTTCTCTCTGCACTGCTCATGGCAATGCCCATGTTGCAAATGCGTGCTGCTGTAGACCCGAATTTCTACATTTTCCTCTGTTTCGGACAGTCAAACATGGAGGGCGCCGCACGGCCTGAGGCTGCCGACCTGGCCAGTCCTGGACCGCGCTTCCTGCTGATGCCTGCCGTAGACTTCCCTGCCACCGACCAGCGCCCGGCGCGCAAGATGGGCGAGTGGTGCGAGGCCTCGGCACCGCTCTGCCGTCCGAATACAGGTCTGACCCCCGCCGACTGGTTTGGTCGCACGTTGGTGGCCTCGCTGCCCGAGAACATCAAGATTGGCGTCATCCATGTGGCCATTGGCGGTATCGACATCAAGGGCTTCCTGCCTGACAGCATCGACAACTATGTCAAGACCAAGGCTCCAGGATGGATGAAAGGCATGCTGCAGGCCTACGACAATAACCCCTATAAGCGACTCGTCGAGTTGGCCAAGAAGGCCCAGCAGGACGGTGTCATCAAGGGCATCCTGATGCATCAGGGCGAGACCAATACCGGCGACCCCAAGTGGGCGGGCATGGTGAAGCAGGTGTACGAGAACCTGTGCAGCGACCTGCAGCTGAAGCCCGAGGAGGTCAACCTCTATGCCGGTAACATCGTGCAGGCTGGTGGGCGTGGTGTCTGCATCGGCTGTAAGAAGCAGATTGACGAACTGCCGCAGACGGTGCATACCTCACAGGTCATCTCGTCGGACGACTGTACGAACGGTCCCGACCGTCTGCACTTCGATGCTGCCGGCTACCGCGAGTTGGGTTGCCGTTATGGCGAGGCCGTGGCCCGCCAGCTGGGCTTCGAACCCCGCCGCCCGCAGAATATGCCCGTGGCCAAGCGCATTGAGGTGCCCGAGGATGCCGTCATCGCCGAGAACGCCATTCCCGGCAACGAGTTCCCCAAGGTCGACCGTGAGCACCGTGCCTACTTCCGTATCGTGGCCCCTCAGGCACGTAAGGTCATCGTGGACATTTGCAATAAGAAGTATACGATGGAACCCGACGGCAAGGGTGGCTTCATGGCCGTCACAGACCCGCTGCCCGTAGGCTTCCACTACTATTTCATGGAGGTCGACGGTGTCCGCTTTGTCGACCCCGCCAGCGAGACCTACTTCGGCTGCAACCGCGAGTCGGGCGGCTTGGAAGTTCCTGAAGGGCCGGAGGGCGACTATTACCGTCCGCAGCAGGGCATCCCTCATGGTCAGGTGCGCAGCATCTACTATTGGAGTGAGCACTCAACTGTCAACTCTCAACTCTCAACTGTCAACTGTCAACTCTCAACCGTCAACTCCCCCGGCGAATGGCGTCACGCATTAGTCTACACGCCTGCTGAATACGAGACCGGCAAGAAGAAGTATCCTGTCCTTTACCTGCAACACGGTATGGGCGAGGGCGAGACCAGCTGGATGATTCAGGGCAAGATGCAGCACATCATGGATAACGCCATAGCCAAGGGTGAGGCTGTGCCGATGATCGTGGTCATGGAGAGCGGCGACATCAAGGGTCCCTTCCGTGGTGGTAACAACCAGCAGGGCCGCAGCGAGTATGGCGCTTCGTTCTATCCCGTCCTGTTGAACGATCTTATCCCCTATATCGACAAGACGTTCCGTACCAAGGCCGACCGTGAGCACCGGGCGATGGCCGGACTGTCGTGGGGTGGTCATCAGACCTTCGATGTCGTGCTGCAGAACCTTGACAAGTTTGCCTGGATGGGAACGTTCAGCGGTGCTATCTTCGGACTCGACGTCAAGACGGCCTACAACGGCGTCTTTGCCGACGCCGAAGCCTTCAACAAGAAGATTCACTACTTCTACATGAACTGGGGTTCTGAGGACTTCATCAAGAATCAGCCCATCGTCGATGCTTTGCGCCAGCAGGGCATCAAGGTCCACTCCAGCGTCTCAGAGGGCACTGCCCACGAGTTCCTCACGTGGCGTCGTGGACTGCATGAGTTCATTCCACACCTGTTTAAAAAGTGAAGAATGAAAAATGAAGAATGAAGAATTTGCTACCGCAAAAGAAACTAAGATATGAAACGAATTAGGATTATAATCATAGCAATGTTGTCGGCAGTGAGCGCGATGGCTGCTGATAATTTTGTGACGTTTACGGAACGGGGTGGGGCAGTGAGTCTAAAGGGTGCCACCATCAGCTATGTCGATAACGAGCCGCGGGCCGTGCAAATAGCAGCTGCAAGCCTGCAACAGGATTTCCAGCGTGTCATGGGATTCAGTCCCATGAAAGTCACTGACAAGTCCACTATCCTCATTGGCACTGTGGGCTGTAACAAGCTGATAGACCAGTGGGTAAAGAGCGGCAAATTGGCCGACCTGAAGGGCAAGCGCGAGAAGTTCATCCTTACCACCATTGACGGGCAGGTCGTTATAGCCGGCAGTGACCGTCGCGGCACGGTGTACGGCATCTATGAGCTGTCGCGCCAGATGGGTGTATCGCCCTGGTACTGGTGGATGGACGTACCCGTCGAGCAGCGTGACTATGTAGGCATCCTGCCCGGTACGTTCACCGACGGCGAGCCTGCCGTGGAGTTTCGCGGCCTCTTCCTCAATGACGAGGCCCCATGCCTGACGGGCTGGGTGAAGAATACCTTTGGCACCAATTATGGCGACCACCGTTTCTATGCCAAGGTTTTTGAGCTTATCCTGCGCCTGAAGGGTAACATGCTGTGGCCCGCCATGTGGAGCTGGGCCTTCTATGCCGACGATCCTGAAAATGGCAAGACAGCTGACGATATGGGCATCATCATGGGAACGTCGCACCACGAGCCGATGGCCCGCAACCACCAGGAGTATGCGCGCAAGCGCCGCGAGTGGGGCGCCTGGAACTACCAGACCAACCAGGCGAAGCTCGACCAGTTCTTCCGCGAGGGCATCGAGCGCATGAAGGGCACCGAGGACATGGTGACCATCGGTATGCGCGGCGACGGCGACGAGGCTATGAGTGCCGAGGCCGACACCAAACTGTTGCAGCGCGTGGTCGAGAACCAGCGCCAAATCATCAAGCAGGTTACCAAGAAGCCTGCTAACAAAACCACGCAGGTGTGGGCACTGTATAAAGAGGTGCTCGACTACTATGATGCCGGTATGCGCGTGCCCGACGACGTCATCATGCTGTTGTGCGACGACAACTGGGGCAACGTGCGCCGCGTGCCCAACGCCCAGGAGCGCAAGCATCCCGGCGGCTGGGGCCTGTACTATCATGTCGACTACGTCGGAGCACCGCGTAACTCGAAGTGGATCAACGTCACCCAGACGCAGCAGATGTTCGAACAGCTCTCGCTGGCCTACGACTTCGGCATCCAGCGCATGTGGATTCTGAACGTGGGCGACCTGAAACCGATGGAATATCCCATCCAACTGTTTATGGACATGGCCTGGAGCCCGAAGGCATACACCCAGCAGAACGTTACCCGTCATACCTGTCAGTTCTTCCGCACGGTGCTCGGTGACTCTGTCGCCGAGGCCATCGTCACCGAAGCTGCCGACATCTACAACCGCAACTGCCAGTACATGGGCCGCGTGACGCCCGAGATGTTGGATGCCCAGACCTACAATGTCGAGACGGGTGAGTGGAAACGCGTCAGGGATGACTACATGACCTTGGAAACGCGGGCCCTGCGACTGTTCGACGAGGTGCCCGCCGCTGCGCGCGACGCCTATCGCCAGTCGCTGCTCTTCCCTGTGCAGGCCATGGCCAACCTCTACGACATGTACTATTCGCAGGCCATGAACCACTATGCCGCTAAGGCTGGCCTGGCCGATGCCAACCAGTGGGCCGACCGCGTGGAGCAGTGCTTCCAGCGCGACGCCAAGCTATGTCATTATTATAATAAGGTGATGGCTGGTGGCAAGTGGGACGGCATGATGACCCAGAAGCACATTGGCTATACGTCGTGGAACGACAACTTCCGTCAGGACATGTTGCCCAAGACGCAGCGCGTGGAGAACGCCTCGGATCGCCAGGGCGGCTACACCTTCCTGCAGCCTGCCGCAGGCTACGTGGCAATGGAGGCCGAGCACTACTACTCGGCCCAGGCTTCTGAGGGTACGCAGTGGACGGTCTATCCCTACTACGGACGGACGCGCAGTGCCGTAGCCCTGACCCCATATACCGAGTCGGTGGGCGATGCCTCGCTGACCTATCGTTTCCAGCTGCCCCAGAACGTGCGGGGCAAGGTGAAGGTACACGTAGTGGTGAAGTCGACGCTCGACTTCCTGAACGTTGGTGGCCATGAGTACACCGTCAGCCTGGATGGTTCGGAGCCTCAGACCGTCAACTTCAACAAGACGCTCGTCGACCGTCAACCCTACATGTATTCGGAGTTCTATCCTGCTGTAGCCCGCCGCATCGTCGAGAAGGTGGTCGAGCTGCCCGTGGGCAGTGCCGACACGCACGAGCTGACCATCCGTCCGAAGCACCCCGGCATCGTGTTCGAGAAGATTGTCGTCGACTTCGGCGGCTACAAGCCCCAGTATCTGTTTGGCGAGGAGACGGCTGTGACGGCGGGAGCGGCCTCCGCCCTAAATATAAAATAAACATAACCGACATATTATTAACATAACCAATAAATATTCATCAGGATGAAGATAAAAGAAGTTAAGACGCGGACTGTCCGCACGGCGATATTATTCATTTTTTATTTCTTATTTAGCCCCTGCGGGGCGCAAAACCCCTATCTGCCGCTCTGGGAACACGTGCCCGACGGCGAGCCGCGCGTGTTTGAAGACCCAGACCAACCAGGCAAGTATCGTGCCTACATTATCGGTTCTCACGATGTCACCTATACGGCCTATTGCGGCCCAGACATCCGCATGTGGTCAGCACCTGTCGAAGACCTGTCGCAGTGGCGCGACGAAGGCCCTATCTTCACGTGGTTCACGGGAGGCCAGTGGGACACCATGTTTGCCCCGGACCTCGTGGAGACGGTTGATAAGGCTACGGGCAAGAAGACCTACTGGCTCTATCCCCACTCGCGTGGCTATCGCCGTGTGGCTATGGTGTGCCGGGGCGACCGTCCCGACGGCCCCTTTACCCCCGTCAACCTGACGGCTGACGGCAGCCAGTGCGTGCCCGGTTCACTGATTGACTTCGACCCGTCGGTGTTCATCGAGCCTGTCACTGACAAGAAGGACAAGGACTACCAGAAAGGCTATCGTGCCTACGTGTTCTATGGCTTCCAGCACTCTACGGCTGTCGAGCTCGACCAGAACACGATGTACTCCAAGCGCGAAGGCACCGAAACGATAGACCCCTTCATCCCTGCCAGCAGTCGTGACGGCCAGCTGCTCGACAAGGCCGGTTCCGAATACAAGGCCCTCTATAAGGGCCAGAACCCGCTGGACTTCAACTTCTTCGAGGCTTCGAGCATCCGTCAGGTCGGCAACAAGTACGTGATGGTCTTCTCCGGCTACAGCGGCAAGGAGTACGGGCTGGGCAATACCAATTCCGCCCTGCGCTATGCCTTTGGCGACTCGCCCCTTGGCCCCTGGCGTTCGGGTGGCGTACTGGTCGACTCGCGTGGTGTGGTGCTCAACGAGGACGGCTCGAAGCTCATCACCACCAATGCTGCTCACAATACGCACGGTTCGCTGCAGGAAATCAATGGTCAGTGGTATGTGTTCTACCACCGCCCGCCGCGTGGCTTTGGCAATGCCCGCCAGCCTATGGTGGCTCCTGTCAAGATAACGTGGGACAAGAAACCCGTAGCCAAGGGTGGCGTGGTGAAGATTACAGCCTACGACCCCTATACGAAGGACAATGTATGGACGGCTCGCGCTGCCGACGGCAACGAATACACTGGTGCCGAGGTGACCAGCGAGGGCTTCCAGATTTTCGGTCTGCCGCCTTACCGCTACTATTCTGCCGGTTATGCCTGCTTCATGTATGGCCCGAACAGCAACAACTGGATGCAGGATAATTTCGACGTGTGGAACAACTCGATGGATTTGGCAGGCATTCAGAACAGCGGCATCGTGGGCTTCAAGTACTTCGGCTTTGGCGGTTTGGCCCAAGATACGAAGGGCATTAGGGCCTTCGAGGGTGCTAAGAAGGGCGACAACACCACGCTTGGCCTCCATCTGACACCCAGTGGCAAGGGCGCCTTCAAAATTCACGTTAAGCTGGATGATCCCTGGAAGGGGCAGGAGATTGGCGTCATTGATGTGCCGGCAAATGCCGAACGTCAGGAACAGATGTTTTATACTGCCGTTCCTGCTGTTGAAGGACTCACAGGCAAGCATGCCATCTATCTCGTCGCTGACGGCCCCGAGGTGAAGCAGCCTGAACAGCCGCAGCGCGGACAGTGGGGACGCCGCCCACAGCAGCCCCAGCGTCCTCAGGGACTCTTTGACCTCCACGGCATCAGTTTCTCAAAGGGTGCTGACCATCTGGCTCCCGTCGTGCCAAAGGTCATTCTCACCGCCGACGGTCAGCCGTTAAGCATTCCCGACGACCCCATTCGTGCCACGAACCAGAACGGCTATACCGACCTGACGCGCTATCAGGTCTATGCGCCTCGGACGGTCAAGAAAATTGAGGCCCGGTCTACGGTTCCCGGCGTCACGTTCGACATCAGTTCCGTGGTGAACGGGCGTGCGACCGTAAAGGCTGCCTATCAGGGCAAGGAGAAGGTGTTCCTTATTAATTAATAGTTAAGAATTAAGAGTTAAGAGGGACGTTATGCGCTATATAAAGACATTATTGGCGACACGAACGATGCCAACCAGAAATGGAACTTCCAGCAGCATTTCCCCGTCATGTTGGAGGCCGACTACTGTGCCGGTGTCACCCTGTGGGGGTGGTTCTACGGCAAGACGTGGGTTGATGTCGAGATTTTGTGCTGTAGCACTAAGTTTTCTGACGTTCGCCTTGCCTGTAGCGGGCGCAAAGTCTGTGAAGTCGCCTAACGGCAAGTTGAATGCTGAAACGAAGGGTACGACACTGGTTGTCAGCTACCAACACCAGCCAGTGCTCGAAGTGGTGGATGCCTGCCCCGACGCTATGCCGTTGACTTATGTCCGTGATGTCAAGGCCGACTACCGCATGCTGTCCGGCAAGCGCAGTCATTGCGTCAACGAGGCCCGCGAGTATCGTTGCGGTCCATTACAGTTGCGACTTTACAACGACGGCATAGCTTTCCGCTACGAGGGGCCTGCGCTTCCGGCAGCCTACCGCATTCCAGAGGGTACACGCCGTTGGATGCAGCAGTGGTGCGACTCCTATGAGGGCTTCTATCCACTGGACACAACGTACAAGGTGAAACCGGTACCCTCCTATAGCGGCATTTCAAAGTCTGCCGAGGG
>DFGF01000128.1:40415-65103 GCA_002371715.1 Prevotella sp. UBA3757
TATCCGGCGTTGATGGAATTAAGAAGTAAGAGTGAAGAATTAAGAATTAAGCGGAAAGAGGCGCGAGATACGACGGGCATTTTTGTGCTGCTGACGGAGGCTGGTATCCAGAAAGGACAGAGTGCCTCTTACCTGATGAATGATGGCGAACTGTATCGTATCACCCCTGCCGCCCGGCAGTTCCCTCTCACCTTGGAGGGTGCGGTGGGTCAGGCGTCCGTTGGTGATGTTTCGCCCTGGCGTGTGGCCATTATCGGACGGTTGGCGGATGTCGTCGAGTCTACGCTGGTGACCGACGTTTCTGAACCTTCGCAGATTGCTGATGCCAGTTGGATTCAGCCTGGCGTGGTGTCGTGGATATACTGGGCTTATAACCACGGCTCCAACGACTACGAGATTATCAAGAAGTATGTCGATATGGCCGTGTCACTACGGCTGCCCTACGTGCTGATTGATGCCGAGTGGGACACGATGAAGGACGGCAAGACCATTGACGACGCCCTTGACTATGCCAAGTCTTGTGGTGTCAAGCCGCTCATCTGGTATAATTCTTCCGTAGGATGGGTGGACGGTGCCCCGACACCTAAGTTCCGGCTCAACACGCCTGAAGACCGTGAGCGCGAGTTTGCCTGGTGCCGGCAGCGGGGAGTGGCAGGTGTGAAGATTGACTTCTTCTCGGGTGACGACCAGCGCAACATGGACTATCAGCAGGACCTGCTCGCGTGTGCTGCCCGCCACCACCTGCTTGTCAACTTTCACGGAGCGACACTGCCGCGCGGTTGGCAGCGTACGTGGCCCAACCTCATGTCGACCGAGGCGGTCTATGGTGCTGAGTGGTATAACAATGTACCAACGTTTACCGCTAAGGCTGCCTGTCATAATGCTACGCTGCCCTTCACCCGCAATGTTGTGGGGCCAATGGACTATACGCCCTGCACGTTCAGCGACTCGCAGCATCCGCATATCACCACTCATGCCCACGAGTTGGCCTTGACTGTGCTCTTTGAGAGTGCCCTCCAGCATCTGGCCGACCGTCCCGAGAGCTATCTGGCCCAGCCCGTCGAGGTACAGCGGTTCCTGGGCCGGTTGCCCAGCGTGTGGGACGAGACGCGCCTGCTGAGCGGCTATCCCGGCCAGAGTGTGGTGATGGCTCGCCGTTATGGCCGGATATGGTATGTGGCAGGCATCAATGGTACCGACAAAAGCCGAACCCTCTACCTGCCTCTCGATTTCATCAAGGGCAAGCATCGAGTCACCCTTTTTGCTGATGGTGCCCCTTGGCAGATAACGACCGTCAGCAAATTGCCCCGCCAGCTGACGTGCAAGCCTCGTGGCGGCTTCGTGATGGAGTTGGAGATTAGGAATTGATGTCGTCAGGCCAGGGCTCGAAGGGCAGTTCCAACTGGCGCCACCTGGTTTCTCCGGTGGCATTCTCCGTCGCCTGGTCAGCTGCTGACAGGCTGACGCCCAGTCCCATCAGTCGGATAGTGTGGTGGCTGCCGTAGTCCACCTCACTCATCAGTTCCCTGGCCAGCGGTTCTATCTGCTCCCTGTCCGTCAGGACTTGACCGCTGGTGATGCTGCGCGAAATCTGCTGGAAGTCACCGTATTTCACCTTTAGCGTCAGCGTGCGCCCACGGAATCCGCTCTTGGCCAGTCGGCGCAACAGTTCGTCGAGGGTACGGCTAAGAGCCGTCATGACGGCTTCCGGCGTATAGATGTCCTCCATGAACGTCTGCTCGCAGCTCACCGATTTCCGTTCCCATTCCGATATGACGGGACGCTCGTCTATGCCCCGTGCGAAATCGTAGAACAGCAGGCCGGCCTTGCCAAACTCCTGCACCAGGTGCTGCTTCGACATGCGGCGCAGGTCGGCACCGGTAAAGATGCCCAGGCGGTGCATGTGCTCCGCCGTCTTCTGGCCCACGCCCCAGATGCGGGTCACCAACAGCTGGTCTATAAACTGCTGCGCCCTCTCGGGGTGTACCACCGTCAGTCCGTCGGGCTTGCGCCAGTCGCTGGCAATCTTGGCCAGAAACTTGCAGTAGCTGACACCCGCCGAAGCCGTCAGCCCCGTGTCCCGACGGATGCGCTGCTTGATCTGGCGAGCTATGTCGACAGCCAGTATCATGTTCTTCTTGTTAATCGTCACGTCCAGGAAGGCCTCGTCCAGCGACAGCGGTTCTATCAGGTCAGTATAGTCCTGCATGATGTGGCGTATCTGCATCGACACCTCTTTGTATTTATGGAAGTGTGGTTCCACAATGACCAGCTGAGGACAGAGCCGCTTGGCCACCTGAATGCTTTGGGCTGAATGGACGCCATAGCGGCGCGCCTCATAGCTGGCTGTCGACACGACGCCGCGCTGCCCGTCGTGGCCCACGGCCACGGGCAGTCCTCGCAGTTCTGGCCGGTCTCGTTGTTCCACGGCCGCAAAGAACTGATCCATGTCCACATGTATGATGCGCCGTTGTGTATGTATGATGATAAAAATCTTTATCCGAGTGTTTCGATATCGGCTATTGACATACCAGTCATTTCAGCTATCAAGTCTGCGGGCAGGCCCTTTTGCTTCATTTTCAGAGCAGTGGTGCGAATGCCTTCTTCGCGGCCTTTCTTTTCGCCTTCTGCACGTCCTTCTGCCCGTCCTTCTGCCCATCCTTCTGCGCGTCCTTTCTGTTCTCCCTCTAAGTACTGTCCCTCCATCACTATCAGTGTGTCGCGATAGTGGCGCAGGCTCTCGTCATACTTCTTGCGGTCATCCTTGTTCATCAGCGCGATTTCGGTAATCTCCGACAACTTCTTGAATACGGCATCCTGCAGTATCCAAGGCATACGTTTCAGTGCGTCCAAGTGTTTCAGTACATAAATAATTCGTTCAAAAATATCCTCGCAGTCATCAGGCTCCTTCGTAAAGTAAGGCAGCTGAAGAAAGATGAGTCGCACCTTGTCGGAGAACACCGTGCGGTGCTTCATGTCCATCAGAGCCACATCCGTACGGAAATCCTTAGAGATGTCGCTCAGCTTGAAATTCAGGAAGGCTACCAGGTAGACGGCCTTGATGTCGTACCTCCACTGACCGCCGCGCTCGCCCTGCTCCACGATGCTGCGCGCCACGTAGTAGATGCTGCGCTTCTTGAAGTACGGCTGATACTTGTTCTGCATCTCGACGATGATATGCTCGCCGTCCCTGTCCAAAGATGCGCTTGAACCCTACGTCAGTAAACGGATTGATAAACTTTCCCATGACTTCTTAGAATTGTAATTCTGCGCAAAGTTACTAATAAACGCGTAAAATACAAAATAAATCTTGTGTTTTTTTCTTTTGCCTAATAGCGCGACAATGAAATGACATTTGCAGACCTTATCGTTGATGCTTACGACGACCTCACCTTTGGGGAGAAACCCGCCTCATGTTTCGCGACATGATTCTGCTTAAGCGACCGTCTATCAGATAAACTATTCTACTAAATGTTTTTGTGACATTATGTGGCCAAAAACAATAGAAACTGGTACGAGTTTCGTTAATAACAACGGATTTCACGGATTTATCGCATTCGTGCTTGGCAGTTGAGAGTTGAGTCATTGAGATAGTCTCGACGAGTCATTGAGATAATCTGGACGGGTCATTCAGATAATCCCTTAGGGGGGTAAGGGATTATCTGAATGACTCGTTAAGATTATCTGAATGCGTGTAAGGGATTATCTGAATGCGTGTAAAAGACTATCTGGACGACAGGTTCCACTTGGCGTTGTCGCTCTGGTAGTCGTAGACAGCCAGGGTGGGGGTGGAGTCGCCTGCCGAATAGAGACAGTAACGCTGGTTGCGGCCCTCGTGGCCAGGTATGGCGTAGGGCATGATGCGGTAGGTGCCGTCGGTGAGCAGTTCGACGCGCCAGAGCTGTTCGTCAAGTGCGGCATACTCCTTGGTCATCACCTCGAGCGTGGCGGTGGCGGTCAGGGCGCGCTTTGTACCGGCGATGCAGATGGAGAAGAGCGGACCGGTGACGGTGCCCTTGTCCGTGGGTACGAGTTGCCACAGCTGCCAGGGCCGGAACATATAGTCGGCACAGCGCACGGCCACGTCGCCTGCCGGCCAGGTGGCTTGCACTTCGGCCAGCGTCTGGTTGGGCACAGGCTTGACGGGCTGCTGCGCCTGGTTGCGGTCGCTCCAGCGCTGGCGTTCCTGCTGCATGCGTACAAAGTCGACGGCCAGTTCCAGCGAGTAGCCCCGGCGCTCGCTTAGTATGGCGTATGTGCCTGTAGCAAGCTGTGGGCCGCCGTAGGGCCAACCGTTGCGCCACAGCAGTGGATTGATGGCCAGCACGGAGCGTCCACCCTGGTCGAAGTCGGCCTCCCAGTGGAACGACATCAGTTCGACACCTTCGTCGACGACGGTACGGCCGAAGTGGCCAGCACCCGTCTTACGGTTGCCGGCAGCCATGACCATGCGTCCGCCGCCGTGGAACATATCGCGTCCGACATTGTCGACATAGGGACCCTCGACGGAGCGCGAACGGCCCACGACGATGTTGTAGGTGGAGTTGACGCCGTCGCAGCAGGTGCCGTGGGTACCCAGCAGGTAGTACCAGCCGTCCTTGTAAATCAGGGCACTGGCCTCACAGTCGATGGCGACATCCTTTTCCACGTTGCCTTTTACGCGAAGGCCCGTCTTCGGGTCGAGTTCGATAAGCCGGATGTTGCCGAAATAGGTACCGTACGTGGCCCACAGTCGACCGGTGGTGGGGTCGAGTAGCAGGCAGGGGTCGATGGCATCACAGTCCTCCATGCCGTCGGACGCGGCCACCTCGACGGGCGTCGACCACTTGAAGTCGGGTGACTTGGGGTCGAGGGTCTTGTTCCACATGGTGAGTATGCGGCCGTTGTGACCGCCAAAGAGTCCTCCACCGGTAGCGCCGTAGATGCAGAGGTAGCGGTCGCCAATCTTCAGCACGTCGGGTGCTGCACCGCCGCCCGGACGGTCGGCTCCCCCGTGCCACGACCAGCCGTCGTCGGAGATGAGTCCCCCGCCGCCCGTGCCAAAGGTGTACCACTTGCCGTCACACTCGGCGAGTGTCGACGGGTCGTGGATATAGGGTGCGCCGGTTTGCGCCCCTGCGGGGCTAAATGATAAACATAGCGCCCCTATGGGGCTAAATGATAAATGATAAATGATAAATGATGTCATTGACCGAAGTCTGTTTGCTATATTCTTGATATTCATAATGTTACTCAATTAATATTCTGCCGATTTGCTACTCGATACTCTACCGATTTATAACATATTTCTCTTTTTTCATTTCTCATTTATCATTTAGGGCTTTGCCCGCCAAATTTAGGGCGTAGCCCGTCACCGGCCTGCCTTTCTCGTCGATGAAGCGGACGCACAGGTCGCTCAGTCCGGGGCCGTTGACCAGTGCAAAGCGCAGGACGTTGCGGCCCTTCTTCAGCGTCAGGCGCTGCGACACGCAGTCGTCTTCCACCATGCGGCGGTCGCCGTCGAGCGTCAGCACGCGGTCGCCGTTGAGCCACCACATTGAGGCGCCGTTGGAGCCGACAGCCAGGCGTACGCCGGCCAACTGCTCGGGACAGTCGATGACGGTGACACCCCAGAAGAGCGAGTTGTAGGGCTGGCAGTTGTTGGCCTCGGCAAAGCGGAACACTTTGACATTATAGCTCTCGCTCTCTACGGCGTGCCAGCGCAGCGTCTGCTTGACCGCCACGGTCTGGACGGGTCCGCGCTGCATCCGGGTGTCTCTGGGCCCCCCCGCCTGCGCGATGCCCGTTGCTGTCACCTTCTCTCCGTCGCGCGGCAGCCAGCTGTCGTCGAACTGCCCCTTGAAATACTGCTTGCCAAGATGCTCCAGGAGATAGCTGTCGGTCAGGATGGTATTGGAGCGTACGTTATAGTCGATGGGTTCCAGCAGCATCCAGCGGCGGATGAATCCGTTGGCGTCGGGTTGCGACGGAGCGGCATTGGCAGCAACTGGCAGGAAGTAGGTGTTGCGGTTCTTGAACTGAATCCAGTTGACGCTGACATCCGCATCGCCGTCACAGGTGACGACCAGGTCGGTGACCCCTTTGGGGACATAGGCCAGGTCGACAGCCTGCGTGAGCCATTGGCCTGACTGGTCGCGGCGGAACTGGCCCATCTGGCTGACGACATTCATGGGAACTCGCGCTATGACCCGTCCCTTGGCACTCTTCTCGCGGATGCAGAACTCGGTATTGCCGCCGGCCTTGGCATTGACGACGAGGTAGGCCGTTGGTGCCACGCCCGTGAAGTCGACGTCAGCATAGCGCAGCCATGCCCCCTTGCCGGGCAGGGTGGCCTGGAATCCGCGCAGCGTGTTGACCGTGTCAATCAGTTCGCTGGTAACCCCCGCGCTGGCCTCGCTGTAGCGGTCGACCTCAATCTTCTCAGTGGCCTTGTTGATGCCCACGCCGCGCAGTGTGGGCTTGACCTCGCGGATGGTGCCGTCGGCATTGAAGTACAGCCTCTCAATACACACCGAGCGGCGCTTGTCGTCGCGGGGTGACAGCCAGTTGCGGTGGTAGAACAGGTACCACTGGCCCCGGTAGTTGACGATGCTGTGGTGGTTGGTCCAGCAGCCGTTGTCGTGCTCAGCCATGATGAGGCCCTTGTACTCGTAGGGTCCCATGGGCTGCTTGCTCATGGCGTAGGCCAGCACCTCGGTCTTCTCGCGGACGTATGGGTAGGTCAGGTAGTAGTTGCCGTCGTACTCGAAGGCAAACGGCCCCTCGGCCTGGCGGTTGGGCAGGTCCTTGAGGCAGTTGACGCCCATCATCTCGAACTCGCGGTCGCCCCACTTGACACGCTCGCGGGGCGTGTCATCGGCCAGTTCCTTCATGTTATCCTTGAGCCTGGCACAACGGCCCGCGCCCCAGAAGACGTAGGCATGGCCGTCGGAGGCCTGAAGCACGCAGGGGTCGATGCCGCTGATGCCCTTGATGGGTTCCGGCTCGGGCGTGAACGGCCCCTCGGGACGGTCGGCTATGGCCACACCGACGCCGAAGCCGCGGCCCGACTTAGGAGTCGACGGGAAGTAGAAATAGTACTTGCCGCCGCGCTCGATGCAGTCGGGTGCCCACATCGAGTAGGAGTCCGGACGCACCCAGGGCACCTTGTTCTGGGTGACGATCATGCCGTGGTCGGTCCAGTCGGTGAGGTCCTCTGACGAGAAGACGTGGTAGTCCTCCATGCAGAACCAGTCCTGACGCTGTCCTTCGGGGGGCACGATGTCGTGAGAGGGGTAGAGGTACACCTTATTGTTAAACACGCGCGCTGTGGGGTCAGCCGTGAACTGGTCGCGGATGACGGGATTTTGCGCTCTTATGGGGCAAAATGATAAATGATAAATGATAAATGATAAACTTAGCGCCCTTGCAATACTCTGCCGTTTCATAACTAACTTCATATTTTTCATTTATCATTTATCATTTAGGCCGAAGGCCGCCTTAAACTGCCACCAGTCCAGGCGGACGTCGCCCTTGGCCTGGCTGAAGCAGAGATACAGGTCGTGGACGCCCGTTGCACCGCTGACCTTTGTCGTGAACGCTTTGTACTTGTCGGCAGAACCCGTGGCCTTGACGTTGGCCGTGCCGATGACCTTGCCCGTCGGTGTGTCGAGGCGCAGGGTGACGGTGCAGCCTGCCTTCTCTGACCGCTGGTCAGAGTGTGGCGTTGCATTGGCGGCAGCGGCGGCCACGATGCTGAACTGGCGGGCACCCTGGCCGAAGTCGACACCGCGCAGGCGGATGTACTCACCATCGTCGATGTCGAAGATATACATGTTGCGCTTGCCGGTAGACTCCGGCATGTCCTTGACGACGCCGGTGTTCGCGATGCCCATCTTCGCCGACTTCAGACCGAAGCCCCAGGCCATGGTCTCGGCCTCCACGCGGCGGTAGGGGTTGAGCCAGTGCAGCTGCTCCAGGGGCTGCTGGTCGAGCCAGTAGGGCACCTCCTGAATCGTGCCGTCGGCATTGTAGTGAATCTCCGTGGCCGACACGCTGCGGCGCTCGTGGTGGCGGAAGGTCTCGAGGTGCATCAGGTCGTAGTTCTGGCCAAAGACATACGAGCGCCCCTTGAAGTCGCAGATGCCGGGATGGTTGCCGCGGTCGCGCTCCGTGGGCCGCATGATGTAGCCCTTCCACTCCCAGGGACCGGTGGGCTTGTCGCTCATGGCGTAACCCAATGCCTCAGGGCAGCACGTCGATGCAAAGCCCAGATAGTAGTGGCCGTTGCGCTTGTAGAACCAGGGGCCTTCCTGATAGTTGGGTATGTGCGGCAGTTTGGTGACGCCGCTGGTGAGCGATGTCATGTCGTTGCCCAGCTTCGCCCAGAAGGTGTGGGGGTTGCCCCAGTACATATAGGCCTGGCCGTCGTCGTCGGTATAGACGCTGGGGTCAATGTCGTACCAGTTCGACTGGTCCCATACCAGCGGTTTGCCCAGCGGGTCGCGGTAGGGTCCGTAGGGTGAGTCGGCCTGGAGCACGCCGATGCCGTGGCCGTGCAGCGGGGCGTAGAGGTAGTACTTGCCGTTGCGCTCGACGGTCTGGATGGCCCAGGCACCGTTTTCGCGCGAGCGCCACGGGAAGTCCTTCAGCGAGGCTACGGCTCCGTGCTCGGTCCAGTTCACCATGTCGGTGGTCGACCATAGCAGCCAGTCGTACATGAAGAAGCCTGCCGACGACTTCTCGTTGGCATCGGGAATGTCCTCGGGCGAGGCATCGTGCGAGGTGAACAGGAACAGCGTGTCGCCCACCACCAATGGCGACGGGTCGGCCGTGTACTTGGTCTGGAAGAGCGGCATGTTGACCTGCTCCAGGGCGCGCAGCTCCCACCAGTCGAAGTTGAAGAGCTTCGGACCCTTGCGGCCCTTGAACACCAGGTAGAGGTCGGCGGTCTCGGGCAGCGTGAGACCCGACAGCGTGCGCTTGGGTGCATTTAGGTCCTTGATGTTCGAGTAGTTGAGGTCGACGGTCAGCGTCTGCCACGTCTCCCAACTGCCCGTGCCGGGCACGTTGAGCGTGCCGAGCAGCCGTCCGCCCACGCTGTCGAGACGGATTTCTATCCGGCCGCCGCGCAGGCCGCTGGCCACGCGGGCCGTGAACGTGCGCGGTATGCGGTTGTCGAAGGCCACGTTCTGCAGCTTGATATAGTCGCCGTTATGGATGTCGCTGACGTAGACCTGCAGGCCGTTGCCCTCGCCGGGCGTATTGCGCTGTTCGGTCTTGACGCCGTGCGAGAAGGCCATGGTCTCGGCCTCCACGCGCCTGTACGGATTAAATGTGGCTATGGGCTTGACACCCTCGTCGGTAGGCATGATGGTGGGGAACGAGCCGTCGGCATGATACTGGAATTCCTCGACGGCCACGCTGCGGCCAAAACCGCCACCGCCAGGCAGCTTGCCCGTATGGTAGAAGAAATAAGAGTGACCCATGAAGTCGGCCACACCACAGTGGTTGGTGAACGACTTAGTATCGCTCAGGGGCATGATCTCGCCGGCATAGTGCCACGGGCCGGCAGGATTCGATGCCGTGCTGTAGGAGATGTGCTCTGGGACGCCGCCTGCGGCGTAGAGGAGTTGGTAGGTGCCATTGCGCTTGGTCAGCCACGGCCCCTCGACGTAGGAGTCCTTATACTTCTTGCCCTTCTCGCGCTGGCTCATCATGGGTCCGCCAAAGGCCTCCTCGGTCATGTCGAGCTTGCCCAGTTCGCCACTGTACGACACCATGTCGCGGTTCAGCTTCAGGTAGTAGCACTGCGGATTGCCCCACATGAGCCAGGCCTGTCCGTCGTCGTCAATCATCACCGTGGGGTCGATATGGTCCCACGAACCGTTCTCGAAGAGCGGCTTGCCGATGGCGTCGCGGAAGGGGCCCGTGGGCGAATCGCTGACGGCCACGCCGATGGCCATGCCCTTCGACAGGCGCGAGTGGGCGCAGATGTACCAATAGAACTTGCCGTCGCGCTCGATGCACTGCGATGCCCAGGCGCGGTCGTCGGCCCACGAGAAACTCTCGAGGGCCAGGGGCGACCCGTGGTCCTGCCAGTTCACCATGTCGCGGGTGGAGTAGACGCGCCACTCCTGCATCCAGAAGAAGTCGGCATGGTCCTCGTCATGACCGGTATAGACATACATGGTGCCATCGTGCACCATCGGTGCGGGGTCGCTGGTAAACCACGTCTGCACAAAAGGATTCTGCGCCATGGCGGCCGAAGCCGCCAGGCACAAACCAATAGTTGATAAAAATCTGTTAGCCATTAATTATTCTTTGTCAATTGTCCATTTTCATTACTTGAAGAGCAAGGGTGCCATTTCGCGCAGCGAGCGGCGCCAGGTCAGGAATTCGTGGGCCGTGCCCTCGGAGATGAAACCTGTGGCGTTGTAGCCGGCAGCCTTCAGGGCCTCGACGCTCTTGTTGATGCCGTCGGGATTCTCCTTGGAGCCGCAGCTCTCGAAGATGACCTTCACCAGCTTCGTGTCCTTGATGTCGTCGGGCATATAGGTGCCGCCGCTCAGCAGTCCCCAGTAGCCGAACACCTCGGGACGGCGCAGGGTGATGAGCTTGGTCTCTATGCCGCCCATCGACAGGCCGGCCATGGCGCGGTTCCACTTGTCGGCCTTGGTGTAGAAGTTGCCGTCGATGAAGGGGACGAGCTCGTCGACGAGCAGCGTCTCAAACTCCTTGGCGGTGAACTGGCCGATGCCGCCAAACTTGACATCGTTGGTCAGACCGTAGGCCATGACGATGATGAAGGGCTTAATCTTACCCTCGGCAATGAGGTTGTCCATGATGAGGCCGGCGCAGCCCTGACGGAACCAGCTGGTCTCGTTCTCGCCCCAGCCATGCTGCAGGTAGAGCACGGGGAAGCGCTCATGCTCGGTCTTGCCGCCCTTGCGCACCAGGTCGCCATACGTCGGCGGGGTGTAGACCCATGCCGTCTGCATCTGACCGGTACTGTTGGAGTGGAACAGCACCTGCTGCACGTTGCCATGAGCAATGTCAGGACGATACTCGTAGAATGCCTGGTCGGGAGCGGGAATCTCGATGCCGCTCTCCCAACGGCACGAGCCGAAGTAGTTGTGGGTGCCGGGGTCGTTGAACGTGCCGCCGTCGACGGTCAGGTGGTAATAGTGGAAACCGGGATCCATCGGCCCCTCGGTGGTGCCTACCCATACGCCTTCCTTGTTCTTGCGGAGCACCGTGCCGCCACGGCCACCCAGACCCAGGCTGACGATGACCGACTTGGCTTCGGGAGCCTCAACACGGAAACGCGCATAGCCCTCGCTGTTGACCTGCGGATACTCCTTACCAGGCTGGTTCATGGGACTGGGCCGGAAGTCCTCCTTGGGCTTGACGTTGTCCAGTGCGGCATTGAAGTTCTTGATGGCAAAGTAGGCCTGCTTGGGCTTGTAGTTTTCGTCGAAGGGCAGCGGATGGTTGTTGACGCGCAGCCATGAGTCGCGGTCGCTCAGGTTCCAGAACGTCACGCAGTCGATGACATCCTTATGCTTGCGGAAAATCTTGAAGACGCGGTTGTACTGGTCGGTCAGCATGGTGTTCAGGTAGCCGGCCAGGGGCTTGTTCTCGCCAAGCGAGAACTGCAGCTGTCCACCCATCTCCTGGTTGACGCGGATGTCAAGCTCAGTGACGTGTATGTGCTTCACCAGTTCAGAATACTTCGTGATGGCGGCATCGATGTCCTCCTCCGACGGGCCATAGATGTTGTAGTGTCCCTGCATGCCGATGCCGTGGATGGGCACGCCGGCCTCCTGCATCTTCTTCACCATATTGTATATGCGGTCGCGCTTGCCGGGGTCGCACTCGTTGTAGTCGTTGTAGTACAGCAGGGCGTTGGGGTCGGCCTCGTGGGCAAACTCAAAGGCCTTGGCAATGAACTCGTCGCCGCAGAGCTTGTAGTGACGGCTCTCGCGGTAGGGGTTGGGCTGTTGGCCCGGGCGACGCCAGCCACCGCCACCGTCGCTGATGGCCTCGTTGACCACGTCCCAGCAGTAGACAACGTCCTTATAGCGGTTGACGACGGTATGGATATGCTCACGCAGACGCTCGTAAAATACCTCCTTCTTCACCTCGCGGCCTTTCTTGTCGGTAAACATCCAGTCGGCAAACTGTGAGTGCCAGCATAGGCAGTGGCCGCGCAGCTTGATGCCGTTCTGGCGGCAGAAGTCGGCTATCTTGTCGGCCTTCGAGAAGTCCCACACGCCCTCTTTGGGGTGCAGCACGCCGGGCTTCATGTCGTTCTCGGCGGTGACGCTGTTGAACTCGGCCTTGACCAGTGCCTGCTGGTCGGCGATGCTGACGTTGCGCTGGTTGAGGGCTACGCCAATCATGAAGTAGTCCTTGTAGGCATCCTTGAGTTTCACATTGGGGTTGGGATCACGCGGGGCACCCCACTGTGCCCATGAAGCCATGCTGGCCATTGACAGCATGATGGCGAGGGCAGTTTTGAAAGTTTGTCTCATTGTGTTGACGTTTAGGAAATGATTAATATTGAATGATTCTCTCTCTTCATGAGTGCAAAGATACGAATAATTCCCCATGTACGGGTTATTAAGTGTATCAAATACTTTTGTAGATGTTGCATGTGGCGGCGAGGCTTCAAAAAGAGGGTACCACGCATACATGGCGCGATACCCTCTTGACACATATTCTTTAAACTGTAAGAAAACCAGTCACGATGAGTTAGTAGTCCCAGCCCTTCTGCTTCAGGTTCGGATTCATGTCCTTGATGGACAGCGGGTAGGGGAACAGGCGGTTCTTCTCCTGGAAGCCGACCTCGATGCCCTTGTCCTTGGCCTCGGAGGTATGGATGATGTAGAAGCGGCTGTTGGCCTCGGTGCCATGTTCCCAGATGGGCTGTTCGCCGGCAGCGACGGGACGGAACACCTTGTCGAACAGGTGGGGCACCTTCGTACCGGCCTCCTTCAGGTGGGCCATGGCCTCCTGGTCGTAGGCGTCATTGTCGAGCAGGCTCCAGCGCAGCACATCCTGGAAGCGGCAGCCCTCGAACCAGAGTTCGAACGACTTCTCCTTCTTCAGCGTGATGAGGTCGACGCTGGTGCTGACGGTCTGCGAACCGGCACGTGTCTGAATCTGGTTGATGATGGTCTTGGCCGTACCGTTGTCACCCGTGCGCAGGCAGCACTCGGCATAGTTGAGCAGCACCTCGGCATAGCGCATGACGATGATGTTGTTCAGGCGCAGGTTGTTGCCGTGCGTACCACCGTCAGTGCAGTCGGAACCACGGATGATGTGCTTGAAGGGCAGGTAGAACGACTGGCCATAGAGCCCCTGCGTCAGATCATTGATGCCAATCTTGTTGCTGACCTTCCTCTGTTCGAGGGTCATGGCGTTGACCTCAGCATCGAGAGCGGGGTCGGTGTAGCCCATGCCGTCGATGCCCGACGTCTGGTAGACGGCATCGTCAATGTGCATCAGTGTGGCCTTGAAGCGCTTCGAGTCGCCATCGTTCTGATGGAAGGCCTCGCCGTACCACTCAGGAATGCCGATAGACCCCCAGCCGTCGCAACCACCGATGTACTTGCCGGAAGGATTGGCTACAAAGTTGCCGGCACGCCAGTTGAAGCAGTTGGCCTCCATCCATGTGGAGTGCTGCATGTAACCCAGTCCGCCGCCAGTGCTCCAGCTGCCAGCGGCACCGTTGTAGCGCATATTGATTTCGAACACCTTCTCGGGACAGCCGTCGCCCTCGACATGGAAGAGGTTGGCGAAGTCGTCGCCCGACACCAGGGCGTACTTGCCCGAGTCGACCACACGCTTCAGGTCGGCCTTGGCACTTTCGAAGTTGCCGGCAAACATCCATGCCTTACCGGCCAGAGCGTAGGCAAAGCCCTTGGTGACGCGGTAGGTTCCAATCTTGTCGGCTGTGCTCTCGCGCTCGGTGAGGTTGGCAGCGGCCTCCTCACACTCCTTGGCACACCACTCGAAATACTCCTTCTGCGTCATCTCGCTGTTGACGGGAATGGCATCGGCTGCCAGCAGATGGTCGACGAACGGCGGCTGACCCCAATAGCATGCCAGCAGGAAGAAGTTGAAGGCGCGCAGCACCCGGGCCTCGGCAACCGCCTGCTTCTGGAAGGCCGTCTCGCCATTGGCAAAGTATTCGAGTACCAGATTGTCCTTGAAGACAGAGAGGTACAGTCCCTTGTAGTGCCAGTCGATGGCCTCGGGATTGCTGAGATAGCGGAACTGGTCGATGGCACCGCCAAACTCATGGTCGCCATAGTTGCCGCCACCGTAGTTGACGTCGTCGCCCGGGTGGTTGGCCAGCACCTTGGCAGGGGTGTAGATGCCAGGACCATTGGCCAGCGTGGTACGTCCGAAGGTTTCGACCATGAAGGCTTCGTAGGCAGCAGCCAGCGCCTTCTCGCAGTCGGCATCCGTCTTATAGAAGTTCTCGGTAGAGATGGTGCCCTTCTGCTCGATATCCAGTTTATCCTCACAGGAGGTAAATGTGATGCCTGCCGTCAGCGCAAGCATGGGAATAATTATCTTTTTCATCGTTTATGTCGTTTTAATATTTTATAATGTTCAACGTTCAACGTTTAGAATGTGACGTTAACACCCAGCACGACCTTCTTGGACATGGGGTAGTTACCATTGTCGATACCGCGCAGTTCGCCGCTGTTGGCTGAAGAGGTCTCAGGATCAGCACCAGGATAGCTGGTGATGGTGAAGAAGTCGTCGAGCGACACCGAGAGGCGCAGTGCCTGGCAGTAGAATTTCCGGGTAATCTCCTTAGGCAGCGTGTAGCCTAACTGAATCTGCTTGAACTTGAAGTAGTTGCCGCTGAAGATGGCAGCGTCGGAGCTGAAGAAGTCCCAGTCGGTGGCCACGAGCTTCATGTCGGGATACTTGCTGTTGTCGCCAGGATTCTTCCAAGAGTCCTTCCAATAGGTATTGATACCGTTAATCTGAGGACGGTCGGCCGACACCATCAGGTTGTAGATCTTATTGCCGGCAGCACCAGTACCGAAGACGGTGAAGTCGAAGCCCTTGTACTCGAGGTTGAGGGTGATACCGTAGGTAAACTTAGGAATGCCGGAACCAAGGTCCTGCTTGTCGGCATCCTGGGGAGCGGTAGTAATCTGTCCGTCCTTGTCATAGTACTGGGCCTGACCGGTCTCGGGATTCACGCCGGCATACTTGTAGCCACGGAAGTAGTACATGGTGTGGCCGGCCTCGAGGGTGGTGGTCAACTTGTTGTTGAAACCGCTGATGTTGTAGTTCTGACGCTGCAGCACGTCGTTCACCTTCTGCATCTCGTTCTTCAGTGTCGAGAAGTTGGCGTTGATGCTATACTTCAGGTCACCGATGCGGTCGCGCCAGCCGAGGTCGAACTCGAAACCGGTGTTCAGCATCTCACCCGAGTTGACGGTAGCACTGGCAAAGCCCAGCTCTGGGAACGGCACGATATTGATGAGCAGGTCCTTGGTGACCTTGCGATACCAGTCGATGCCCAGTGACAGACGGTTGTTCAGGAAGCGAGCGTCCAGACCGAGGTCTGTCTGCTGAGCGGTTTCCCAGGTCAGGTCGGGATTGGCCGGTGAGCTGGGAGCAGCAGTCGTCGTGGCGGTATTGTCGTTGAACTGGTAGTAACCACCCAGGGCAACGGTAGAAGCATACTTGTAGCCGCTCAGGATGTTGACGTTACCATTACGGCCCCACGAAGCGCGCAGCTTCAGGAACGAGACGATGTCGTTGGGTACGGCATCCTTGAAGAACTTCTCGTTGCTGATGGTCCAACCGGCAGATACTGACGGGAAGGTACCCCAGCGCTTGTCCTTGATGAGTTTTGACGAGTCGTAGGCGTCGCGACGGATGTTGAACTGGAAGAAGTAGCGGTTGTCGTACGAGTAAGAGAGACGTCCGAAGTATGACAGCTCTGTGGCATCGTTCGGCTGGTTGCGAGATACCTGGTGCTCCTTACCGGTAGCATTTAGGAAGTCGATGTAGCGATAGTTGGGAGCAGCGTCACCTTCGAGGATGGGCTCGTTGTGCTCTACCGATACGCTGGTGTCATCCCAGTGGCGCTTGGTAAACGACATACCGATCATGGCGCCGACGTTGTGCTTGCCGAAGTCCTTGTTGAAGTTCAGGAAGTTTTCCCACTGGTAGTACAGTCCGGCATTGGTGTTGGCTGCGATATAGTAGTTCTCGTTGTGAGCCATCGACGACAGCCAGTAGGGGCTGCGGTACTCGTGGCCGTTTCTCTGCCAGATGCGGTAGCCCAGGCGCGAGGTGAAGGTGATGCAGTCCAGCGGCGTGATGTTGGCAGCCAGTGTTCCGCGCACGTTGACACCCTCGTTCTTGCGGTTCATGCGGTCGCGCTGAGCCAGGGGGTTAGCCGTAGCGTCCTCAATCCATTTCGACGTACCGTACCAGTACTCGTTGACGCCTTCCTCGAAGCCCGGCGGCAACATCAGGTTGTCGTGCCCCAGGATGTTCAGGCCGAAGTCCGACTTGTCGTAGATGTATGCCGGTGTCAGCGGGTCGATGGACACCACTGAGTTCAGGAAGTTGCCATAGCCATTGTCCAGTCGCTTGCTGCTCCACTTCTCGACAGAGGTGTTGCTGCTAATCTGCAGCCAGTTGTTGAACTTGTAGTCGGCGTTGACCTGAGCGGTGAAACGCTTGTAGACGTCCTTGTCGCCCTTCACCATACCGTCGTGGTTGACGATGCCCAGACCGGCCAGGAAGTGTCCCTTGTCGTTACCGCCCTCGACGGTCAGGTTGTGCTGTGTGTTCCAGCTGGCCTCGAACACCTCGTCGTACCAGTCGGTATTGACGAAGCCCTGCTTGTAGGCATTGGCTTCCAGACTGGCGTCGGTGATGTAACCCAGATACTTATGATACTCAATATACTCGTTGGCGTCAAACAGCTCGGCCTTCTTGCCCAGCGAATTTGCTGTGGCACGGAACGTATAGTTGATGCGCGTCTTGCCGGCAGCACCCTGCTTGGTGGTGATGAGCACGACGCCGTTACCGGCCTGGGCACCATAGATGGCTGCCGAGGCAGCATCCTTCAAGATTTCCATCGACTCGATGAGCGAGGGGTCCAGATACTGGATGTTGTCGACCTTCAGACCATCGACGATGAGCAACGGGGTGTTGTCGCCGTTAGAGCCGTAACCACGGACACGGATTTCAGCAGCATCGCCAGGTGCACCGCTGTTGATGATCTGTACGCCGGTCACCTTACCTTGCATGGCGGCACCGGCATCGGTGGTCGACAGGTTCTTAAGGTCGTCGCCTTTCAGCGAGGCCACCGAACCGGTCAGGTCGCTCTTCTTCTGGACGCCGTAACCGATAACCACTACGTCGTTCAGGCTGGTGACGTCTTCCTTGAGCGTCACCTTGATGAGGCCGCGGCCCACCTTCACGCTCTGAGGTTCGTAGCCAACGTAGGAGATGTCCAGTGTAGCACCCTGGGCGGCACTGATGCTGAAGTTACCGTCGAAATCGGTAATCGTAGCATTGCGCGTCCCCTGTACTTTTACTGTTGCACCGATAATCGGTTCACCAGCTTCGTCACTGACTGTTCCCTTGACTGCCTGGGCATTTATTCCGAGGGGAATCATGCAGAGCAGGAACAGTACTGCCATAGTTTTTCTTAACACTTTAAAGTTCCACATAAAATAAGTTGTTAGTTAATAAAATAAATAGTTGTTCTCTAATTAAAAAAGTTCTATTAATAAAGCAAGTCTCTCTCTGTTGTTATGTTTTATTTTTACCTGCTAATGGTTGTCGCCTGGTTGTCGTCTGGTCGGTTTTGACGATGCAAATTTAGAATGTTTCGGCTAAAGTCTGTTTGTGTTGTGTAACAAAAACTTTTATTTTTTGCCTCTTCTTGCTTTGGTTGCGTCTAATGCACACCAAGCCCCTGATTTTGTCTATCAGGGGCTTGGGCGTTAGTAAATTTTAATAATCGGTTTCCAGGGAATGGATTACTTGTTGTTGTAACCGGGATTCTGCTCCAGGACGGCATCCTTGTTAGCCTGAATGGCCGACAGGGGGATGGGGAAGAGGTCGAAGTGGGCATCGTAGTCCTTGTTGTCGGCACTGTTGGCGGCCTTGAAGTACGGGTTGTACTTCTGGATACGCTCGTTGAGTTTGCCGACGCGGGCCAGAGTCAGACGACGCTTCTCCTCACAGGTCAACTCACGCAGACGCTCGTCCAGGATGTAGTCGATAGTCATCTGGTCGGCAGTACAGGGCTTGGCCTGCGCACGGTTGTGCAGCACGTTGATGTCGGCAGCGGCCTTGTCCTTCTCGTTCAGGTTGACGTATGCCTCGGCGCGCAGCAGGTAGGCCTCGGCCAGACGGAAGAAGTACTGGTCGGTAAAGGTCTTGCCACCCGTACCGGCAAGCTGGTAGGTAGACTTGTTCTGATACTGAGCGTCAGGATGGTGGAACGGCGTGGTCATCTTCGTAGAGTAGCCGCACATGAAGCGGTTGGGCAACTGCGTCGTGGCATTCACACCACCGTCGAAGCCCGTCTCCATGGAGTAGCCTTCAGGCAGCACGGTATGCTCCAGGTCAAAGTAGCCGTCAGGCATGGCGGCCTTCAGGGCCGGATTGGCATCGAGAACGTTGGTGCGGTGAATCTTGAAACGGCGCGGCCAGTTGTACTCAGAGTTACGCATGTCGTTGAAGTCGTCAGCCCAGATGCCGCGATAGAGATGCTCTACGGCATAGTGTGTGCCGATGCCGCGTCCGCCCGTCATGTCGCCGATGGGCCAGTTGAAGAGCTGCAGGCGCGTACCGTCAGGCG
Organism: Prevotella sp. UBA3757; assembly: GCA_002371715.1. Classification (GTDB taxonomy): domain Bacteria; phylum Bacteroidota; class Bacteroidia; order Bacteroidales; family Bacteroidaceae; genus Prevotella. The sequence continues at coordinate 59,263 of DFGF01000128.1, forward strand.
CAATAATCTGGAACTTGTCGACCTGAGGCGCAAAGAAACGCTCGCCCCAGAAGCTGCCGGGATTCCAGAAGAAGTGGCTGGTATTGTTGCCGCCGCCGTCAACGTTGGTCTCGAACTGAATGACCCAGATGGCCTCCTTGTTGCCGGAGCCACGGTTCTGGTTGTTCGGACGGAACAGGTCGTAGAACACGTCGCCAGCCTCTGAGGCCTGCGAGCCGAAGCGTGTCGTCATCAGTGCGAGGTTAGGGTTGTCGATGACAGCCGTTGAGGCACTGACAGCCTTCTGGTTGTCGCCGGTGGCCAGAGCCATCTCAGCCAGCAGCATGTTGGCAGCAGGCTTGCTGATCTCGCCGTCGCGCACCGTATTGATTTCGGGCAGGTTGGCCACGGCAAACTCCAGGTCCTCGATGACCTGTGCCTGCACCTTGGCCTTCGACTCGCGGGTGAAGTCGGTGCGGGGCTTGGAGACCTCTTCAAGCTGCAAGGGTACGTCGCCGTAGAGGTAGGTCAGCGTGCGGTAGCCCAGTGCACGGAAGAAACGGGCCTTGGCCTCGAAGACCGTCTTCTGGTCGTCGGTCAGCCCCTTTGCGCTGCCCAGACGGCTGATGACGGTGTTAGCCTGGGCAATGATCTTGTAGTTTTCGTCCCAGTAGAACTTGGCAATGGCGCCCGACGGCGACAGGTCGGCCGTGACGTTCGACTTCAGGGGGTCGGCCGTTATCCACATGTCGGCAAACTTCGAGAGGTCTGTCGTGCGGTCGTAGGTAGTATAGTACTCCTCGCGGGTGAGGTAGTACAGTTCTGTAATAGCGGCGTCAAAGTCGGCTACAGTATTGTATGAGTTCGATGCGGAGTTAAAGTCCAGGGCTTTCTCCTCCAGGAACTTGTCCTCATTACAGCCTGTCAGCAACAGGGCTGCCAGCATCGGAATATAAAATATTTTTTTCATTGTGTCTTACAGATTAACGTTAATACCAAATGTCACACTCTTCATGACAGGACGGTTGTCGTAGCAGCTGCCTGTCGTGCGGTTTTGTCCGTTCAGATCCTGATAGGTCATGTTGGGTTCGGGGTCCCATCCGTGCCAGCCGCTGATGGTCAGCAGGTTCTTGCAGCTGACGTAGACGTTGATGCCGTCAATACCGATGGGCTGCAGCCACTGCTTCGGCAGGTCGTAGGTGAGCGAGATGTCCTGCAGGCGCAGGAACGAGCGGTTCTCGTAACGGTAAGGATTGATGGCGGGATTGGCATTGTACAGTGCATAGATACCGCCGGGATTGCTGGGCGTCCAGAAGTTGTCGACCTGTTCGGTCAGCCGGTTGTGGCGCAGCGTGTTGTCGTTGACCAGCTCGGCAAACGAGTTCTTGCCAAGGAAGCTCTTGCTGCCACCAACCACGGCGTTGAGGAAGAAGCTCAGCGTGAAGTTCTTGTACTTGAAGCTGTTCAGCAGGCCCATGCGGACGGTAGGATCGTTCTGGCCGATGATGCTGCGGTCTTTCTCGTTAATCTTGCCGTCTTCATTGACGTCTACGATACGGTAGTTGCCCGGATGATAGCCCTCGGGGATATCGTCGCCGACCTGCCAGATGCCGTCGATGGTGTAGTCGTAGATGGCTGACAGCGACTCGCCGATGAAGAGCGATGAAGACGTGAGGTCGTCCTCCTGGCCGTCGCCATCGGTGTCAAGGCCGGCCAGCTTGCTGATCTTGTTGCTGTTGGTCGAGAGGTTGAACATCGATGTCCACTCGAAGTCCTTGGTGACGATGTTGCGAGAGTTGATGGTCAGCTCGAAACCCTTGTTCTTGATTTCGCCGACGTTCGACATGACGGAGTTGAAACCGGTGATAGAAGGAATAGACACGGCGTAGAGCAGGTCCTTGGTCTTGGTGGTGTAATACTCGATGTTACCGGTGATGCGGTTGTTGAACAGGGCAAAGTCGATACCGAAGTTGAATCCGGAGGTCTTCTCCCACTTCAGGTCGGCGTTCTCCATGGAGGCCAGTTCCTGGCGCATAGAACCCGAAACGCCGTCGCCGAAGATGTAGCCGATAGAGGAGTCGACACGTGCCAGTGACGAGTAGCGCGAGGTCTGGTTACCACTGACGCCGTAGCCGGCACGCAGCTTCAGATAGCTCAGGTAAGGCACTTTGAACCACTCCTCGTTGCTGATGACCCATCCGAGGGCTACTGACGGGAACACGGCCGACTTGTTGTTGGCCGAGAAGCCCGAGAAGCCATCACGACGGACGGTTGCCGTCACCATGTAGCGGTTGTCGTACGAGTAGTTGACACGGAACATCTGGTAGAGCAGTGTCTCCAGCCAGGCATCGGAATTGGTGTTCTGTGTTGAGGCCAGCTCCAGTGAGTTGTAGCCCAGTGTCATGCGTGGGAACAGCTTGGCATCGGCTGCCGTATAGCTGTACTTGCGGCGCGATGCACCATACACGAAAGTGGCGCCGACGTTATGCTTGCCGAACGTGTTGGTATAGTTCAGAATGTTATCAAGCGTGTAGTCGTAATAGGTAGAGTGGTGCTTATAGGCCTGACCGTTGTTGTTCTCTGCAAACTCGCTGGCGTAGTGGTGCTCGCCGATGCGGTAGTTGTTACCAAAGTTGATGCGGTAGGTCAGTCCCTTGAGCGGGAGCTGTACTTCACCATAGATGTTGGCAAAGAACGAGTTGGTGCGGTCGTAGTCGTCGACCAGTGAACCATGGAACGGATTCTCGCGGGCATCGTGTGCCGGATAGTGGATCATGTCGCCATTCTCGTCGTAGGGCTTGGTCAGCGGGCTGCACTCAATGAGGAAGGGCAGATAGGTCTCCTGGCCGTCGCGGTTCTCGAACGAGCCGAAAGCCTGAACGCCGGCCTTCAGCCACTTGACGGGCTGGATGTCGAGGTTGACGCGGATGGAGTTACGCTTGTAGTCATCGTTCAGCAGGTAGTTCTTCTGCTGCGTGTTGCCGACAGAAATCAGGTACGACATGGCATCGCTGCCGCCCGAAACGTTCAGCTTGGTCTCCCAGATAGAACCGTTGCGCGTGAAGTCGTCCCACCAGTTGTAGTCGCCAGGAACGATGTTGCCCTGGTCGTCTGTCATCCAGGCGTCAGGCATGCGCTCCGACAGCTTGAAGTTGGGGTCTTGCTCGGTATAGCCGGAAGCCTCGGTCTTGGAGAACTGCCACAGGGCTTCGTTGTCGAAACTGAGCATGCGGGCGCGGTCCATCGTCTCCATCTTGTTGGTGGGCGTCTGGATGCTGTAGCTTGTCGAGAACGAGATCTTGGCCTTGCCCTTGGCACCCTTTTTGGTGGTAATGAGCAGCACACCATTGGCAGCCTGTGCACCATAGACAGCTGTCGATGATGCGTCCTTCAGGACGTCGATACTCTCGATGTCGGCAGGGTTGATGCTCGACAGCCCTCCAGTATAGATGATACCGTCGAGGATGACCAGCACGCTCGAATTACCAGAGATGGTGTTGTTACCACGGATAGATATGACGGGGTCGGAACCAGCCGAGCTGGCCTGGCCTACGTTCAGTCCTGGCACAGTACCCTGCAGCGACTGCAACAGGTTGGTATTGGTTGATTTCTCAAAAGCCTGGATGTTGGCACGGCTCACGGCACCGGTCACGTCGGCCTTTCTCATTGTACCATAACCGATGACGACGACTTCGTCCATCAGTTTGCCGTCCTCCTGGAGTACGACGTTGATGTTCTCGCCGGCAGCTACCTCCTTCGTCTGGTAGCCCACATAGCTGATAACAAGCGTCGCACCAGGTCTTACGTTCAGCGAGAACCGACCGTCAAAATCAGTGACGGTGCCGTTGTTGGTACCTTTCTCCATGATGGTGGCACCAAGCAGCGGACCCTGCGCGTCGGTGACGCGTCCTGTTGCATGCTTTGTCTGTGTGACGGAAGCCACCGATTCGGTAGCTGCCACTGCCCGCTGTGCTGTCGTCATGCCCGCAAGGCACAATCCCATACACAGGGCTGTCTTCATTGCATAGAAACTCATAATTAGATTTTAGTTAGTTTAATAATAAAGTTGTATTAATAATCATGCAAGTCAATAATATACTTTAAGTTTTGACGGTGCAAAAGTATGAGTTTCCATGTAATCAGACTTTATTTATTGTTACATAAACTTTAATAAACGGTATTTGTATCTTTTATGGATAATTATATAGACGAAAATCCCGGATATGGTGAATCCGGGATTTTTGTCTACAACCGTTTTGCGGTGTAACTCTATAAAGTTACTGCTTTAGTATGTCCATCATAGTCAACGACCTGCCGTCGGCCGTCGGACATCACGATGGTGAAACGGCGCTGCGTCAGCATACCTTTGAACGCCCCTTGGCGCTCGCCGATGGTCAGCTGGCGGCGGCGGTCGTCCCAGGTGATGGTGATGGTCGTGTAGGCACCGTGCTCGTAGTTGTAGCTGTCGCCCTCGTCCTCGTAGAGCACGAAACGGGCGTCGGCACCGGGGTAAACGCGCAGCTCCAGGTTGTCCCACGGCTGCTGGCCGACGTACTGCATCTCGGGACCTAAGGGCAGGATGCTGCCCGCACGGACAAACATGGGTACGCGGTTCAGCTGTGTCTGGAGCGTCACGTGCTGACCGCCCTTGTACGTCTTGTTGGTCCAGAAGTCATACCATGTGGTGCCCTTCGGCAGGTACTTCTGTGCCGTCTTTGCCTCAAGCCAGTCAACTGTCGATTGTCCGTTGTCTGTCGCCTGTTGTTTACGGTCCCAGCCCGTCATGGCGTCTTCCTTGATAATGGCTTCCTCGGTGTACTGGGCGTTGAGGATGGGGGCGGCCAGGATGGAGCGTCCGAACATAAACTCGTCGGACATGTCCCACACTTTCTTGTCTGCGCTGAAGTCGGCCATCAGCGGTCGCATGTAGCTGTCGTTGGCCGATGTCACCTGCCATGCCGTACTATATAAATAAGGTATAAGGCGATAGCGCAGCCTGATCATCTGTTCGATGGCATCGTAGACGGGCTCGCCCTTCCGGCCGAACTGCCAGATTTCGCGCGGCGCGTCGGCACCATGACTGCGGAAGACGGGACAGAACAGACCGTACTGCATCCAGCGGACATACAGCTCCTGGAACTGCGGATTGCGCGGTGCCGAACCGCTGCCCTTCGTATTGTAGCGGCTGCAGAAGAAACCGCCGATGTCGGTATTGAAGTTGGGGTTGCCCGTCAGCGTGAAGTTCAGTCCGGCAGGCACCTGCTTGCGCAGCATGTCCCACGATGAGGCCACGTCGCCGCTCCACATATTGGAACCGTAGTGCTGCTGTCCGGCAAAACTGGAGCGCGTCATGATGAAAACGCGCTTTTCCGGTTGAACGTTGTGTGTTGAGTGTTGAACGTTGCGCTGGGCTTCGTAGATGCCGCGCACAGTGGCCAGGGGGAAGGCGTTGCGCTGCGAACGCCATGTGCCGCCATATACCTTGTGCTGGTAGTCGCTCTCGCGCGGATTGAAGAAGTCTGGGTCCGTGGAGTCCATCCACCAGGCATCGGTGCCGTAGTCATAGAGGCGCTTCAGGTGTTTCCAGTATATCTGGCGGGCTTCGGGATGGAAGGCATCATAGACCTTCACGCCCGACGGATAGTCCATGCGCGGTGGCCAGACGTGCGACAGTCCGCTCTGGGGCCACGTCTCGATGGGCAGCAGCAGGCCGCGCTCGTTGAGTTCGCGATACTGCTGGGTCTGCGGTCCGAAGCTGGCCCAGATACTGATCATGAAATGGGCATGCTTGCGGTGAACATTCTCTATCATCTGCCGACCGTTGGCAAAGTCCTCGGACAGGAAGTCCATGGCGTTCCACAG
>DFGF01000163.1 GCA_002371715.1 Prevotella sp. UBA3757
TATTAAAGAAGTCGCTGAAGGCATTCAGCACCTGGTTTGGCTGCGCCATATCCTCCTGGATGTCAGGATTGGTGACGATGCGTATACCCAGATGTTCTATGCTCACATCGATGTCCGTTCCCGTCATGATGGGGTCGCCGTCGTAGTGGATGGCTCCAGGCTGCGAGCGTTTGATGTGGATGCTCTTCGTGCGGAAAGTCTTGATTTTCGAGTTGTTGCCCAGCGTCTTCATAAACAGGTCTGCCGCTATCTGGGGCGCCTCCAGTGCGTCGAAGGGTTCCATGATGATGACGTCCATCTGGCCGTCTTTCATCGTGGCGCCGGGGGCGATATAGGCATTGTTGCCATACTGTGAGGCGTTGGCGCAGGCTATGAGGAACGCCTTGTGGTGGTGAGTGCCCGTGTCGTCGCTCACCTCGTAAGTCTCGGGTTTGTATTTCAGTCCCTCCTTCAGCACATTCTCCACGTAGGTGATAGGTCCGCGCTTGCCGGCCTCGGCAAACTTCAGCGAGATAAAGGCATCGAAGCCCATGCCGCAGGTGCAGAAGAAGGGCAGGTCGTTGATGACGCCGTAGTCAAAGTCCTCAATCTGGCAGCAGTTAATCAGTTTAATGGCACGGACGGGGTCGAGCGGCAGACACAGATGGCGGGCCAGCCCATTGCCGGAGCCACACGGAATGATGCCCAGGGCTGTCTGCGTATGAACCACCGAGCGGGCCACCTCGTTGACGGTACCGTCACCGCCGACAGCTACAATCACGTCAGTCCCCCGGTCGGCATACTGCCGGGCCAACTCGGAGGCATGGCCGGCATACTCAGTAAATACCACTTCATGACTGTAAAGCGACGTGTCCAGATGCGCTTCAATGAGCTTTGGCATGTCGTCCTTGCTGTGTGTGCCCGATATGGGGTTAACAATGAATAGTATGCGTTTTTTTTCGTTCATAGGTCTGCAAATTTACAAAAAAAGCGCGAAACAATAGTCCAAAATACCAGAAATTTATCCAAAATGATTAAATATCTTGATTTTTATGCGCTAATTCACATTTTTTTTGTAACTTTGCAATCTGAAAACCAAAAAATATTGTGACTTTGTTCACACCTATTTAAAATATGGGACAACTGCAAGAAAAATACAAGCATTATCGTGAACCTCAGAAATACATGGAGGCTGACGTATATCCTTATTTCCGTGCCATAGAAGGCAAGCAGGGAACAGAGGTTGAGATGGGTGGTCACAAGGTGCTGATGTTTGGCTCTAATGCCTACACAGGACTGACGGGTGACCAGCGTATCATTGATGCTGCCAAGCGCGCTCTGGACAAGTACGGTTCGGGATGTGCCGGCAGCCGGTTCCTCAACGGTACACTTGACCTGCACGTCCAGCTGGAAAAGGAAATATCGGAGTTTATCGGCAAGGACGACTGCCTTTGCTTCTCGACAGGATTCTCGGTCAACCAGGGCGTATTGGCCATGGTGGTTGGCAAGGATGACTACATCATCTGCGACGATCGCGACCACGCCAGCATCGTGGACGGTCGTCGTCTTTCGTTTGCCCGCCAGCTGCACTATAAGCACAACGACATGGCCGACCTGGAGCGCGTGCTCCAGAAACTGCCCCACGAGGCTATCAAGCTCATCGTGGTAGATGGCGTTTTCTCGATGGAGGGTGACTTGGCCAAGTTGCCGGAGATCGTGGAGCTGAAGCATAAGTACAACTGTTCCATCATGGTCGACGAGGCCCACGGCATCGGTGTCTTCGGACGTCAGGGCAGGGGCGTGTGCGACCATTTCGGATTGACCGACGAGGTTGACCTCATCATGGGCACCTTCTCGAAGTCGCTGGCCTCTATCGGTGGCTTCATCGCTTCCGACTGGGACACCATCAACTTCCTGCGCCACACGTGCCGCACCTATATATTCTCAGCTTCCAACACCCCTGCAGCCACGGCGGCTGCCATGGAGGCCTTGCACATCATACAGCAGGAACCCGAGCGCATCCAGGCCCTGTGGGACGTCACCAACTATGCCCTGAAGCGGTTCCGTGAAGAAGGTTTCGAGATTGGCGACACCGAGAGCCCGATTATCCCGCTCTACGTGCGCGATGTCGACAAGACATTCCTGGTCACGGCCCTTGCCTTCAAGGCTGGTGTCTTCATCAATCCGGTCATTCCTCCCGCCTGTGCACCTCAGGATACGCTGGTACGCTATGCTCTGATGGCAACCCACACCAAGGAGCAAGTTGACCGTTCGGTGGTGGCTTTGAAGAAGATTTTCATCGAGCAGGGAATCATTAAGTAAAAAACTTCATGAAATATTTGGGCGGTTGCAAAATTTTTAGTAATTTTGCAGCCGCTTAGAAATAAGCACCGAGGTGTAGCGCAGTTGGTAGCGTTCCTGGTTTGGGACCAGGCTGTCGCAGGTTCGAGTCCTGTCACCTCGACCACTTTTAAAAATCTCTGGCCGTTAACTTTTGTTAGCGGCTTTTTTGTGCTTGCTTTGTCCCCAGATTTTGCTTACAGGCGCAAGACTTTTTGCCTATAGGCGAATGGTTCGACCTGTACGGTTGATGTCAACATTTGACGATTACGAACGGCATGCACTGAAAGCACGAAACGGAATCTGCAAGGAGATTACTCAAGCCTGGTTGGAGCAGGCTAAAAAGGGGGCCTGATTTTCGGAATCGGACAAAGCAGCAAAAACCATAGATTGCGACAAGTGGGCGTTAGCTCTAAAAAAAGCGAATCCCGACCGAGATGGTGGGATTCGCTCTGTTGTTATGAATAGTAGTGGGGAGAATGCGATTAGCTGTTGTACTCCTGCCACGACTTGATCTTGATGTCGTCCTGGCTGAGGGCTGTGAAGGCCTCGATGAAGGCCTTGGCCAGCCGTACGTTCGTCATCAGGGGAATGTTGTGGTCGATGGCTCCACGACGGATGCGATAGCCGTTGGTCAGCTCGCGCTTGGTGTGGTTCTTGGGCACGTTGACGATGAGGGCAAACTTGTGCTGGGCTATCATGTCCATGACGTTGTTGTCACCTTCCTCGTCGGGCCAGTTGACGGCCGTAGCTTTGACACCGTTGTCGTTGAGGAACTGGGCCGTACCACCTGTAGCATACACCTCGTAGCCCTTCTTGACCAACTGCTGGGCAGGCTCCAGGAGGCTGACCTTACCCTTGGCGTCACCACTGGAGATGAGGATGCTGGAGCCGGGCTGTGGCAGACGGTAGCCTGTGGCGATGAGTGCGTTGAGCAGGGCCTCGTTGAGGTCATCGCCCAGACAGCCCACCTCGCCCGTTGAACTCATGTCGACACCCAGCACGGGGTCGGCGTTCTGCAGGCGTGCAAACGAGAACTGGCTGGCCTTGACACCGATGCGGTCGATGTCGAACTCCGAGGAGTCGGGCTTCTGGTAGGGTGCGTCGAGCATGATCTTGGTAGCCGTCTCGATGAAGTTGCGCTTCAGAATCTTCGACACGAAGGGGAACGAGCGGCTGGCGCGCAGGTTACACTCGATGACCTTGACCTCGCGGTTCTTGGCCAGGAACTGGATGTTGAACGGTCCGCTGATGTTCAGCTCCTTGGCTATCTTGTGGGCAATCTTCTTGATTTGGCGCACGGTGGAGAAATAGATGTGCTGGGCGGGGAAGATCATCGTGGCGTCGCCGGAGTGTACACCGGCATACTCGACGTGCTCAGAGATGGCATATTCGACCACCTCGCCCTTGTCGGCCACGGCGTCGAACTCTATCTCCTTGGTCTCGGTCATGAACTTCGAGATGACCACGGGGAACTCCTTCGACACCTCTGTGGCCATGTTCAGGAAGCGGTGCAGCTCATCGTCGTCGTAGCAGACGTTCATGGCAGCACCCGACAGCACGTAGGAGGGACGGACCAGTACGGGATAGCCCACCTCGTTGACGAACTCCTTAACATCGTCGAACGAGGTCAGCGCACGCCAGCGCGGCTGGTCGATACCCAGTTTGTCGAGCATGGCCGAGAACTTGTCGCGGTTTTC
>DFGF01000003.1 GCA_002371715.1 Prevotella sp. UBA3757
TTGTTAAGAATTGAAAGCTGCCACCCGTCCGCGATGGATAGGTGGCAGTTATGTGTAGAAGACCCTCCCCCGGCCCCTCCCTGCGAGGGAGGGGAGTAGAGAGTTTCTTCAGTAGTGCATTCTTACAGTGCCTCAATTTCCTGGGCCGTGAGGCCGGTAACCTTGATGATGTCATCCGTGGGCAGCCCCATAGCCTTCAAGTTGGTGGCAACTTCTACCGCTTTTTGCTTCTCACCCTCGGCGCGTCCCTCAACGCGTCCTTCTTCTCTGCCTCTCTCAAGTCCCTCGGCGCGTCCCTCGGCGCGTCCTTCTTCTCTGCCTCTCTCAAGTCCTTTTAGTTCCCCTTTATTAAAGGCGGTGTCGAGGGTATTGGTGTAGTCCCAGTATTCTTTTAAGCTGTCTTCGTACTGACGGCGCTCTACTTCGTTGTACTTAGCAATCTCGGCCTGCTCAAACAGTTTCTTGAATCCGAAGTCGGTATACGGATTGATGTATTTCTCTTTGATGTCGTCTGCCATAGCATGCCTTACTTTGAATAATTTCTGCAAAGATAACTACAAATTCTGAAACTCCCAAACAATTTGTGGTATTTTTGGTCGTGGCGTCTGCAAAGAATCGTGTATGGATTATCAAGAAAGAGGGCGAATGCTTGCAGGGTTTCAAAAAAAGTCGTAACTTTGCAGCCACGATTTTTAATAAAGAAGAAGACTAAGGTATGGAACTGATAAAGGATAAGGAATTCGGAGGCGAACGCCCGCTCTTCGCCACCCACGACTTGAGACTTGAGAATGTGATCATCGCTGACGGCGAGAGCGGCATCAAGCAGTGCCAGAATATGGAGGCCAGCAACTGCCGGTTCTATGGCAAATATCCGTGGTGGCACGTCGACGGTGCACTGATAGAGGACTGCTACTTTGCCATGGGTTCGCGTTCGGCCATCTGGTACACCAACGACCTGGTGATGCGCCGTTGCCGCATTGACGGTCCGAAATTCTTCCGCGAGATGAGAAACGTGGAACTGGAGGACGTCAACATCACCGATGCCGACGAGACGTTCTGGAAGGTCAATGGGCTGAAGCTGAAGAATGTCACCCTGCACGGAGGCACCTATCCCTTCATGTTCAGCGAGAACATCTATGTGGACGGGCTGAACAGCGATGCCAAGTACGTGTTCCAGTACTGCAAGAACGTTGAGGTACACAATGCCAAGATGCTGACCAAGGACTCGTTCTGGGAATGCGAGAACGTCACCATCTACGATTCGGAGCTGGACGGGGAATACCTGGCCTGGCACTCGAAGAACGTGCGGCTGGTGAACTGTCACCTGGCTGGCGAACAGCTGCTCTGCTACACCCAGAACCTCGTGCTCGAGAATTGTACGTTCGACCGCATGTGCGACCGCGTCTTCGAATACTCTACCGTCGAGGCTGACATCCGCGGCCATATTGAGAACATTAAGAACCCGACCAGCGGACATATCGTGGCCGACAGTATTGGCTCGGTCACCATTGACGAGAACGTCAGACAGCCGAATGACTGCGAGATTCGAGTTAAGAGTTAAGAGTTGAACGTTAAATGAAGAATGAAGAATGAAGAATTTCTTTGACCTAAAGGTGCAAAGTGTGGCGTTGCAATGCTACCGCCCTGGAGGTAATCATAATTTCTAATTTCTAATTTCTAATTCCTAATTTAAAATTCCTAATTTCTAATTTAAATGTTCAATGTTCAATGAATCATGTTCAAAGTTCAAAGTTCAACTTTGATGAAGTCATTCAGCGCAGGGGTACGGGGTGCGTCAAATGGGACGAAGCTCCTGACGAGGATGTGATACCGCTCTGGGTGGCCGATATGGACTTTGCCGTGGCTCCGGCCATCCAGGAGGCCATCCGGCAGCGAGCCGAGCACCCGGTCTTTGGCTATACGTACGTGCAGGACGACTATTATGAGGCCGTCATCGGGTGGTTCCGGCGCCGCCACCATTGGGACATCCGGCGCGAATGGATACTCTATACGACGGGCGTCGTACCGGCCATGTCGGTGGCCGTCAAGGCACTGACGATGCCTGGCGAGCGGGTACTGATACTCTCGCCTGACTATAACTGCTTCTTCACGAGCATCAGGAACAATGGCTGCGAGGTGGCCGAGAGCGTGCTGCGGCTGAACGGCTCGCAACCTGGTCGCTTCGAGGTGGACTGGGAGGACTTCGAGGCCCAGTGTGCCGACGAGAAGACGACGCTCTTCCTGCTGTGCAACCCGCACAACCCCACCGGCCGCGTTTGGACACGCGAGGAGCTGGAACGGATGCGCGACACGTGCCGTCGCCACCAGGTGCGCATCGTGGCTGACGAGATTCACTGTGAACTGGTCATGCCCGGCATCGCCTACTGTCCGATGGGCACGGTGGACGGCGAGGCCGTCATCCTGAACTCGCCGTCGAAGTCGTTCAATATTGCGGGCCTGATGATGGCTAATATCATCTGTCAGGACGCTGCGACGCGCCGGCGGCTGGACCGCGCCATCAATATCAACGAGGTGTGCGACGTCAATCCCTTCGCTCCCGTAGCCGTCACCGCTGCCTACAACGACGGCGAGGCGTGGCTCGACGCCCTCAACGCCTATATTTGCGACAACTACAACGCGCTGTGCGGTTTTGCCGCACAGAGCCTGCCCGGCTGGCGCGTGATGCCGCTGGAGGGCACCTACCTGGCCTGGGTGGACGTCAGTGCTTGTTGCGATTCGGTCGCAACATATTGTGAAGAGCTGCTGGATGAGGCGCGCGTCTGGGTGAACCCGGGCACGATGTACGGGCGGGAGAGCGGTGAGGGCTATCTGCGCATCAACCTGGCCTGTCCGCGCAGCAGACTGATGGAAGCATTAAACAGAATTAAACAGACAATAAAATGAAACAGAGAAGTGAGGTAAACGTTTGGTCAGTCACGTGGGGTGTGCTCATGGCTGTGCTGTTCTCGGCAGCAGCAGCCTACCTCGGACTGAAGGTGGGTCAGGTGTTCGAGGCAGCTATCCCGATAGCTATTATAGCGGTGGGCGTCTCGGCTGCTGCCAAGCGCTCGGATGCGCTGCGCGAGAATGTCATTATCCAGTCCATCGGTGCCTGTTCGGGGGCCGTGGTCGCCGGAGCCATCTTTACGCTGCCGGCCATCTACATCCTGCAGGCCAAGTACCCGGAGATGAGTGCCGACTTCCTGAAGATATTCGTTGCGTCGCTCCTGGGCGGCGTGCTGGGCATCCTGTTCCTGATACCGTTCCGGCGCTATTTCGTGGAGTCACCCCAGGAGCAGTTCCCCTTCCCGGAGGCTACGGCCACCACGCAGGTGCTGAAGAGCGGCGACCAGGGCAGCAGCCAGGCCAAGCCGCTGCTGTTTGCCGGACTGGTAGGCGGTCTCTATGACTTCATCGTGGCCACGTTCGGCTGGTGGAACGAAAACGTGACAAGCCGCATGGTGCCCTTCGGCGACGATGTGGCCGAAAAGCTGAAGCTGGTGTTCAAGAACAATACTGGTGCGGCCGTGCTGGGCTTAGGCTACATTGTCGGTTTCCGCTATGCGCTGATTATCACGCTCGGCTCGCTGTTCGTGTGGTGGCTTGTGGTGCCGGTCATGGCCCTGCTTTTCCCCGATACGGTCCTCAACCAGTGGAATCCGGCCATCACGACGGCTGTTGGCGACATGTCGCCGGAGCAGATATTCACCGCGTACGGCAAGTCGATAGGCATCGGTGCCATTGCGATGGCTGGCGTCATCGGCATCATCAAGTCATGGGGCGTCATCAAGAGTGCCGTAGGACTGGCAACGAAGCGCACTGCATCAACTGAGAACGGAGAGGTGAGAACGGAGAGACATGACCTTCCCTTCCGCTTCATTGCCACGGCGGCAGTCATCACGCTGGTGCTGACCTTCCTGTTCTTCTGGTTGGGCGTCATGGACGGCAACCTGTTGTTTGCCCTGGTGGCCATCATACTGACGGCCGTCATTGCCTTCCTCTTTACGACCGTGGCTGCCAATGCCATAGCCATCGTGGGCTCTAATCCCGTCAGCGGCATGACGCTGATGACACTCATCCTGGCCTCTGTCGTCATGGTAGGTGTCGGACTGAAGGGCACGGGTGGCATGGTGGCCGCACTGGTCATGGGCGGTGTGGTCTGCACGGCGCTCTCCATGGCCGGCTCGTTTATTACCGACCTGAAGATTGGTCACTGGTGTGGTACGGAGCCACGAAAGCAGGAGACATGGAAATTCCTCGGCACACTGGTCAGCGCAGCAACGGTGGGCGGCGTCATGATGCTGCTCAACGAGACCTACGGATTTGCTTCGGGTGCGCTGGCTGCCCCCCAGGCCAATGCCATGGCGGCCGTCATCGACCCGCTGATGAACGGTGTCGGTGCGCCCTGGCCGCTCTATGCCTTAGGAGCCGCTATTGCCATTGTGCTGACGCTGTGTAAGGTGCCAGCACTGGCCTTCGCCTTGGGTATGTTCATCCCGATGGAGCTGAACGTGCCCCTGGTCATTGGCGGTGCCATCAGTTGGTATGTCACCAGCCGTTCGAAGGACGAGGCCGTCAACAAGGCGCGTGGCGAGCAGGGCAACCTGATAGCCTCGGGATTCATAGCCGGTGGAGCGCTGATGGGCGTCGTGAGTGCACTGCTGCGCTTTGGCGGCGTGCAGTTCGACTATTCGGCATGGTGGGCCAACCCGCTGTCTGAGCTGGCATCGCTGGCAGCCTACGTCCTGCTGATCATCTACTTCATCAAAGCGACGAAGCGATGAGGTATTAGAGGGGCTGCTGGGGTCGGTTTTTCGCCATGTTGCGAGGATGATGGTTCAGAATCTGTTCACGGAGCGTCGTCATGTCGATGTGTGTGTAAATCTCGGTAGTACCAATGGATTCGTGGCCCAGCATGGCCTGGATGGCTCGCAGGTCGGCACCGCCCTCAAGCAGGGCCGTGGCGAAAGAGTGGCGCAGGGTGTGCGGTGAGATGGTCTTTTGAATGCCAGCGTCTACGGCAGTCTGCTTGATCATCAGCAGAATCATCGTCCTGGTCAGGTGAGCACCGCGGCGGTTCAGGAACACGTAGTCCTCCTCGCCGGGCTTGATCTTCATCACGTTCCTGTCCATGAACCAGTAGCCGAGTTCCTTGACGGCGCGTGGCGATATGGGGACCAGCCGCTCTTTCGACCCTTTACCCACAACGCGCACGTAGCGTTCCTCCAGATACAGGTCGGAGAGGTGGAGGGAGACCAGTTCCGACACGCGCAGGCCACAGGAAAACAGCACCTCGATGATGGCGCGGTTGCGACGGCCCTCCCACTTCGACAGGTCGATGGCATTCTCCAGCATGTCAACCTCAGCGGTCGAGAGCACTTCAGGCAGGTGGTCACCCAATACGGGTGACTCCAGCAGTTCACTGGGGTCGTCGTCGCGATAGCCCTCCAACTCAAGGAATCGGAAGAAAGAGCGTATGCCGCTCAGGATGCGGCACTGCGAGCGCGGATGAATGCCGATGTCGTGAAGCGAGGCCGCAAAGTGCTGCAGGTCAGACAACTGCACACTGAGCAGGTCCTTGTGCTCCTCTTCCACGTAGTTAATCAGTTTCAGCAGGTCACGGATGTAGGCATCGAGCGTATTGGCCGAATAGCCACGCTGCAGCTTGAGGTAGCGCTGATATTGTCTGACGATATTTGACGGCGTTTTCTTGTCTGTTTCCATTTTATTTATTAACTTTGCCGCCACAAAGTTACGAAAAATTTTTTGAATGATGAAAATTCTTATCGTTAATGGTCCCAATTTAAATCTGTTGGGCATCCGCGAACCAGGCATCTATGGCTCTTCCTCCTTCGAACAGTATCTGCCAGTCTTGCAGGCCCGCTATCCTGATGTCGAGATAGCGTACTACCAGAGCAACATCGAAGGCGAACTGATTGACAAGATGCAGCAGGAGGGATTCAGCGTCGACGGTATCGTGCTGAATGCCGGAGCCTACACGCACACCTCCGTGGCGCTGCACGACTGTATACGCTCACTGAAGTCGCCGGTCGTCGAGGTACACATCTCCAATGTGCACCAGCGTGAGGCCTTCCGCCACCATTCCATGATTTCCGCTGCCTGCCTCGGCGTCATCTGCGGCTTCGGCCTCGACTCCTACCGGCTGGCTATAGAAGCACTCCTGGCACGTCGTTAAAGCGAGTCTATGGCTGTCACGATAGACGAATACATCACGCAGCACATCGAGCCGGAGCCGGACTACCTGTACCGGCTCTGGCGGGCTACAAATATCCACATGCTGCACGGGCGCATGGCCTCAGGCCACCTGCAGGGCCGGTTGCTGAAGATGCTGGTCGAGATGATACGTCCGAGGAACATACTCGAAGTGGGCACCTTCAGCGGCTATTCGGCACTCTGCATGGCCGAAGGCCTCGAGGAGGGAGGCATGGTCTACACCTTCGAGATCAATGACGAGCAGGAGGATTTTACGCGGCCCTGGATAGAGGGCTCGCCCTGGGCCGGTCGCGTTCGCTTCATCATTGGCGATGCCAACGAGGAGGCAGCGAAACTGGGCGTCCTGTTCGACATGGCCTTCATTGACGGTGACAAGCGCACCTACCGGCAGACTTACGAAACGGTGCTCAGCCTGCTGAATCGCGGAGGTTTTATCGTGGCCGATAATACGCTTTGGGACGGACATGTCATCGATCAAAGCTACGACCGAGACCCGCAGACGCGTGGCATTGAGAGCTTCAACGACTTCCTGATGCACGATGACCGCGTGGAGCAGGTCATACTGCCACTGCGCGACGGACTGACGCTCATTCGGAAGCGATAAGACAGTATTTTACCCTGTTTTTGAACATTTTCCGTGCAAATAGTTTGCAGTTTCAATAAAAATGCGTACTTTTGCTTACAATTTGTAAAACAATACTATTAGCAATGGAAAAAATAGATAATCTCGACAAGAAAATCCTAAGCATTCTGTCGAAGAACGCGCGCATTCCGTTCAAGGATGTCGCAGCGGAGTGTAACGTGAGCCGGGCAGCCATCCACCAGCGCGTTCAGCACCTCATTGAGGCCGGCGTCATCATGGGTAGCGGTTTTGACGTCAATCCGAAGAGTCTTGGCTATTCCACCTGTACTTATGTCGGCATCACGCTGGAGCGCGGTTCGATGTATAAGAATGTGGTAGAATGCCTGCACGAGATACCTGAGATAGTAGAGTGCCATTTCACGACTGGTCCCTACACGATGCTTGTAAAACTCTATGCGCGCGACAATGAACAACTGATGCACCTGCTCAACGGACGGCTACAGGACATTCCGGGCGTGGTAGCCACGGAGACACTGATTTCACTCGAGCAGAGCATCAAACGCGATATTCCCGTTACCTTTGAAGATTAAGCCCATGACAAACCGTTTCCAGTGGCAGTCACAACTGAGCGAGGTCTATGCCTCGTTCCCGGAAGCCGCTTGCCGGCCGGTCATCGGCATAACAGGCAACTATGGTGAACAGAATTGTAAACTTGCCGACGGCTATTACCGCGCCGTGCAGAGGGCGGGGGGCGTGCCCGTCATTATTCCCCCGCTGAGCGATACCGACTGCATCATCAATACGTTGGAGCGTATCGACGGACTACTGCTCAGCGGTGGTGCCGACTACAATCCGCTCTATGCCGGCGAGGAACCCCTGCCGTCACTGGGGGGCATCAATAGTGAGCGAGACCTGCCCGAACTGCTCATCACCCGTCTGGCCTACAACCGGCAGATTCCAATCCTGGGCATCTGTCGTGGCATCCAGACGCTGGCCATGGCCTTGGGGGGCAGGGTGCTGCAGGACATCGGGGCAACGACGGTGAAGCATTCGCAGGACGCCAGTCGTTCTGAGCCAACTCATAGTGTAAGGGTAGAGCGGCAGTCCGCCTTATATCATATATATAATAAGGTGGAGACGCTGTTCGTCAACTCCTTGCATCATCAGGCAGTTGCCGACGCCGGACCACTGTTCAGGGTGACAGCCAGAGCTGTCGACGACACCATCGAGGCTATCGAAAGCAGCGAGTACAAGAGCATTCTCGGCGTACAGTGGCATCCCGAATGCCTGGGTGACGACGGACAGCCGCTGTTCAGATGGCTCGTCAGTCAGGCTCAGGCCTATCGCGCAGCCTGCGACATGCACAGTAGGGTGCTGACGCTTGACACACACTGCGATACGCCGATGTTCTTTCCGAAGGGCGTCGATTTCGGCAGTCGTGACCCCCAGCTGCTGGTCGACCTCCACAAGATGACGGAGGGCCGCCAGGATGCTACCATGATGGTGGCCTATCTGCCCCAACCGACTGCCCATCCGAAAGAGTTTGCCGACAACATCTTCGACCAGATAGAGCGTATCGTGGCTTCCAACAGCCGCTATGTTGCCTTGGCACGTACACCCGACGACCTCTGGACGAACAAGCATGAGGGTAAGAAAAGCATCATGCTGGGTATTGAGAACGGACACGCGCTGGACGGCAACATAGAGAACCTGTATCACTTTGCCCGTCGTGGCATTGTCTACATGACGCTCTGCCACAATGGCGACAACGACATCTGCGATTCGGCTCGCGGCAATCATACGCACGGCGGCGTCAGCCCCTTCGGCCGTCAAGTCATCAGCGAAATGAACCGGCTGGGCATCATGGTCGACCTGAGCCATGCCGGGGAGCAGAGCTTCTACGATGCCCTCGAACTGTCAGCTCTGCCCATTGTGTGCAGTCACAGCAGTTGCAGGGCACTGTGTGACCATCCGCGCAACCTCACCGACAACCAGATGCGCGACCTTGCCGCCAAGGGTGGTGTCATGCAGGTCACGCTCTACAACGGTTTCCTGGTAAAGGATGGCCAGGCAACCATTGAGGACGCCATGCGCCACCTGCAGCATGCCATCGACATCATGGGTGTTGACCATGTCGGCTTGGGGACGGACTTCGATGGCGACGGAGGGGTTCGCGGACTTGCCGACTCGTCGGAGCTGATACGCTTCACCATGCAGCTGATGGCCCGAGAGTTTAGCGAAAGCGATATCCAGAAAATATGGGGAGGCAACTTCCTGCGGGTGATGCAACAAGTGCAAAATGCAAGAAAATAAATGAAACAGATTATCCTTTTTATCTGCATGGTCATAGGATGCTATTCATGCAGCACGTCAAAGAAAAGCCAGACGGCCAGTCAGTCAGTAGTCAGTGTCGAATTTAATGCTGATTCAGCCTATGCCTTCTGTGCTGCACAGTGTAGTTTCGGACCGCGCGTCATGAACAGTGAGGCCCATGAGCGTTGCGGCAATTGGATTCAGCAGCGCTTTACGCAGTACGGCTACGCGGTAGAGATGCAGAAGGCCGACCTGAAAGGCTATGACGGCACGACGCTGCGCAGCACCAATATCATTGCACGGTCAGCAGTCACGGCAAAGCCCGCAATCCTGATTTGTGCACACTGGGACAGCCGTCCGTGGGCTGACAACGACCCCGACGAAGCTAACTGGCGGACGCCCGTCATGGCGGCAAACGACGGCGCATCGGGTGTTGCCGTCATGCTGGAACTGGCACGCCTGCTCCAGCAGAACGACTCGGCATCGGTGGATGCCGACTTCATCTGTTTCGATGCTGAGGACTGGGGCGTTCCCCAATGGGAAGACAAGGCCGACGGCGACTCATGGGCTTTGGGTGCGCAGTACTGGGCTTCCAGTTACAGTCCGGAAGGCAGGAAATACCAATACGCCATCCTGCTTGACATGGTAGGCGGACAGGGGGCTAAATTCTATCATGAGGCTTATTCCATGCACTACGCCCGTAGTGTGGTTGAACGCGTGTGGCAGGCTGCCGATGCAGCCGGTTACGGTAGCTTTTTCCCTGCCAAGGACGGCGGCGGCGTCACTGACGACCATGTGCCTGTCAACGAGAAGGCCGGCATCCCCTGTATAGACATCATCAATCACTATCCTGACTGTGAACAGAGTTCGTTCGGTCCGACGTGGCATACCGTCAACGATGATATGCAGCACATTGACCGTACCACCCTGAAAGCCGTGGGGCAAACGCTGGTGCAGTTAATCTTTCAGAAATAACT
>DFGF01000094.1:0-1569 GCA_002371715.1 Prevotella sp. UBA3757
GTCCATCATGCTGACGATGGCAATCTGCATCTTCACATTCTTTGCAGTTTTCAGTCCGCCCCATACGTATGAGTCTGGTATGCCGTTGGCGAGAACGCTGATGGTATCCTTGGCTGCACTTTTCAAGTTGAGGTAGGTCATATTACCTCCCTCGTTGCTGGAGCAGAGCATCAGCGTCAGCTTATAGTCCTTCACATACGAGCCTATCAGTTTTGACATGTTGCTGGTGCCGTCGTGCCATCCGTCGTGCGAGTTCATGCTGAGGCTTACCACGAGCGGCTGTTTCATTTTCTTAGCCTGATCCATCATGTACTCAAAACTTTCTCCCAGCGCGTAGGCACTTGCGTCGCGATTTTGATTCTGCATGTCGGTAAAGAAATCTTCGGTGGTATTAGCCGTACAGATCAGGATGTCGGCATCGGGTGCCATGCCGCCAAGGGGCTGCCCGGTGATGCCATTCACGTCGCTTGTGCTGCCTGCAGCGATGCTGATGCAGTGGCTTCCGTGCGAGCCTGCCGTGTCTTTCACCTTCAGCGTGTCGAGTATGTCGTCAGCTTTGCTGTAGGCTGATCCGGTCAGCGTCCATTCGCCGATTCTCACGCTGTCGCCGCCAAAGGCGGTGTTGCCGGCCTCGTAGACCCCCTTGATGCGCAGGTTGCCGTCCTTATCCTTGAACATCGGGTGGGTAAAGTCGAATCCTGCGTCGAAGATGCCCACGGTGACGCCCTTGCCCGTATAGGCCTGAGGCAGATTGCCGCCCGTTCCGCCAATCACCTCAGCAGCCTGAGTCGCCTTGCGGCTGTAGTCCGTTTTCTTGCTCACTCTCGGGCTGACATCGATTTTCCGCACGCCGTTAACGCTGGCCAGTGCCTCGAGTTTCGAGTAGGGAGCATCGAGCAGTATCAGGTCGCCCCTGACCACTCTGACAGCTGCGCCTGCCGTCTGCAGAGCATGAGCCACCTGCTGTGCGTCAGCATTTGCTTCGCAGTTCACGAAGAAGAATCCGCGCTGCTGCTGCGCCTTCAAGGCTACGCTGCGGGTCGCAGCTTTCTTTGCACTTAGTTCCGACTGCTGCTTGGCCACCTGAGCCCTGCGCGTGATGAATCCCTGCGCACCGGCTGTGAGTGTGCCCAAGAGTAATGTTGCAAGTATAAGTTTTCTCATAATTCTAATGGTTTTTTATTATTTATTCATGTATCTATGCCGCAAAGATACGATTTTATTTTATTTACACCTTGTATTATATATCAAATTCATTCCTCTTTTTAATGTTTTTAACAAACGCCGAGTAGTTAGCCTCGGGCCATTTGGTAGATGGCCTCCATGTCCTCGGCTTTGAGCACTTTCAGGCCGCCGCAGGTGGCTGTGTAGTCGCGGCTGCACTTGCGGGTCATCTCGCGGATCTCATCGTCGGTAATGTCCTTGCCGATCAGTTCCTTGATGTTCGTTGGCATGCCGATGGCGTGGTAGAAACGCTCCATAGCCTCGATGCCCTTCAGGGCTGTGCTGCCAGCGGACTGACGGACATCCACATCCCCATCATCAGCACGATATGTTTTCTTAGTTGGC
>DFGF01000094.1:1688-2604 GCA_002371715.1 Prevotella sp. UBA3757
CCGAAGAACAGGTTACGACCCCACATGGGGCGAGTTTGAGGCAGAGTGGCTGGCTTCAGCTGGTCGCCTGTCATCAGATTGCGCAGGGAGCCGACTTTCTGATTGATGACAACACGTAGGGTGACGGCTTCGTCATTGAAATTCTCGATCACCAGGGTCTTGTTGTCATAGGGGAAGAGTGCCACCTTCGAAGGACCTTCGATATAGGCGCCCACATCCTTGCTCATGGCTCGACGGATGACATTGAGTGCCCCTGCGGGATAGTCGTAGAGGTTGCCGAAATCATCAGGGATAGTAAGCACGAAGAGCATGCCTTTCGAGTAAGTGTCGCGCAGCAGGATGGGATAGCCAGAGACACCACCATTCAGTGGACGGCCTGCACTGACCACCTCCCATGCATCGTTGGTGAAGTATTTCACCTGTGGGATGATGAACTCGCGTTCAGACTTTCCGAACCAGCCGAAGTCGTTGACGATTGCTTTGAGGTCGCCGCAGTAGAGTTCACAGACGTCGGCCAGCTGCTCTTTGATGGCCTTCAGCAGACCCGTGGTGATGATGACGTCGCCGCCTTTCTTGAGCTGGCCCTTGATCTTCTCGACAATCTGAGGATCCTTTGCAGCCTGCTGTGTGAGCAGTATCTGCTGGCGCTCCTGCCACTGGGGGTACATGTCCATCGGTAGTCCAATCATGCCGAGATAGTTCTGTAGGAAGTCCTCGCCAGAGGAGTGATAGGGCTTGTAGGAGGCCAGTCCTATGGGGTTGCCTAACTGCCCGATGAGCTCGTCGGTCTGGTGTAAGGTCACATTTGCGAAGCGCGCCATAGTGGTGGGTTGGATAGCCCTGCCTCCCTTTTCCTTGGTGAATGGGGCCACCATCTCGTCGTAGCGGAAACTGTTGCCGCCCGCATCCTGCCAGG
>DFGF01000090.1 GCA_002371715.1 Prevotella sp. UBA3757
TATCGTCAAGCCGGAAATTGGCGTGCCTCATGGCCTCGACCAGGAAGGAGGGTGTGCCGGTCTCAAACCAGTAGCTACCAAACTCCCGGCGGTCCAAGGCGTTCAGGATGCTGTATGGATTGTACACCCCTACTGCCGACGGATGGAAATGGTAGCCGTCGTAGTATTCGCGCAGCTGTGCGTAACATGCCTCACGCGTTAGATTCTGGGCCTGGGCAAGCTTTTCCACCTCGGCATCGAGGTTTGTTTGTATCTCCTGTTCGGTAAACCCGCAAATTTCGGCATAACGCCTGTCCATCGTTATATCCGTCAGATTGTTGAGGTCGCTGAACACGCTGACCTTCGAGAACTTCGTCACCCCCGTGAAGAAGGCAAACTGAACGCAGGGGTCCATCGACTTCTCCACGCCGTAGAACGCCTTCAGCGTGGCGCGGTAGTCATCCTGCAGGGTCTGGTTGCCAATGGCCTGCAGCAGAGGCTTGTCATATTCGTCAACAAGGATGACCACCTTCCGTCCTGTCTGATCAAAGGCACGGCGGATGATGCCAGAAAAACGGTCAGCCACGGATTTTTCATCATCTGATGCCCCGTACACCTTTTCCCATTGCAGCAAATGCCTGTTCAGAATAGTGGTCAGGGCCTCCGAGGTGGTGTATTTCTCGGCATTAAGGTCAAGATGCAGCACAGGATACTGTGTCCAGTCCTTCTCCAGACTATCGATAGCCAGTCCACGAAACAGCTCTCGCTTCCCTTGGAAGTAAGCCTCCAGGGTGGAGATAAGCAAACTCTTGCCGAAACGGCGCGGACGGCTAAGGAAAAAATATGTTCCACCTTTTACTATGTCATAAACCATAGCGGTCTTGTCCATATACAAGGAACCGTCTTCACGAATCTTCTCAAAACTTTGTACTCCTAAGGGATATTTCATACACCATACATATTTATCTTGCAAAGATAGCAATAATCCAGCGAACGGCAAAATATTCTGCTATTTTTTTACGAACCATCAGACTGCAAAGGTGATAGAACAAAGAATTTTTCCATTAAAGGCTGACACGCTGACACAACCCCGATAAATAAAGGGCGTGCAACGTTTGAAAGGGTGACACAGGGTGACACAAGGCTGACACGCCAATTCAAGACTTGACAAGGGTCGGCCTGTTAGCGGAATTTCATTTCATTCTCAGCTTGTTAATTGCCTCCATAGTGCCTTTATCAGTTTATACTTTAGGAGCACCGGAAAATATCGCGCCACAAAGCCCTGGATTTTCGTGAAAATTCAACCGTTACTCCCCGAGTATGGCTTCTAAAGCGGTACTTATTGTCTGAATTTTCGTGAAAATCCATTGATTAACTACGGCTTATCCCTGCTGTCTGCCAACGTGTCAGCCTTGTGTCACCCTGTGTCACCCTTTCAAACGTTGCACGCCCTTTATTTATCGGGGTTGTGTCAGCGTGTCAGCCTTATTTGTAAAACTTCATAGGCATCGACCTGAAGGCCCCCATCGACGTCAGGCACAACATCAACTACCTCCAGCTCCAGCTGCAGTCGCCCGAGGAGGTCTTCATCTGATAGTCATGCCGTGTGACATTGTGACAATAATTTCAAGAAAAAAGTCTCGGTAGCATCAGCGTATCTTTGTCTTTTTGCCCTTGCTCTCGTTCTGCATGCGGTCCAGGGCGGTTACCACGTAGGTGTAGCGGCCCTGCTGGACGGAGGGAATGATGTAAAGGCAGTCGGAAGTAATCTTCACTATCTTCGACGCGTTGCTGATATCAACCTTTTCACCATGGGCGAAGCGATAGACCACATACCGGGTAGCCTCGTTCTTCCAGCCCTTGCCACGGGGAGCCTTCCAGCACAGTACGCGCTCGCCGTCGTCCATCGTGACAACCTTCAGCTTGCGGGGGGCCTTGGGAGCCTTCTTGTCGATATGTGGCATCAGGGGCTGCAGGGCCGGCGTGCGCCAGTAGTTGTTGCGCAGCGACGTACCATAATTGCCAACGTTGTCAACGGCGGCCTTGGCGTACCACAGCACCGTACCCTTGACGCGGGGCAGCTCGGCGTGCAGGGCCATCTTGGCGGCCAACTGGTGGCGGTTCTTATTGGCGGGATCAGGATGTTTCACGGTACGCTCCACGTCCTCGCCGATGTAGAGCGGCGTGCGCGTCAGGTGGCGGTCCCACCAACGAATCAGCTCGTCGTAGTCGGCAGCCTTGTGGCCTATCTCCCAATAGAGCTGGGGCACGCAGTAGTCCATCCATCCGTTGGCATCCCATAGCAGCACGTCGGCATAGAGCTGGTCGTAGTTCTGCAGCCCGTTGGTGCGGCTGCCGTTGGGGTCGCTCTTCTGGTTGCGGTAGATGCCGAAGGGCGACACGCCGAACTTCACCCAGGGCTTGGCCTTGTGGATGGTTTCATACATCTGCTTGATATACAGGTTGACATTGTAGCGGCGCCAGTCGCCACGGTCCTGGATGCCGTTGGAATTGGCGCGGAACTGGGCCTCGTCGGGAATCTCCACGCCGGCGACGGGATAGGGGTAGAAATAGTCGTCGATGTGCAGCCCGTCAATATCGTAACGCTCGACGATGTCCCTCACCACGTCGCAGATGTAGTCGCGGCACTCCCTGAGGGCGGGATTGAGCAGGGTCAGCCCGTCGTAGGTAAAGGTCCATTCGGGATGGCGCACAATGACGTGGTTCGATGCATTCTGGTGGGGCGACTTGGTCTTGGCGCGATAGGGATTAATCCAGGCATGCAGCTCCATGCCGCGCCGATGGCATTGGTCAATCATCCATTGCAGGGGGTCCCAATAGGGCGTGGGACGCTGGCCCTGCTGCCCGGTCAGATAGTAGCTCCAGGGTTCCAGGCTGCTCTCGTAGAGCGCATCGCACTCGGGGCGCACCTGGAAGATGATGGCGTTACATCCATCCTTCTGCAGTTCGTCGAGCTGATAGCTCAACGTGCGCTGCATGGTTTCGGTACCTATGCCCTTAAACTGTCCGTTGACACATTGTATCCATGCGCCACGAAATTCACGCTTCTGCTGTGCCGTGACCGAAAGCGTCAACAGCAACAAAAAGGTCAAAACAAAGTTTTTTACCATACTCTTTATCAGGACTACCCTACTCTTAATTCTTAACTCTAAACTCTTAATTCTAAATTCCTCTTGCATTTTTCATGACGCGATCCATTTCGCGCCGGTCTTCCTTCTCTTTCAGCGTCTGACGCTTGTCAAACACCTTCTTACCCTTACATAGCGCAATATCCATCTTGGCGCGTCCCTTCTCGTCGATGAACACCAGCAGGGGAACGATGGTGTAGCCGGTCTGCTTGGTGGCCGACTCCAGCTTACGGATTTCCCGCTTGGTCAGCAGCAACTTGCGGTCGCGCTTCATCTCGTGGTTGTTGTACGAACCGTAGAAGTAAGGCGAAATGTTCATACCCTTCACCCACAGCTCGCCAGCAGTAATAAAACAATAGGTATCCACCAGACTGGCCTTGCCCAGACGGATGCTCTTGATTTCAGTACCCGTCAGCACGATGCCAGCCGTAAAGGTCTCGATGAAGAAATACTCAAACGAGGCTTTCTTGTTGCGTATGTTGACTGGACTCTTCTTCCTGATCAGTTCTTCTTCCTTATTCATTGTTCTTCCTTGTTCATTTTATTTATAGCATTTGTCGTTCAACGTTCAATGTTCAACGTTCAACGTTAGCAAATCGCTCAATGTGTTCATCAATATAGCGGGCAATCTGGCCGGTCCACGCCTCTTCCTGCTCAATAAAGGCATCGTCAAGGTCGTCAAACTCAGGATACTGCTCAAAGAGCGCCATGAACTCCTCGTCGGTGCAGTCGCGCTCGATGGCCTCGCCATACTTGACGTACAGGGTATGACCCTCGTAGATGAGCTTCGACAGGTCACGCATGCCCCACAGTTTCAGCGCCTTGGCCAGCGGGTTCTTGAAAATGAAAGGCCCGTTGCCGTTATGGATGAGTTGTACGAAACCACCCTCCATCACCTCTTCGTGCAGGACATCCCAGGCCAGCAGCGTTATCTGGTCGGCATTCAGCAGACCCATGTTCTCGGCTGTCAGCTGACCGCCGACAGCCTCCTTGATAGCACCGACAAAGGCTGCCACGAAGACATCCATTCCCTCGGCGGCAGCACGGCGCAAAACGTCGTCGTTAATCTTCACTTCTGTCATAACGGTTGCAAAGGTAGTGCAAACCTATCGAAAAACCAAAGGAAAACTCGTTTTTCTTTATTTTACATCAGTCATTATAGGCTTCCTCGCCAATCATTTCGCGAGCTCCGATGGTCATCTTCCGCAGGTCGTACATCGACCCGTTGTAGATGTTGAAGTCCACATGCCCCTTGATGCCGGGCAGACGACCCACGTCCGTATGCTGCCAGAACTTCCAGCGGCCCTGATACTCCACCTTGTCGACGTAGTAGTGGGCTATCCAGTAAGGATAGTCATCGAAGGCGGGGTCGCTCAGATAGCGCGTCTTAAACTTGAAATAGGTATAGATGATGGGTTTGACGCCATAGTGGCGCTCCACGATGTCGAGCCATTGCAGGATGCTCTGCCTGAACTCCTCGTCGGTCTGGCTCTTGGGTTTATGCTCCACGTCAAGCACGGGCGGCAGGTCGCCATTCTCGAGTTTCACCTTACGGATGAAGAAGTCGGCCTGGTCCTTTGCCGAGGAGTGGACACTATAGAAATGGTATGCCCCGCGCGTAAAACCGTAGTCGAGAGCCTGGCGGAAGTTGTCGGCAAAGTTCTCGTCGACACGCGTGGCACCCTCCGTGGCCTTGATCATGACGAAGCGCACGGGAAACTTGTCAATCATGCCGTGGTCCTTGAGCTCCTGCCAGTCTATTTTCCCCTGATGGTGCGAAATGTCGATACCGTGAATCTCGTAGCCCTCAGGATAGCTGATGTCGCCATAGAGGGCGCGCCAGCGGAAGCCGTAGGGGCTGACGAAAATATAATAGAAAAAGAACACATAGACAGCCGCCACCACGCTGCCTCCGACCCACCACGCCCAGTTGGGCAGGTGCTGCAAGAGACGAATAAAGACATTCGGACGCCTGTGTCGCACTATGCTCTGTCGGCGTCCGGATGTCGTTCTATTCTTATGTACGTTCTTCTTCTGAGGCATCAATTACTTAGCCTGCTCAAGGGCGAGCGTCTTAGTGGGCTGGTCGCAGACCTCCGTGGGTCCCCAGTACTGGATAGGACCGGGATAGACATAAGCCGTCTCGCGAGCCCAACGGTCGCGCTCCTTGGCGAAGGCCTTGAAGGGAGCACCGTCCAGTTCGACGAGTGCCTTGCGGATGACGGGCTTCATCTCGCCGTTACGCTTCTCCATGTTCATCATCATCGTGATGGGCACGCCACCGGCAATCCACTGGTCGGCCGGAGCCGTCGTATTCTTGACAATGGCCATGTAGCCGGTCTTGCCGTTGGCAATGAGCTGGGCTGCCGAGGTGCCGAGGGCATAGCAGTAGTCAGCGTCGAAGTTTGAGGGGGCTGCGCAGCGTCCCTCGTAGCCGAAGAAGTGGTGGAGTGCCGAGAACTTGCCGCTGTACTTGCCTTCCTTCTTCATGCGCTCCAGTTTCTGGGCCACCATGGTGGAGAGCAGCTTCTCGGTCTCGATGAGCGACACCTGGACGTTGCCGTGAGGGTCGCGGTCGAGGGCCAGCTGGCGAGCCACGCCGGTGGGCAGGCTGTTGAAGACGGCCAGGTTCTCGTCGGTCAGGTGGCTCTTGACGAAGTCGATGGACTCGGAGCGTCCCAGGTCCTTGGCCTCGGGCAAAGCGAGCACGTCGTTGAGCTGGGCAATGAGCTTCTTGATGGCAGGGATGAACTCGATGACGCCCTCAGGAATGATGACGGTACCGAAGTTGTTGCCGTCGGCAGCGCGCTGGCATACGGCATTGGCAATATAGGTGACGATATCGTCGAGGCTCATGCCCTTGGCCTCAATCTCCTCGCTGACAAGGCAGATGTTTGGCTGGGTCTGCAGGGCGCACTCCAGGGCGATGTGCGATGCCGAACGGCCCATGACCTTGATGAAGTGCCAGTACTTGCGGGCCGAGTTACAGTCGCGCTCAATGTTGCCAATCAGCTCCGAGTAGGTCTTACAGGCCGTATCGAAACCGAATGAGGTCTCAATCTGCGAGTTCTTCAGGTCGCCGTCGATGGTCTTGGGGCAACCGATGACCTGTACGCCGTACTGCTTGGCTGCATAGTACTCAGCCAGCACACAGGCGTTGGTGTTCGAGTCGTCGCCGCCGATGATGACGATGGCCTTGATGTCGAGTTCACGGATAATCTCCAGACCCTTTTCAAACTGGTCGACCTTCTCCAGCTTGGTACGTCCGGAACCAATCATGTCGAAGCCGCCGGTATTGCGATACTCGTCAATGATCTCCTTGGTCAACTCCATGTAGTTGTGGTCTACCAGACCGCCAGGACCCAGGATGAAACCGAAGAGGCGGTTCTCGGGGTTCAGCTTCTTGATCTGGTCGAACAGACCGGTAATCACGTTGTGGCCGCCAGGAGCCTGACCGCCGCTCAGGATGATACCGACATTCATCTTCTTGTTGTTTGTCTCGGTGGCAGGTTCGAACTCCACGATGGGCATACCATAGGTATTGGGGAAGAGCTTTTTAATCTCCTCCTGGTCGCCGACGCTCTGGGTGGCAGCACCTTCCTTGATTTTCACAGCGCCCTGAAGTGCCTTAGGCAATTTGGGCTGATAAGCGGCTCTCGCCAGCTGCAATGCACTTTTTTCCATTGTCTAAAAATTGTTATCTTTGTTGAATGACTTAAATTTGGAATGCAAAAATACTCATTTTTTGCGAGAAAACACAAATAAATCGTGCTTTTTAAGTTTTTTTTTTGAAGAAAGTTATGGCATATCGATTTTTTTTAGTATCTTTGACCTCTGAAGACATCATATTAATAATAAGGAGAAGAAATTATGGCTAGTAAAAGACACCTAAAAAAGAGTATCAACCTCATCAGCGAAGAACTGTTCGCCGAGTGTGTGGCCGCGTCCCTGTACGGTCAGAACCGCAACAACGTAGGTGCCATCATCTACAGTACCCTAACCATGCGCAGCCATTACGTCAGCCGCATCTCACACCCCGAACCGGGCATGCCCGCGAAGGCATACTACCGTGACTTGCGAGAAAAATTTGTGGCACAAGCCAGTGAGCTGCTGGACCAGTTGCATAATTTCTGAAAACAGAACAACGATTCATACTAAACGAACGAAAAGAGACTATGTGGAAATCTATTTCCCAATGGCTGTTATACAAATGTATGGGGTGGACAGCTGACGTGACGGAGGTTCACCCCGACAAGTTTATTATCTGCCTGGCGCCGCACACCAGCAACTGGGACTTCCTGATTGGACAGTTATACAGCAGGAGCAGGGGCATGAAGAGTAACTTCCTGATGAAGAAAGAGTGGTTCTTCTGGCCCCTCGGCCCTATATTCCGCAGCATGGGCGGCATACCCGTCTATCGCTCCAAGCACACCAGCATGACCGACAACCTGGCCGAGACAGCCAAGCGGTTGCCGGTTTTCCAGTTGTGCATCACGCCCGAAGGCACCCGCAAGCGCAACCCCGAGTGGAAGCGCGGCTTCTACTATATAGCCCAGAAGGCCGGCATCCCCATCCTGCTGTATGGTGTCGACTACGAGCGCAAGCTCATCCGGTGCACCAAGACCATCGTACCCAATGGCGATATAGAGGCGCAGATGCATGAAATCAAACAATATTTCAAGGAATTCAAGGGCCGCTACCCTGAGAACTTTACCATAGGGGAGGACTAACAACATGACAATGAAAAAGACACTACTCTACCTGCTGCTCGCATCAGCCACACTCCACTGTATCGCACAGACGGCCAAGGATGAAGCAAAGATGGCCGACCGGCTGAAACAGTACTTTCAGAAATACAAGCCGAAAGGCACCCGACTGGCCCAGCAACCTCGCATGCTGGGCTATGAAGTGGACAACAACCAGAAGACGCTGACCATTACCGCCGACGAGTGGTTTGCCATGCAGGAGTTCACTCCCGACATTACCGAGCACATATATAAAAAGGTGAAAAGCGAACTGCCCAAGCCTTACAAGAAATACACCATCAGCATCGTCACCAACGGCCTGACGATAGACGAACTCATACCCAACCGCCTGTCGAAGAATGCCGACAAATCGCGGCTCTGGGGCGACATAGACTACGACGGCCAGCCATGGGTCAGGAACGTTTCGACACCTTTCCAGCCCACCCACGGACTGCAGAACCGGCACCTCTCGCTCTGGGCCAGCCACGGCCACTACTACGACCAGAAGAGGTCACAATGGCGCTGGCAGCGTCCGAAGCTCTTCGGCACCACCGAGGACCTGTTTACGCAGACCATCGTCGTGCCCTACCTCATCCCGATGCTCGAACGCGCCGGAGCCAACGTCTTCACGCCCCGTGAGCGCGACTGGCAGACCGAGGAGGTCATCGTCGACAACGACGGTTCGAAAAGCTACTATATCGAGGTCACCTCTCACGGCAAGTGGCAGACCACGCCCCTACCCGGCTTCATGATGCATGCCGGCCACTATCAGGACAACGAGAACCCCTTTGAGGCCGGCACAGCCCGCATGGCCAAGACCACGAGCAGCAACCACCGCTATTCGGTAGCCACCTACCAGCCGCGTTTCCGCAAGTCGGGGCGCTATGCCGTCTACGTCAGCTACCAGACGCTGGCCAACAGCGTCGACGACGCCCTCTATACCGTCTGGCATAAGGGCGAGCGCACGCAGTTTCGCGTCAACCAGCAGATGGGCGGCGGCACATGGGTCTACCTGGGCACCTTCGAGTTCGACGAGGGCTACAGCGAGTTCAACCGCGTCACGCTGACCAACCAGAGCAGCCACAATGGCGTGGTCACGACGGATGCCGTGCGCTTTGGCGGCGGCATGGGCAACATCGAGCGCTTCGGACAGGTCAGCGGCATGCCACGCGCCCTGGAGGGTGCCCGCTACTATGCCCAGTGGGCCGGTATGCCCTACTCCGTCTATAGCGGACGACAGGGCACCGACGACTATGCCGACGACATCAACACCCGCTCGTTTATGACCAACTACCTGGGAGGCGGCTCGTGCTACATGCCCACGCTGGACGGCCGACGGGTGCCCATCGAGCTATCGCTGGCCATCCATAGCGATGCCGGCTACTTCAAGAACGGCAAGGACATCTGGGGGTCGCTGGCCATCTGCACCACCAACCACAACGAGGGCAAACTCAACGCCGGCATCTCGCGCATGGCATCGCGAGACCTGGCCGACGCCCTGCTCAGCAACGAGGTGCTCGACCTGACATTCAAATACGGCCGCTGGCACCGCCGCGAACTTTACGACCGCAACTACTCAGAGTCGCGCGTGCCGGAAGTGCCCAGCGCTATCCTGGAAACCATGTCGCACCAGAGTTTCCCCGATATGCGCTACGGTCAGGACCCCAACTTCCGCTTTACACTGGCCCGCTCCATCTACAAGACGCTGCTGCGCTACGTCAACGACCAGCACGGCACGTCGTTTGTCGTAGCCCCCCTGGCGCCCGACCACTTCCGTATCGAAATGAAGGGCCGCAACAAGATACGGCTCAGCTGGAATGCCGTCAACGACCCCCAGGAACCCACGTCGAAGCCTACTGGCTACCTGGTGTACACGGCCATGGGCGATGCCGACTTCGACAATGGCATGCAGGTCAGGAAGACCAGCTACGACGTGGAGCTGGAGCCCGGCCAGACCTATCACTTCCGCGTGGCAGCCGTCAACCGTGGCGGCGAGAGTTTCCCCACGGAGGTGCTGTCGGCCTGCTGTCAGCCCGGAGCCGTCAAAACGGTCATGATTGTCAACGGCTTCCACCGCCTCTCGTCGCCCGCCATCCGCGACAACGACCAGGAGCAGGGCTTCGACCTCGACGATGACCCTGGCGTGACCTACGGCCCGACGTTCGGCTGGGTAGGTCGCCAGGTGAACTTCGACCGCCAGCAGATGGGCAACGAAAACGGCGGTCTGGGCTACAGCGGCGACGAGCTGGCCGGACAGCTCATAGCCGGCAACGACTTTAACTACGTGCGCACCCACGCCGAAGCCATCGCCTCGGCCCAGCACTACAATATCGTGAGCTGTTCCAGCCAGGCTGTCGAGGCGGGCCAGGTCAGCCTCATACGCTATGATGCCGTCGACCTGCTGCTCGGACTGGAGCGCAACGACGGCCATAGCCTGAACTACTACAAGAGCTTCAGCACGCCCATGCAGACGGCACTTCAGAAGTTTGTGCAGGGCGGCGGCTCACTACTGGCCAGCGGCGCATACATCGGCACCGACATGGCGGCCGATACCGAACGGCAGTTTCTGGCCGGCACACTCCTGTGCCGCCATGCCGGACGCTCGCAGGCGGCATCGGGACGGGTGAACGGCCTGGGCACCACGCTCGACTACTGGCACGAGCTCAACGCATCGCACTATGCTGCCACCTCGGCCGACATCCTGCAGCCCGTCAGCCCGGCCTTCACGGCCATGCAGTATGCCGACGGACAG
Source organism: Prevotella sp. UBA3757 (assembly GCA_002371715.1). Classification (GTDB taxonomy): domain Bacteria; phylum Bacteroidota; class Bacteroidia; order Bacteroidales; family Bacteroidaceae; genus Prevotella. The sequence goes on from DFGF01000090.1 coordinate 10,626, forward strand.
GATGCCGCTATAGCCTGCCGTCAGCCCAGCAAGCGCCTATTCGTGATGGGCTTCCCCTTCGAGTGTATCAAGGACGCGCAGAAACGTGCGTCCATCATGCGAGGTATCTTATCATTTTTACTAAATAATTAAACCAATAAGACTATGTACAAGATTCAAGCAAACTCATCCGGTACCAGGAGTATCGAGATTACCGATGAACATCTGCAAACCATTGACGACTATCAGCTCTTCCGCGACCTGATAGACTCCAACGGCTACGTCGACGAGCAGGTCCTGGACAAGCTGAAACTCAACATCCGCTCCATGCTGGAGTCAGAGGCCGGCAAGGACAAGCGACTGCTGGACCTCTGCCTGGACGTCGTGTATCACAGCAACATGAAGGCCTACGGACTGCAACAGCTCGTGCTGCTCTTCATCAACTGGAAGAACCAGGCCAACGAGAACCTCGGCATGACGCGCCGTGCCTTCCAGGGAACGCCGTTCAATTAAGTTAAGAATTAAGAGTTAAGAAAAATAGTTAAGAGTCAAGAGTTAAGTATTGGAGTACCGATTAACTGATTTTCTGCCCACGACAAAGAAGGAGATGGAACTGCGCGGCTGGGACGAGGCTGACATCATCCTCTTTTCGGCCGATGCCTATGTCGACCATCCCTCCTTTGCCTGTGCCGTCATCGGGCGTACGCTCGAGGCGGCAGGCTATCGGGTGGCCATCGTACCGCAACCCGACTGGCACGGCGACTTCCGCGACTTCAAGAAGCTGGGACGCCCACGCCTGTTCTTTGCCATCTCGCCCGGCAACATGGACTCGATGGTCAACAAGTATACCGCCAACCGCCGACTGCGCTCCGAGGACGCCTACAGTCCTGACGGGCGTCACGGACTGCGGCCCGACTACCCCACCATCGTCTACTCACAAATCCTGCGCCAGTTCTATCCCGACGTGCTGATTGTGCTGGGTGGCATCGAAGCCTCGCTACGCCGCTTGTCACACTATGACTACTGGCAGGACAGGGTCCGTCCCTCCATCCTGTGCGATGCGCCTGCCGACATCCTGATCTACGGCATGGGCGAAAAGCCCATCGTCGAACTGGCCCGGCGAGTAAATGAAGAATTAAGAATTAAGAATGAAGAATTGTCGTGCCAGCGAGAGCAAAGCCAAACTCATTTGAGCTTTGCCGAGCGCAGCCGACTAATGGGCGAAAGCCAATTTGCTACCTCTTCACTCTTCACTCTTCACTCTTCACTTAAAACGATTCCACAGACGGTCTATCTGGATAGCGACGTCATACCCACCCCCGACGACATCATGCTGCACAGCCATGAGGAGTGCCTCAGCGACAAGCGTGCCGAGGCCGAGAACTTCCGCTACATTGAGGAGCAGTCGAACATGATGCATGCCCGACGGCTCATCCAGCCAATTAAGAATACCTGTGTGGTGGTCAATCCGCCCTATCCGCCCATGACCACCGAGGAACTTGACGCGTCGTTCGACCTGCCCTACACGCGCGTACCACATTTGAAATATAAGGGCAAGCGTATTCCGGCCTACGACATGATTAAGTTCTCGGTCAACATCCATCGAGGTTGTTTCGGCGGCTGCGCCTTCTGCACCATCTCGGCCCACCAGGGCAAGTTCATAGCCTGTCGGTCGAAGGAGAGCATTCTGAAGGAGGTACGTCAGGTCATCCAGATGGACGGCTTCAAGGGCTACCTCTCCGACCTGGGCGGACCGTCAGCCAATATGTACGGCATGCACGGCCGTAACCTGAGCGCCTGCGAGAAATGCCGCCGACCCAGCTGCATCCACCCGCAGATATGCCCGAACCTGGACACCGACCATTCGCGCCTGCTTGACATCTACCGGGCCGTCGATGCATTGCCCGGCATCAAGAAAAGCTTCATAGGCAGTGGCGTACGCTACGACCTGCTGCTCCATCGCAGCAAGGACGAACACGCCAACCAGGCTGCCGAGGCCTACACGCGCGAACTCATCACCCGACACGTCAGCGGTCGCTTGAAGGTGGCACCAGAGCATACCTCCGACCATGTGCTGCGACTCATGCGCAAGCCGTCGTTCCAGCAGTTCTACGCATTCAAGCGCCTCTTCGACCGCATCAACCGCGAAGAACACCTCAACCAGCAGATCATCCCCTACTTCATCTCCAGCCACCCGGGCTGCAGCGAGGCCGACATGGCCGAACTGGCCGTCATCACCAAGCATCTGGACTTCCAGCTCGAGCAAGTGCAGGACTTCACACCGACGCCCATGACCGTGGCCACCGAGACATGGTATACGGGCTACGACCCCTACACGCTGGAACCTGTCAAGAGCGCCAAGACGCCTGAGGAAAAGCTGGCCCAGCGCCAGTACTTCTTCTGGTATAAGCCGGAAGAGCGTCGTGGCATCGAGCAGAGCCTGCGCCGCATAGGGCGTCCGGAACTCATCAGCGAGCTATGCCCCTACAGCCCCAAGGGCAATTTCAAAAGCAATCCCAAAGACAATCCTCGGAATACCAAGAGCAATTCCAAGGACAATTCCCGGAACAATACAAAGAACCATGGTAATCATCGAACAGACCAGCATACCCAAGAACCCCGCGAAGAAAAGCGAGGACGGCGTCGTCGTCACCCCTGACTTCATAGCCGTCATCGACGGCTCTACATCAAAGTCGCAGTATCGCCACAGCCTGTTCTCGTCGAACGGTCGCTATGCCATGCTGCTCATCAGCCGTTACATCCGTTGCATGCCCAAGGACTGCAGTTGTGAGGCCTTTTTGCGCGGGGTGACGGCCTGCGTGCGCAAACACTACCGGAAGTCCATGCTGGCGCGACTGGCCGAGCATCCCGAAGACCGGCTGACAGCCTCGGTCGTCGTTTTCAGCCGGTTGCGACGCGAGATATGGCTCGTTGGCGACTGCCATGGCCTGCTCATCGCCCCGAACGCCGACGACGCGCCGCTCTACTTCGACAACCCCAAGCCCGACGAGGCCGAGCTGGCCCGGATGCGTGCCGACGAGGCCCGTCGGCAATTGGCTGACGGCAAGACCGTTGATGAGCTGTGCCGTGAGGACACGGCGCGTCCCGTCATCATTCCCCACATGATTGAGACCATGCGTCAGCAGAACGTCACATACAGCGTTGTCGACGGCTTTCCCATTCCCCGCCAGCACGTGCGCGTCATTCCCCTCGACTTTCATCCCTGGCAGATTGTGCTGGCTTCCGATGGCTATCCATTCCTATACCCGACCCTTGAAGAGAGCGAAAAAGCCTTGCTGCAGCAACGCCAGCAAGACCCGCTGAACATCGGCCCCGACTTCCAGGCCACCAAGGCCTTCCATCCGGACTTCAACTCGTTTGACGACCGCTCCTATATCAGGTTTGAAGTCTGAGGGCTGAGGGCTGAGGGCTGATGCTACAAATCCTGTAGTCTGATGTCGCGTGCCTTGCGCAGGTAGTCACTACGCAGTTCCATGGCCTGAACCCATTTGCCAGTAAAGAGTTCGCTAACGTCAAGGTCAATCTTCCAGCATCCCCTCGACTCCAGACGATCCACCATCACGCCAAACGTCAGGTTGCTGATGTCCTCGGCGGGCATGAACCGCGAGGTCTCACCTTTCTCGTCGCCGCTGATTTCCGTCAGCAGCCTGGCGTCAATCAGTTCGTAGAGCAGGTCGTTGACAATGCGGATGGGGATGGTCGTCAGCTGGCGCAGCTCCTCGACACTGTACGGACGCTGGCCGTTGGCGAATCGCTGGCAAATCTTGCTCATCAGCAGCGCGGCCATCAGCAGCTTGTAGCGATGGCTGATCTCGCCCGTGTTGGCATCGTAGTCATAGTAGTCCAGATACTGATTGGTATAGCACAACTCAGCCCCAAACAGACAGATGGTCCACGATATCTGTACCCAAAGCATGAACAGCGGCAGGGCGGCAAATGAGCCATAAATAGCATTGTAGCTGGACAGAAACAGCTGCGAATGGATATAGAATATCTGCAGTCCCTGCATGGCGATACCAGCCAGAATGCCGGGCACGATGACGCTTATGGGCCTGACGCGGGTGTTGGGCATAAAGATATAGAGGCCGATAAACATAGCCGACATGAGCACATAGGGCAAGAGGGCTATGAGCAGGCGTATGAAAGGGCCCAACAGCAGCAGGTCAGGCATGGAGTCGGCCACGGTGGCCATGAATATCGAGATACCAGACGTGAGGACGATGATGATGGGAAAGAGGAAGAACATGGCCAAGTAGTCGGTAAAGGTCCGGAAGATGCTTCTGGGCTTCTTGACCTGCCATATCTCGTTGAAGGCATCCTCGACGTTGCTCACCAGCATGAGTACCGTGTAGAGCATGAATACCAGTCCGACGCCCAAGAAAACACCGCTCTGCGTGTGGCGCAGGTAACTGTTGACGAAGCCGATGATGATGTCAGCTGCCTGGGGCTGCGACTGGAAGGCATCTCGAAACCACACCTCAATATACTTGTTGTAACCGAAACCACGCGCTATGGCAAAGACGACGGCCAATATGGGCACGATGGCCAGCAGCGTGCTGTAGGTCAGGGCTGCAGCCTTCTGCATGACGCGCTTGGTGGTAAAGAAACGGATGGCCAGCAGCAGTTTCTTGACCACCTCCAGTAGCAGGTAGCGGACGGGCGACACCTTGTCGGGGCCTATCTGCCAGATGTCTTTCTCCAAAAAACGTATCAACTGCTTCATCTTTCTCAACTGTCAACTCTCAACTGTCAACTGTCAATTCTCAACTGTCAACTAAAAAAAGCAGCGCCCCTATAAGCCGGGTTCTGTACCCTTACGGGTGTCTGTCATCTATCTAGTGCGCCGGTTGCCCTGCGCCTCAAGCATCCTACCCTCCATCGTGTTCCAAAGAACTCGGACGGACCGCCCTCAGCCGATGGTATACGCGGACTTGCAGCCTCCAGACAGAACAGCCCTACGGTCGCCCGCAGGCTGGTGGTCTCTTACACCACCTTCTCACCCTTACCCCGCTCTTTATGGGAGTGAGGCGGTTGTTTTCTTCTTCCGTATCCTGCTGTCACCAACAGCTGGCATTTTCACCAGTGGAGTGTCCTATGCTGCCCGGACTTTCCTCTCGCACGCGTCACCCGTTGGGGGCAACTGTACCAGCGACAGACCGTGGCGCTGCTTTTATATGTTCTGTTTCTCTCGTTTTTCCGACCATGACCGTCAGCCGAAAGTAACCTTGCTACGGCATACCTCCACGCCGCCAGCGTCGTCGCCGACCGCCTTGACGATGCGGATGCAGTATTCGTCCGGCCCCACCTGCTCACGATAGAACGAGAGACTGTCGCCACCATGTGCCTCGGCCACATAGGCTATCTCGAGGCGGTGTATCTGGTGCTGGCGGTACCAGTCGACGGGCCAAAGGTCGAGCACGTGTTCTATATACTTGACGGAGTTGATGTGTCCGTTAATGTCTACGTCGTTATAGTATGTCTGGATGGTGCGCACCAGTTCTGCCTGATCAGTCATCCTGACGCGGCCTCCTTTGTCGATGGGGCATGCCTTATCGGTGACAATCCATTGCTCGATGGCTCCGTTGTCTATGGCGTAGATGTCGGTTGGCTGGCGCGTCTGGGTGTCAATCATGGCCCAGATGCTGCGTCCGTAGCCGTAGGTGGTGCCATCCTGTCCGACGACGGCAAAGTTACGCGAGGTGAAGTAGCGCATGGCCGACTCCACCCACGTCTCGACGTTGAACTTAGTGTACTGGCGGGGCATCTCGGTCATCTCGATGGCCAGCCGAGAGAGCACCCACGAGCGCTGGATGGTCATGAGGTACTGCATGCCGAAACCGCGTGCCGACGAATGGAAATCGGCGGCGTTGAGCAAATGGTTGCCCATATGGCCCATGAACAGCCGGCCTGAGAAGTCGCAATGAAACGGCTCGGCCATGAATTCGTAACGACCTATTTTTTCCATTCCCTCTCCCTTTCTTCAAGAAATTCGCTCACTTGCTCCTGCTTGGCACGGGTGACGGCTATACGACCCGAACGGGTGTACTGGAACACGCAGTTGAACTCGTTCAGAGCGTAGTAGAGCGAAAGAATGTCCTCCGTCTTGCCGTTCTTCATGACGATGACGTATGTCGGGTTCACCTCGGTTATCGAGGCGTCGTGGCGACGTATGGTGCGCGATATGTCGGGATTCTCCATGACCTTCTTGGTCGAGAGCTTATAGAGTCCCGTCTCGCGGATGAACAGCTGGTCGTCGGTGAAGTAGTTGGCCTTGACCACGTCAATCTTCTTCTCTATCTGGCGCGTTATCTTGATTATCTGGTCTTCGTCGCTCCAAGCCGTAATGGTGTACTTGTGGACGCCCTCAATGGACGATGCCGACACGTTAAGGCTCTCGATATTGACCTGACGACGCGTAAAAACGGCAGTAATCTGATTGAGTATACCGGCTATATTCTCCGAATAGACCAACAGCGTATATAGTTTTTTATTCTCTCTTTCTTCCATATTTTTTATTTTGAAGTTTGAAGTATATGATTACTCTAATAAATCATATCTCTCAACTCTCAACTGTCAACTCTCAACTCTCAACTGTCAACTCTCAACTCTCTCACACCTCCAGCATCATCTGGTCGACGTTCATACCCGGTGGCGTCATGGGCAGCACGTCGTCATCCTCGAGTATGGCACACTCCAAGATGTAGGGTCCGGGCGTGGCCAGCATTTTCTGGACGGCTGCCGCCAACTGCTGACGGTCGGTAACGGCCTCGTAGGCAATGCCGTAGCCCTGGGCTATGAGTTGATAGTCGGGGTTCATCATGCGGGTGAACGACTGCCGGCGCTGCCAGAACATGTCCTGCCACTGGCGCACGTTGCCCAGGTAGTTGTTGTTCATGAGAATCATTTTGACTGGCGATTGCTGCTCCATGATAGTGCCAAGCTCCTCGATACACATCTGGAAGCCGCCGTCGCCCATGAAGCAACAGACCTGGCGGCTGGGTGCTCCGAAGGTGGCTCCGATGGCTGCGGGCATACCGTAACCCATGGTGCCGAGACCGCCACTGGTGCAGATACTACGCTTGTGGTGATACTTGAAATAACGGGTTGCAAAGAGCTGATTCTGACCGACATCAGTCACGAGCACGGCATCGTCAGCGGCCTGCAGGGCCACAGCATTTACCACCTCGCCCATCAGCAACGGACCTGTGGTGGGGTGAATGGCGGGTTCTATGACCTTCTCGCGCTCCATCTGGTCCAGGGACTTGAACGAGTCGCGCCACGCCTGATGGTTGTTCTCGCGGACGAGGCGGGTCAGGGCTGGTAACGATTCCTTACAGTCGGCCACCACGGCCACGTCGGTCCTGACGTTCTTGTCTATCTCACTGCGGTCTATGTCCAGGTGGATTACCTTGGCCTGCTTGGCGTATGTCTTGGTGTTGCCCGTCACGCGGTCAGAGAAGCGCATGCCGATGGCTATCAGCACGTCGCACTCCTGCTCCTTGAGGTTGACGGCATAGTTGCCGTGCATGCCCAGCATGCCGACATTCAGCGGATGGTCAGACGGCAGGGCACTCAGTCCCAGCATGGTGCGTCCGGCCGGTATGTCGGCTTTCTCCAACAGGGCTTTCAATTCTTCCTGGGCGTTACCCAGCTCTACGCCCTGACCGACGAGTGCCAGCGGGCGCTTGGCCTGATTGATGAGTTCGGCGGCCTGGCTGACGGCATCCATGTCGAGCTTCGGGAGGGCGACGTAGGAGCGCACGAAGTCCACCTTGCGGGGCTTCCACTCCACCTGCTCGACCTGGGCGTTGCGCGGGAAGTCGAGTACGACGGGACCGGGTCGGCCGCTACGCGCTATATAGAAAGCACGGCTGACGGCCCAGGCTATGTCATCGGCATGGCGTATCTGGTAACTCCATTTCGATATGGGCTGAGCCAGACCCACAAGGTCTACCTCCTGGAAGGCGTCAGTGCCGAGTGCGCTGATGGCCACCTGTCCGGCAATAACGACGATGGGGGTCGAGTCGAGCATGGCATCAGCCACGCCTGTCAGTGTGTTAGTAGCACCGGGACCGCTGGTGACGAGTGACACGCCAACCTGTCCGGACACACGGGCAAAGCCCTCGGCGGCATGTACGGCGGCCTGCTCGTGGCGCACGAGTATGTGGTCGAAGCATTTCTTCGGGCCACGGGTATAGTCGTAGAGCGCGTCGTAGGTGGGCATGATGGAGCCGCCGGGGTAACCGAATATGGTTGTGACGCCCTCGGCCTGCAAAGCCCTCATGAGCGCTTCTGAGCCAGTAATTTTTTCCATTATTAATCTACACTTAGTAATTGCGTTTCTGATTGTCATCCCAGCCCGAGCAGCGGTTTCAGGTCGTCCTCCTTATAGAGAATCCAGACCGTAGTGCCGAGGAATGCCAGGAAGACGAAGATGATGCACATGCGGGCGCGCTTGGGACCACTCTTCTGCAGTGGCACGGTGGCACTTTGGAGCGTGGTGAAGGCGGGAGTTTCCTCCTGCACCTTAGCCTCGGCGGCCAGCACCTGAGCTGCCACCTGCTGGTAGGCGTTGAACTGCAGCTGCATGTCATTTTCCAGTTCGGTCAGCCGGCGGCGCGCGCTCTCCAGGATGATGTCCTGGTTGGCGTCGGCAAACTCGGAGTAAAGGCGGCTGGCCCTGTCGTAGCGGGCCTTGGCCTCGCGCTCAACCTTCTTGTTGTGCTCCAGGTCTACCCGCACCTTCGACGTGCGGTAGTCGGTAATGAATTTCTGAAGTCGCGTCTTGACCGTATCGGCCATGGTGGCGCAAATGACGGGATTCTGGTCGGTGACCTGTATGGTGATGACCATGGTCTTCTTGTCAACGTCGCAGACGACGCGGTTGTGCAGAGCCTTGACCACGGCAGCCTGCTTGCGGGTCAGCCGGAAGGGGTCGAGTGACTCCTCGGTCTCGGGTTTCTTGTCGCTGAAGAGGCTGGTGATGGCCTTTATCGTGCCGCCAATGGCAGCTGACCACCAGGGGCGTTTCTGCTCGTTGCAGAGGTAGTCGTAGTAGGTCATGGTGCGGTCCTGCTCGCCCTTTTTCTTGTTACCCTCGATGGTGACGGGCACGTCGAAGAGCGAAATCTTGAAGTCCGTCGAGTTCATCAGCTCGGGATAGAGCGTGGGGAAAAGAGCCTCGGTGCCCATACCGCCTGAGCGGGAACCCAGCTGTATGCCAAAGCTGCTAGCCAGGGCCGAGAGTCCGGCATTACTGCGGCTGGTCGACATTTCGGGGCTCAGCAACACGGTACAAGTGTAGGTGTTTGGCTTGCCCAGGGCGTAGATGGCTGCCACTACGAAGGCTGCGGGAAGCACTTTGAGGTACAATTTCTTGTACTTCAGCAGGTCTTTGAATATTTTCATGAAATCGATGGACGACTCCTCAGCTTCTATCTGTTTGATTTCGCTCATAATAATGTTAACTATAATTATATTAAAGAAAAACGATTCGCTTTACGGCTGCAAAGGTACAAAATTATAGTGAAACACGAAAGGAAAATGTGAAAAAAAAAGGAAAGGGGTATGTAATCAGCGGTTTTTGTGGCCGAGGAACCACCGGTGGGTATAGCCAACGTACATAGCCAGAGCCGCGGCCGTCAGAGCTATGCTCGTGACGATGAGCACGCCGTCCCATGGGTAGCATAGGGCATAGCCCAGTCCCAAGCCGATGGCCAGCCCTGTCTCCCAGCCCAGGAAATATGTACTCTGCGACGTGCCTCGCTGGCAATGGCGGCTCAACTTGACGAAGAACAGCAGGAATCGCGAACTGACGATGCCCACGCCCGTGCCAAGCAACAGGGGGGCCAGCGGATTGCCGGGGTAGTTAAGCAGGATGAGCTCGGCGGCACCCATGAGTATCAGTCCACTAACCACCTCGCTCTCCAGTTCGGCATTGCGGAAGACGAAGCGTTGGGCCAGCAGGGCCAACAGAAAACCGCCCATGACCAGGGCGTAGAATACCAGCGACAGCCTTAAAGCCAGCAGCAGTCCAACGGCCATGCTGACCAGCAGGAGGTTGGCAAAGAGCACGCCACCCGTTGGCAGTAAGAAGCGGTCGAACGACAGAATGGTGACGCACTCCTCGGGCGAGCGGAAGGGAAAACGCACCTGACTGATGAGCGCCGCACCGGCCAGCGCCAGCAGAGCGGAGACGACGAGAACGGCGGCCATGGGCGACAGCCGGGCCAACAGGGGCGACAGCCGTCCGGCCACAGGTGTCAGGGCGGTGACGGCCAGTCCGCACAGGGGACCCAGCGAGAGTGCGAAGCGTGCAAACCAGGCCGCGCCATGGTTGGCCTCGGTACGCTGGTGAGACTCACAGGTGTCGATGACCAGCGTGGAGAGTATGACCATCTGGCCCAGTCCGAAGGCAGCGCCCATGGCGACGCGATGCACGAGCACGAGGGGCAGGCTGGCCCTGGGTCCCGCATAGGCCAGCAGCAGCACGCAGGCAGCCTGGGCGGCAATGGCCGTTATACACACCATGTTGCGCCGGTAACGCTGCACCAGCCAAGAGCACGACGGCCCCAGCAGGTACAGGCCCAGGGCGAAGGCTCCCATCGCGAGGCCCGTCTCAGCAGGTGACAGTTGCCGGTCTGTCAGCAGCCAGCCGGGCATGACGGGTATGAGCATGTAGACGGCCATGACCTGTAGCAGTCCAGCCACGACGAGCAGCCAGAACTCGTGGTGCCACAGTCGGATGTGTACGGGCGTAGTCTGACTGTTCATCGTTCAGTAGGATTCCGATTCGTTGGGGAAGTCGCCGCTCTTGACGTCGCCCACGTAACGGCCCACGGCGTCGGTGATGACCGTGCCCAGGTCGGCATAGCGGCGCAGGAAGCGTGGCGAGAAGCCCTGGGTCATGCCCAGCATGTCGGCGATGACCAGCACTTGACCGTCGCAGCCGTTGCCGGCACCGATACCTATCGTGGGACACGTCACCTCGCGCGTGACCTGTGCGGCCAGCTCGGCGGGCACTTTCTCGAGCGTGATGCCGAAGCATCCGGCCTCGGCCAGCAGACGCGCGTCCTCCATGAGTTTATCGGCTTCGGCCTGCTCCTTGGCGCGCACGGCGTAGGTGCCGAACTTGTTGATGCTCTGGGGCGTCAGTCCGAGGTGTCCCATGACGGGAATGCCGGCGTCAAGTATGCGCTTGACGGTGTCCAGTATCTCGGCGCCACCCTCCATCTTCAGGGCGTCGCACCCGCTCTCCTTCATGATGCGTATGGCGTTGGTGACGCCCTCTGAGGCGCTGACCTGATAGGAGCCGAAAGGCATGTCGCACACCACTAGGGCGCGCTTGACGGCACGCACCACGGCGCTGGCGTGGTATATCATCTGGTCGACGGTCATAGGCAGCGTGGTCTGGTGACCAGCCATGACGTTCGATGCCGAGTCGCCTACGAGTATGGCGTCGATGCCGGCGCGGTCGACGAGTCCGGCCATCGTGTAGTCATACGATGTGAGTATTGAAATCTTCTCGCCCTTCTGCTTCATTTCTATGAAGCGGTGGGTGGTAACCTTGCGGTTGTCTGAAACTAAATATCCTGCCATTTTTTTACTATAAATATAAGATATAAAATTAAAATGATTGGGGCGTCAGCCCTCAATTATCCATTATCAGTTATCCTAACTTGGAATGATTTTTGTACGCAGAGACACAGAGGCACGGAGTTTTTATTGATTAACGGTTACTAAATAGTCATTGATGACGCGGTCGCACAGCGGGGCAATGGCCTCGGCGGCGTTGGTGGTGGCCAGACCGACGACATACATGCCGGCGGCGCGTCCGGAGCGCAGCCCGTTGAACGAGTCCTCGAAGACGACGCTATCCTGCGGACTCACGCCCAGCCTGCAGGCAGCCTTCAGGTAGCAGTCGGGGTCGGGCTTTGAGCGGTCAAAGTCCTCCGAGGTGAGTATGGCGTCGAACAGCCCTCGGAACTCGGGGCGTGCCCGGTAGACGGCCTCCATCTTCGGGCGGTTCGAACTGGTCACCACGGCAGTCCTGATGCCTCGGCGGCGTAGGGTCTCGACGTATTGACGGAAACCCGGCACGTAGCGGTAATCCATGTGCTGCTCAAACTGGTTCAGCCGCTCAGTGATGGTGGCCTGCTCCGGTGTCAGGGGTCCCGAGAACCACTGGTCATATATCTGGACCAGCGTCTGCCCCTTGATTTCCTGTTCCAGTCCCGGATGCTCGGGATGGTAAGTGCGGCAAATCTCGCCCCAGAACACAGTGTACTGCGATTCGGTGTCGAACACCACGCCGTCCAGATCGAACAGCGCGGCCTTGAAATTCATGTCTTTTTCCATTTGCGGCTGCAAAGGTACGAATAAGTGAGAGAAAAACCAAATTTATTTGAGATTTTCCGAGCGTGAGTACTTTCTCGCAAAGCGAAAAGGTAGTGCAAACCGAGCGAAACACCAAAGGAAAAAGCATTTTTTCCGACAACGAATTAAACGAATTGGTATTCGCGACATTTTTTTTTCAAAGTACCAGCCAGTTACCGTGCGGCCAGCGACCGGCTATACGTTCATGGCACCACAATGCGGACAGCGGCCCTTACGTCGCAGAGGCGTGCCGCAGCTGCCACACACATAGGGACGGCGGGTATAGCGGAAATAGCGCCAGAGGGCAAAGACGACGTAGAGCACCAACAGCACGTAGCCCACGTAGTAAAGCGTCAAGATGCTGAACACGACGTAGAGCAGGGCACACACCGCGCCCAGCCCCAACAGGTAGAGAAAGGCGTCCGACGACGACAGACGGCGCAGGGCATCGTCGACAGCCGCCACGCCGACAATGATGATGGCCCAGACGGAGGCCACAAAGAGTCCCAGCACAAAGGGCAGTGTGAAGGGGTTGAGCGACGGATGGTAGTAGAAGTGGCGCCATTGCTCGGCACCGAAAGTCTGGATGGTGGCATAGAGCGTGGCCGACACTGCCACCAGCAGGCAGAGCAACGTGGGATAGAAGGAGTCGATGTCGTTGAAGTGGACGATATAGGCCCGGCGGCGCAGCAGGCGGCGCATGGCGTAAGCCCCGCCCACGACAACGAAAAGCGCCAGAAACACCAGCAGATGGGCGTCGGAGAAGACATCGATGAACTGCGAGATGGGGTCATCGGGCGACACGCCGGCCAGCAACTCGCTCTCGCGAATCCAGCCCTGAGTAATCTGGTCGCGGGCCACCTTGACCCAAACCGAGTCGATGGTGTCCGAGGGCACGGTGGTGATGTCGGCCACCACGACGCGGTCGCCCTGCTGGACGTAAAGCGTGTCGAAGGCCATCGCGCTATAGTTGTCGGCCAGGGGCAGCAGCTTGGCCCTCACCCGGAAGTTGTAGTTCTGGGTATAATGGTGAGTGGTCGAGAAAGAGATGGAGTCCAGCTGCTGAGGGCTGAGCGGCCGAGCCCAAAGCCCGACATGCGGTTGGCCGATCCAGGCATCTGGCGTCTGCTGACCATGGTTGTAGCAAGAAAATAGTAAAAAGGTTAAAAGGTAAAAAGCGGTAAAACGGTAAAACGGTAAAACGGTAAAACGGTAAAAAAGTAAAAGACTTTTTACCTGATTAATTCCGAATATGATGATGTTGCGCCACATATAATTCCCTTTTTTACCTTTTTACCGTTCAAAGATGTTCATCTGGCAGTTTTTGCAGTCGAATTCCAGGCGGAACAGCCGTCCGTCGGCCAACCGCAAACTCAGCGGTTCGCGCCACTCGGGGC
>DFGF01000119.1:0-824 GCA_002371715.1 Prevotella sp. UBA3757
AGTCGGCGGATGGCCTCGGCACTGTCGGCCTTCACTTCCTCACTGTAGGTGGTCTGGCCGTCAGCCTGCTGGTCAACCTTCATCAGTGTGAGCGTGCCGGTTTTGTCGAATACCACCGTTTCGACCTTGGCCAGCACGTCAAGGCAGCTGGCACCCTTGACCAGGATGCCCTGTCGCGAAGCGCCTCCGATGCCTCCGAAGAAGGTCAGGGGAACGCTGATGACCAGTGCACATGGGCACGACACGACGAGGAACATTAGTGCACGGTAGAGCCAGACGGGTAAAGCCGCGTGGAAAGCCGTCAATGAGCCTTGGCCTAAGGCGACGAACAGGGGGGGGAGTATGGCGATGGCAATGGCGGCTATCACCACGACTGGCGTATAGATGCGGGCAAAGCGGGTGATGAAAGCCTCGCTCTGCGACTTGCGCTCGCCAGCTTGTTCCACCAGTTGGATGATCTTGGTCACCGTACTTTCAGCGAATACCTTGGTGGTGCGTACGCGAAGTTCTCCAGACAGGTTGACGCAGCCTGAGACGACTTCGTCGCCCACCGTTGCCCGCCGTGGTTCTGTCTCTCCAGTCAGTGCCACGGTGTTCAGTGCGCTGCAGCCCTCGATGACGACGCCGTCCAAGGGGACCTTCTCGCCCGGGCGGATGGTGATGACGGAACCTGCTGCCACCTCTTCGGGGCTGGCATCGCCGTGCTCCAGGTGGACAATGTCGGGACGGATGTCCATGAGGTGTGCAATGCTGTCACGGCTCTTCCTCACGGCATAGCTTTCAAAAAGTTCGCCAATCTGGAAGAACAGCATGACGAACACGGC
>DFGF01000119.1:881-5984 GCA_002371715.1 Prevotella sp. UBA3757
TCAGGATATTCTGTCTCGGCACCAGGCAGGAAACCGATGCACAAGGCTCCGATGGTAGCTACCGACATGAGGAAATGTTCGTTGAGCATGTCGCCCTCCGTAATGCCTTCCCATGCTTCGTGCAGTGTCTTGTGACCTATCAGCAGATAAGGTACAAGATAAACCAGCAGCAGACTGAATGTAGACAGCTGGAGGTTGAAGAGCACGCCGTGTTCGATGAGGACGGCGATGATGAGCAGGACGGCCGTTGCGGCAATAATCCACAGCTGGTCCTGGGGACTATGGGTATGCTGGTGGGCATGTTGGTGCTGATGCGAACAGTTGTCGCAATGTTGGTGGTGATCGTGTTGATGTGCCATATCTTTTATTTCCGTTTTATATTGTTTCACGGTGCAAAGGTAGGCAAAAGGTTTTGCAACTCGGTTGCAAAGTGCGTGGTGACAGTGCAGGAGGTGTCAGCTTTTGGTAAAACCGAGGGTGAGCACGCTGATGCGGATGCCCTCTATCAGTGCGAGTGCCTGTGCACAGGCTGTCAGAGTGGCCCCGGTGGTGCAAACGTCGTCGATGAGCAGGACGTGGCGGCCTTTCAGCCGTTCAGGGTCCTGTACGATAAAGGTGCCGTTGACGTTGTCCTGACGCTGGCGGCGGGTTAGGTGTGTCTGGCTCTCGTGGAACGACTGGCGCTGCAATACTTTGGTTACTACGGGGAGTCCCGTCATACTGCTGATGCCCCGTGCCAGCATTTCGCATTGGTTATAGCCGCGCTGTGACAGTCGCTTCTTGGACAGCGGCACAGGTATCAGTAGGTCG
The DNA here is from genome assembly GCA_002371715.1 of Prevotella sp. UBA3757. GTDB lineage: Bacteria > Bacteroidota > Bacteroidia > Bacteroidales > Bacteroidaceae > Prevotella. Next base: position 1,692 of record DFGF01000119.1, read on the forward strand.
GTGTCGTCGAAGAAATGGGCCATCATCATGTCCGTCGCCATCAGTCGCCCCAAGTCTTCGCCTACGTCCGGACTGTTGTGGTACTTGAGCTCATAGACGATGCGGGCCATTTCGGAGTGGGGGTGAAAGTAGATGAAGGCGGCTGCACGCCTGACGGGTGACAGGTGCCAGAAGTGCTGGACCATGGGGTTGTCGTCAGGGAAGAACTGGTAGGCGGTACGAGGCAGGCGCAGCTGGCAGGCGGCGCAAAGGCTGTGTTCGCTGGGCGACAGCCGGCGTCCGCAGACCACGCAGAGGCGCGGCGAGATGAAATCGAGAAAGCGTGACCAGTAATTCATTGAGAGTTGAGAGTTGAGAGTTGAGAGTTGAGAGTTGACAGTTGAACATTCAATCCTCTTCGGGTTCCTCGTCAACGTCCAGGCACTGGCGGATGACGTCGAACGTGAAACCACGGGCCATGGCAAAGCGCAACAGCTTCTGGTTCAGGGCGTAGTCGCTGTCGGCCTTGGTGGTCTTACGCTTTTGTTTCAGTAGTGGCTTCAGCACGCTGAGGTATTCCTCGTCGGGTACACTGCCGAGCACGCGCTGGCGGATGTCCTCGTCAATATGCTTCTGCCAGAGGGCCTGTTCCACCTTGCGACGCCCCCACTTGTTGTAGCGTATCTTGTCGTTGACAAAGGCCTGGGCGTAACGTTCGTCGTCGACGTAACGCTCGCTGACCAGGCGTTGCATGACGCGGGACTGGGCGTCGTCAGGCAGTTCCCAGCGGCGCATCTTCTCCAGCATTTCGTGCTGGCAGTGCTCTGCCTGTGCGCATAGGGCGGCCAGCGTCAGATAGGCATCTTGTTCTGTTTTCTGTTTCATCGTCTTGCTCGTAACAATCGTTGCTTGCCGTAGGAGTCGGCCTTGATTTCGATGTCGTGGTACGACATCGTGCTGATCAGGTGGACCAGTTCGTCAGCAAAAAGGGGGTTGATTTCGAAATAGAGCCAGCCATTGGACTTCAGCGACTGAAGACCATACCGTGCTATGGCACGGTAGAACAGCAGCGGGTCGTCATCGGGTACGAAGAGTGCCTGGTGGGGTTCGTGCTCCAGCACGTTTCTCTCCATCGTCTCGCGTTCCTTATATATAATATAGGGCGGGTTACTGACGATGACGTCCCACCGGGCGTGGTCGGTTGGGGCGTGCAGGGCGTCGCGTTGTTCAAAAACGACGCTGGCATGATGCAGCGCGGCGTTCTGGCGGGCCACCGTCAGGGCCTCGGCAGAGATGTCCCACGCCGTGACCTGCGCGGCGGGCAATTCGGCAGCCAGCGTAATGGCAATACAGCCGGAGCCAGTGCCAATATCGAGTATAGTGGCCCTGTCAGCCATCAGCCATCTGCCCTCAGCCCTCAGCCATCTGCACAGCTCTTCCGTCTCAGGGCGGGGAATCAGCACGGCGGGGGTCACCCGGAAGCTCCGTCCGCAGAAGTCTGCACGGCCTAAGACGTATTGCACGGGCTCCTGACGCTCCAGGCGGAGGGCCAGTTGCTCCGTTTCGTCAGCGGGCACTTCGGCATCACGCCCCATGAGCAGGTCGGAAAAGCTAAGTCCGTAGCGCTCCTCAAACACTATGCGCGCTATGGCCTTGGCTTCGCCCTCGTCGTAGACTTGCGCCAGACGGCGCCACATTTGTTGGTAAGTCATGCCTTTTCACTGCTTTTATGTGGCAAAGGTACAAAAAAACTGAGAATACGACAACGATTCTCCCGTTTTTTTCTTACCTTTGCGGCTATGAACAACGATGAACGATACATGCAACGCTGCCTGCAACTGGCTGCGAACGGCATACAAGGTGCGCGGCCCAACCCGATGGTTGGTGCCGTCATAGTGGCTGAGGGACGAATCATTGGCGAGGGCTACCACGTGCGCTGTGGTGAGGGACATGCCGAGGTGAACGCCTTTGCCAGCGTCAGTCCTGACGACGAGGAGCTGCTCAGTACGTCAACCATCTATGTGTCGTTGGAGCCCTGTTCGCACTACGGCAAGACGCCGCCATGTGCCGATCTTATCATCAATAAAGGTGTCTGTCGCGTCGTTGTCGGCACCATCGACCCATTTGCTGAGGTGCAGGGTCGTGGCGTCCGCAAACTGCTCGAGGCTGGCATCGATGTGACGGTGGGCGTGCTCGAAGAGGAATGTCAGTGGTTGAACCGCCGCTTCTTCACCTATCATCGTGAACACCGCCCATACATCATACTGAAATGGGCTCAGACGGCCAACGGATTCATTGACGACCACGGGAAGTCACTGTGCATAAGCAGTGAGCAGACGCTGATGCTCTCCCACCAGGTGCGTGCCGAGGAGGATGCCATCCTCGTCGGACATACTACCGACGTGCGCGAACATCCCCAACTGACCGTGCGCCATTGGCACGGCCCCGACCCCAAGCGCCTGGTGCTGACCCATGACCGCCCGCTTTCGCAGCTGATGGACGACCTCTATCAGCACCAGATTCAGTCGCTCATCGTAGAGGGGGGGCGTAAGACTCACGAATCGTTCATCCAGGCAGGTCTGTGGGACGAAATACGGGTAGAAACCAATCTGGCCTTGACCGTCGGCGATGGCACCCCTGCGCCCCAGTTGCCCGCCGACGTCAAGGTTCGTTCCCGCCAAGTTGTCGGCCAGAACGTCATCGTCAGCTACTCGCACTGAAGTCTTTCTGCTGTTGTTGCTGCTTCATTTCCTGCCGAAGTCGGCAGGGACCTCGCCCCATTTCTTGGTTTCCCACTTGATGATGGGGTTGCGCCACTGGTGGGTTTGCAGCCAGCGTTCGGCACGTGCAATAATCTGGTAGAGCGGCTCCGTCTGTGGGGTACGCTCTAACTTGGTCTTACACTGGCGCTTCTGGACCCAGAGGATGGCGTTGTAAGAGTCGCTGTAGATGGTCTTGTCGTGCAGACCCTGTTGCTGCATCAGCGCCAGGGCATGGACGATGGCCAGGAATTCCCCGATGTTGTTGGTGCCTTTCATCGGACCGAAGTGGAAGACGCGGGCACCGGTAGTCAGGTCGATGGCCTGATACTCCATCGGCCCGGGATTGCCGCTGCACGCGGCATCGACGGCCCACGCGTCTGCCCTTACCTCAAGGGGCAGGGGCAGCACGGTGTCGTGACGATAGTCGGGAGGATTTAAATTATCAATTATCAATTGTCAATTTCCTATTTTCAATTATCTGGTTTCAATTATCAATTTGGACGACTTACATGCGTTCGGGGACCTCGATGCCGAGAAGTGCCATGCCGTTCTTCAGGATCTTGGCCACGTTGCGAGCCAGCACGAGGCGCACGGCTTTCTTCTGCTCGTCGGGCTCGTTGAGGATGCTGTAGTCGTGGTAGAACTGGTTGAAGACCTTGGTGAGCTCGTAGCAGTAGTTGGCAATGCCCGATGGACTGTAGTCCAGGCCGGCCTGCTCGACGGCAGCACCGTATTCCGATAGCTTCTGGATGAGCTCGACCTCCTTGGCGCTGAGGGCGGTTGGGATAGTTAAACTAGTTAAGCTAGTTAAGCTAGTTGAACTAGTAGAACTAGTAAAACTAGTAGTACTAGTCTGACTAGCCTGGTTAGCCAGGGCCTCGCTCTTCCGCAGTATGCTGCGGATGCGGGCGTAGGTGTACTGGATGAAGGGACCCGTATTGCCGTTGAAGTCGATGGACTCCTCGGGGTTGAACAGCATGTTCTTGCGGGCATCGACCTTGAGGATGAAGTACTTCAGGGCACCCATGCCTACGATGCGGGCTATCTCGCGGCGCTCCTCTTCGGTCATGTCGTCGAACTTGCCGAGTTCCATCGAAGTCTTGTAGGCATCTTCGACCATGAGATCCATCAGGTCGTCGGCATCGACGACGGTACCCTCGCGGCTCTTCATCTTGCCGTTGGGCAGTTCCACCATGCCGTAGGAGAAATGTACCAGTTCCTTGCCCCACTTGAATCCGAGACGGTCCAGCAGGATGGAGAGCACCTGGAAGTGGTAGTTCTGCTCGTTGCCAACGACGTAGATCATCTTGTCGATGGGGTAGTCCTGGAAGCGCATCTCGGCGGTACCGATGTCCTGAGTCATGTAGACCGAGGTGCCGTCGGAGCGCAGCAACAGCTTCTGATCCAGTCCTTCATTAGTGAGGTCGGCCCAGACGCTGCCGTCATCGTGACGCTCGAAGAGACCCTTGGCGAGGCCTTCCTCCACCTTGGCCTTGCCTTTCAGGTAGGTCTGGCTCTCGTAGTATATCTTGTCGAACGAGACGCCCATCTT
>DFGF01000119.1:6091-15839 GCA_002371715.1 Prevotella sp. UBA3757
TCTTCTCCCACAGGGCGCGCACCTCTGGGTCGCCCTGCTCCCACTTGACCAGCATCTCGTGGGCTTCCTTGATGAGTGGGGCCTCCTGCTTGGCCTGTTCCTCGGCTTTCTCAGCGGCTATACCGCTGAGCACAAGTTGGTCGGTCAGGGCCTTCACCTCCTCGCGGTAGTGCTTGTCGAAGGCTACGTAGTAGTCGCCAATGAGGTGGTCGCCCTTCTTGCCGCTGGACTCGGGGGTCTCGCCATTGCCGTATTTTAGCCAGGCCAGCATTGACTTGCAGATGTGGATGCCACGGTCGTTGACGATGTTGGTCTTCACCACGCGGTTGCCGTTGGCCTGCATGATCTGGGCCAGCGACCATCCCAGCAGGTTGTTGCGCACATGACCCAGGTGCAGGGGCTTGTTGGTGTTGGGGCTGGAGTATTCTATCATCACGAGGGCTGAGTCCTCGCTGACGGCTTTCTCGCCGTAGTGGGCGTCGGCATCGATGTCCTGGAGCAGTGACAGCCAGGCGTCGTCGCTGATGCTGAGGTTCAGGAACCCCTTGACGACATTGTACTTGCTGACGGCCTCGCAGTGCTCCACCAGGTATTCGCCCAGCTCCCGGGCGGTCTGCTCCGGACTCTTGCGGGCCATTTTTACAAAAGGAAATACCACAAGGGTCAGGTTGCCCTCAAACTCACTGCGCGTCTTCTGCAGCTGCACCATTTTCTCAGGCACGTCCTGTTCGTAGAGTGCCTTTACTGCAGCCTGTGCTGCAGCCATTATCTGCTGTTCAATCTTCATAACGTTCAATTTTGGCTGCAAAGGTACGAAAAAGTTTAGAGTTTAGAGTTTAGAGTTTAGAGAAATTTCGTCCTACGCGCCATTTTTCCTATTCTGCCAGCACAAAATCCAACTGTCGCTTCTCCAGATTGGTGCGTGCCACTTTGATGCGCACGGCGTCGCCCAGCTGGTATTTGTGGTGATGGCGACGGCCCACCAGGCAGTAGTTGCGCTCGTCGAAGTCGTAGTAGTCGTCGTCGAGGTCGCGCATGGGCACCATGCCCTCGCAGTGGTTCTCGTCAATCTCGCAGTAGATGCCGTACGACTGTATGCCGGAGATGTGGGCGTCGTACTCGTTGCCTATCTTGTCCTCCATGAATTCCACCATCTTGTACTTGATGCTGTCGCGCTCGGCCTGCTGGGCGGTCTGCTCCATGTCCGAGCAGTGCTCGCACAGCTCCTCGTACTTCTGCTGGTTGGCCGAGCGGCCACCGTCCTGATACTTCGTCAGCAGCCGGTGCACCATCGTGTCGGGGTAGCGGCGGATGGGCGACGTGAAGTGGGTGTAGTATTCGAAGGCCAGTCCGTAGTGGCCGATATTGTGGGTTGAGTACTTGGCCTTCATCATGGCCCGCAGGGCCACGGTCTCGATGAGTTTCTGCTCCTTCTTGCCCTGACAGCTGTCCATCAGCGTGTTCAGGCTGCGCGAGATGGCTCCCTTCGTGCCGCTGGTCTTCATCTTGTAGCCGAACTTCACCACAAATTCGCGCAGTGCCTCGAGCTTGGTGGGGTCGGGCTGGTCGTGGATGCGGTAGGGCAGGGTCTTGGCCTTCACGCCCTTCTTCACGCGGCCGATGCTCTCGGCTACCGTGCGGTTGGCCAGCAGCATGAACTCTTCGATGAGCTGGGTGGCATCGTTCGACTTCTTGAAGTAGGCGCGCACGGGTTTGCCCTTCTCGTCGATGTCGAAATGCAGCTCCTCGCGGTCGAATTTGACGGCACCGCCCTTGAAGCGGCGCTCGCGCAGGTGCTTGGCCAGGCGGTCCAGCGTGCGCAGTTCGGCGGCGTAGTCGCCGTCCTTGCCCGTCAGTATGTCCTGCACCTCCTCGTACGCGTACCTCCTGTTGCTCTTGATGACGGTATGGGCAATGCGGTAGTCCTTGATGTTGGCCTCTTCGTCCAGCGTGAAGATGACGCTGTAGCACAGCTTTTCCTCGTCAGGGCGCAGCGAACAGATGAAGTTGCACAGGCGTTCGGGCAGCATGGGGATGGTGCGGTCGACCAGATAGACGCTGGTGGCACGCTTGACGGCTTCCTTGTCGATGATGGACCCCTCCTTCACGTAGTGGCTGACGTCGGCAATGTGGACAGCGACCTCATACAACTGAGAACTGAGAAGTGAGAACTGAGAGGTATGATTACCTTGCTCGCCCTGAATACCATTGGCTTTCTCGCCCTGAGAGTAATCAGACCTCTCCGTTCTCCGTTCTCCGTTCTCAATTACCCTGATGGACAGTGCATCGTCGAAGTCCTTGGCATCCTTGGGGTCTATGGTGCAGGTGAACACGTCGCGGAAGTCCTCGCGGCGGCTGATTTCCTGGGGCGTGATGCCCGGGTCGATTTTCTCGGCGGCGTCCTCCACGCTCTTGGGGTACTTGTAGGGCAGTCCGTACTGAGCCAGGATGGCGTGCATCTCCACGTTGTTGTCGCCCTCCTTGCCCAGGATGTCGATGACCTCGCCCACGATGTTCTTTGAGTCCTTCGACGGCCACTGGGTAATCTTGACGACGGCCTTGTCGCCCGTCTTGCCGCCCTTCAGCTTCTTCTTCGGAATCAGCACGTCGTGTACGAAGATGTTGCCCTCGGTCACGAGGAAGGCGTAGTCCTTCTCCACCTTCAGACGGCCCACGGCCTGATCGCGCTTGTGACTCAGTATCTCGACCACCATGGCCTCCTTGATGTGCTTTGCGCGGCGGGCCATATAGGCCACGCGCACGCGGTCGCCGTTCATGGCAAACAGCGAGTTGCGCTCCGAGACGAAGACCGGCGTGCCGCCGTCGTCGGGCTGGAACGAGTTCTTGCCGTTGGCCTTGCGGATGAACGTGCCCTCCTGCACCTGCGTCTTCAGGTTCAGACGGTAGGAGTTGTCCGACACCTTCGACAGGTAGTCGTCCCACGCCATTTCCTCCATCATGTCGATGGCCATCATCTTTGCCGGATGGGTGTCGAGCTTCAACTGTTTGAACACCTGCTTGAACGAGAACGTCTCGTTAGGATTCTGCTGGAACAGCGTCTGCAGCATCTCCTGCAACGTGCGCTTGTTCAGTCGTTTTCCACCATTTTTCTTACTCATAGCGATTCCGTTTTTAATAGTTTTGCGCCAAAGTTACGAAATATTTTTGAAATAAGCACGATTTATTACCAAATAATTTGTAACTTTGCAGCATTCAACTGCTAAAAGCAGCTGATACGTAACAATTTTTTGCTACCGCATACCTGTTTAGATGAAGATACTGATTACCGGGGCCAGTGGCTTTATTGGCTCCTTCATTGTTGAAGAGGCGCTCCGCAGGGGCTTCGAGACGTGGGCGGCCGTGCGCGGCAGCAGCTCGCGCCAGTTCCTGGCCGACGAGCGCATCCATTTCGTCGAGCTGAACCTGTCGTCGGAGGAGGCACTGCGCAGCCAGCTCCAGGGACACCAGTTCGACTACGTGGTCCATGCCGCCGGCGTCACCAAGTGTCTCGACAAGCGCGACTTCTACCGTATTAACACTGAGGGCACGCAGCATCTGGTCCGTGCCCTGCTGGCTCTCAGGATGCCGCTGCGCCGCTTCGTCTACATATCGTCGCTCAGCATCATGGGGGCCATCCGCGAACAGCAGCCGTATACCGAGATTTGCGAGACCGACGAGGCCCGCCCCAACACCGCCTACGGCAAGAGTAAGCTGCAGGCCGAGCGCTGGTTGGAAACCCAACCCATACCTTATATTATATTAAGGCCTACGGGCGTCTACGGTCCGCGCGAGCGTGACTACTTCATGATGGCCAAGAGCATCAAGGCACATACCGACTTTGCCGTGGGCTATCGGCAACAGGACATCACTTTCGTCTATGTCACGGATGTCGTCCAGGCCGTCTTCCTGGCTTTGGAACACGGACAGACGGGCCGCCGGTATTTCCTCTCCGACGGCGAGGTCTACCAGTCCAGTACGTTCAGCGACCTGATACGCCGCGAACTGGGCAACCCCTGGTGGATTCGCATCACGGCACCCATCTGGCTGCTGCGCGTCATCACCTTCGTGGGCGAATACGTCGGGCGGCTGACTGGCAGGGTGACCGCACTCAATAATGATAAGTATAACATCATGCGGCAGCGCAACTGGCGGTGCGACATCCAGCCCGCCCGCCGTGAGCTGGGCTACGAGCCGCAGGTGAAGCTGGAGGAGGGCGTGCGTCGCAGCATCCGCTGGTATCAGGACAACGGGTGGCTGTAGGGAGTTGATAGTTGAGAGTTGAGAGTTGATAGAATTGGGAATTAAGAATTAAAAGGTAAGAGATTGTGAAGGTAAGTGAACTGCTGATACGTGAACGCAAGCCGGCGCGCGGACTGCTGGCCTTTGAGTGGGTGGCTATAGGCTACCTGGTGCTGACCGTCGTCATGATGGCACTGGTATGGGACCGCCTGGCCTCGCCCGCCGAGATGCTGAAGGGGCGCGCCCAGTTCCTGCTGCTGACGCTGGCCTGCTGGGGCCTTTACTACCTCTGGCCATGCCGGCTCATGGTGCTGGTGCGCGTGCTGGTGCAGATGGCCTTTCTGGGCTGGTGGTACCCCGACACCTACGAACTCAACCGCACCCTGCCCAACCTCGACCACGTCTTTGCCGGATGGGAACAGTCACTTTTCGGCTGCCAGCCCTCGCTGCTCTTCTCGCAGCGCGTGCCCTACGCGTGGTTCTCGGAACTCATGTGCATGGGCTACGTCAGCTACTTCCCGCTGATGGTCATCACCCTGCTTTACTACTATGCCAAGCGCTATCAGGAGTTCCTCCAGTCGGCCTTTGTCCTGCTGGCCGCATTCTTCGTCTACTACGTCGTGTTCGTGCTCGTGCCCGTCACCGGCCCGCAGTTCTACTATCTGGCTGTCGGCACCGAGCGGATAGCCGCCGGTGTATTCCCTGACGTGGGCGACTGGTTTCTGACCCACTCCGAGCGCATGGCGGCGCCGGGCTGGGCCGACGGATTTTTCTACCACCTGCTCGACCTCACCCACGATGCCGGCGAGCGGCCTACCGCCGCCTTCCCCAGCAGCCATGTCGGCATCACTACCGTCATTATGCTGCTGGCCCTGCGCACGCGCAGCCGAGGCCTCATACTGACCGTCCTGCCCTTCTACGTCCTGATGTGTTTTTCCACCGTCTACATCTATGCCCACTATGCTATCGATGCCATAGCGGGCCTCCTGACGGGTGTCCTGCTCTACTTCAGCCTGAAGGCCCTATGGCCCCGCATCTCTTAACGTCAGTTGAGCAGCCATAGCCGCATCAGCTGATCGTCTACGTAGTATGCTCCATTCTCGGTTGACAACAATCCATAAGTTATCAGTTTTTTCGATGCTGCTTGGACACTGCTGGCCGACTGTAGGTGATGCCGGCGTATAAAGGCTCCAGAGGTTATCTGTCTGGCCTGTCCTTCTTTGGCTATGGCATAGAGAAGTTCTTTCTGAGCCAGGTTTAGCCTCGATAGCACGTCGCTGTAGCGGTAGCTGTTGTCTGCCGTCATCTGGCGCATCAGCCGTTGACTTTCCTCCTGCCGGTCGCAGAAATACTCGGGCTTGATTTTGCCTACTACGATAAAGGGATTCTCCATCATTCACGTTTTTTTTATGGTGCATAAGTTAATTATTTATTTTGAATTATGCAAATTAAATAATTTATATTTTATATTTCGGCTCTAACTTTAGGATGTTTTTCTGAAACTAATTTGAATAATGAGAATAATTTGGTATTTTCGCGCTTCGTCGTCCGGTTTTTCATTCCCAGTAAGGGAATGCTATGTTCCCAGTATGGGAATCCTTTATTCCCAGTATGGGAATCCCAGGCGAACAGACCCACCCCCTGCCCCTCCCTGCGAGGGAGGGGAGTAGATACATTCAGCAGTAGGCGCACTGATATTATCTTTCCGTGATTTCCGTGATTTCTGCGTGACAATATATATTTCCGTGATCAGTAGGACATTTTATTCCCCTCCATACAGGGAGGGGCCAGGGGTGGGTCTGTGGGTGGGTCTTTGAGGGGCTTGTGATGGGTCTGCATCAATTTTTTAGGCGAAAAGTGTAATTTTTCCTTAAAAATATTTGTTCGTTACAAAAAAATGCTTATCTTTGCACCGATTTTACGTCATTAGTGCGCAATTTCGCCCTGTCCGCGCGTGGGCAGGCGCATTAAAAACATCGATGGAACGAGACCCAGGGCAGTTGTAAGCCCAGTCTCAAAAGGACGTTTTCGAACGTTACTGTCTGTATCATCAAACTTCGCAACTTTGATACTTCATGCAGCGGTAATGCAACAAGAGACGTCTACGTAGGTTGATTTTATATCTCCCTGCGGCTTTATATCTCTATAATAATATAATAAGGTGTACTCCAGCAATGGGTGTACTCTCTTAACTTGTATGTTGTATGGGATTGTCAGGCCGTGGTGTGTCTTATATCATCACTTGGCGTGGGCTGCCTTCACGTTGCTTATCCTCATGAAGGGGCAATGCGAAGGCCTGATGATAGGGATAGGCGCGAGAGAGACATTACTCCCACGTCTTTTTGTTTCCAGAAGTTTAGGATTGCGAGGCATTGAGTGTGCTGACTCATACATCAGCCCTCACATACTTCAGACATCCGAGTGTGAGTGTGATGACCGGCAGGGGAGTGCCGGCCAGCAGTACTATTGTGTCATTAAACGAACAAGAGGTATTAAGCGAAGAAGAAACAAAAAAACAAATTCAATTAATTATTTTTTTTATTTAAACATTTTATTAACTTAACAAATTCAATTATGAGAAAAAGTTTTCTTTTATTGATGCTGGTGGCATTACTACCAATGGTAGCCTTTGCTGGTGAGTTGAAGAATTCAACCCAGTACGGCGATGATGGTCTCATGTATGTCATTAAGAGCATGAAAAAAACTGGTGACACTTGGACTGGTACCGTTTCTGTAAGACAGAACAACTGGATGACCAATCCTAAGGTTGCTAACAAAAACGTTCTGACCATTAAGTCTAAAGTGCCTATTCCTGTACAGGGCTATTATGAGTCAGCTTCTAATGAAGTGAATGCTATTGTGACTTTTGATGTCGTAGAGATTGAATCAAGTGCTTTCAAGGGACTTGGCGCAATCACGTCTGTTACTTTCGAGGACGGCTGTAATGTTACAGAAATTGGTGGTCAAGCCTTTAGTGGTACTTCCATCGAGACGCTCGATCTGACCAAAACCAAGATTACTGTTCTGAACAAGTTGTTCGAGGACAATAATATTGCGTTGAAGAAGGTCGTGATGCCTGCAACCCTCAAAGAGCTTGCTATCAACGCCCTCGCAAACTGCGTACAGTTGGGTGCTGATCTCGAAAACGGTACTAAGGGTGGTGTAGACTTCAGCCTTTCTAAAGGTCTGACTACTCTGAATGTCGGTTCACTGAGCAACACCGTTGTTAGCGAGTATGACTTCTCGAAGTGCTGCATTGAAACAACGGATAAGGATGGTAAGCACACGGGATACTCTTCAATCCTGAACTTCGACGATGGTGATCCTTTCGTCAACGGAACCACCAAGACCAACAAGAACCTGCAGAAGGTCATCCTGCCTTATGGCACGGTTGAGAAGAAGAGCCCGGTTAACGTAATCGGTACAGTCTTTGCAAACTGCGAAGCCCTGACTGAGATTCAGTATCTTAATGTGAGCAAGATTACAGCTGTTGTCAACGGAGCATTCGCCAATGACATTTCACTGGCTTCTCTGACTTTCCCCAGCACTCTTGAAACTGTAGATGGCGCTCCCTTCAATGGCTGTATGACACTTGAGTCGCTGACATTCGATGGCTCAGCTCTGACAACTTTGGGTTCTGCCGCTTTTCCTGCCGAGTATTATACGCAGGCTGAGGCTGACACATACAATGAGACATTGGGCGGTGCACGTCATACAACAGATTTGAAGAGTCCTGCTGTGTATTTTTCTGAGACCGAATGTAATACGCTTAATGGAACACTCCCAGGATTTGTCGCTGCTGGTACAACTATTACCGATGCAAGTGGGATGACTTCTGAGAATGGTTATAGTAAGGACTACTCTGTTGGTGATGATCTTGAAGCAGAAGATGTGTATAAGTACAATACTGAAATCGGAACTGCTAAAGATGATGCCAAATATATTAGAACAACGGATGTAAAGGAGCCTGCTGTATATTATAGCCAAGCTGAGTGCAACGATTATAATTCCACGCTCCCAGGTGCAGTGTCCACTTCAACTGTCAAGACTCCCGCATTTGACGGCGGTAACCTATTTGGCGACTTTACTCACGTGATTGCTTGGGGTAGTCCCAATACCACTGAGGAATTTAATTCTCCTCTGAAGACTCTGAAGATTACTGTTGCTAACAACGGAATTACGTCTGTGGCTATTAGCGCAAATTCATTCACAGGATCGAAGGTTGAGCAGAACGGTCTGACAACTGTCGAGATTGCCAAGAACGGTACATTCAAGGGTACTATTGCTGCTAGTGCTATTACACTTGCTGCTAACGAGAACTCTAATGTTGAGTTTGGTAACATCGAGTCTGCAACCTTCAACTCTATCACTGGTCCGGTTGGCACTGCTACTTCAACGCTGACTATTGGCACTTATAAGAGTGCTACGCTGACAAAAGCTCCTATCGTGAGCAACGTCATTTCTCTCGCAACTGTTAAGGGTAAGGTCTATCAGGATGATGTGCTGGATGCTATCGGCCAGGCTCGGAGCATCGACTTCAAGGGTAATCTGACAGTCGCTCTTGCTGTTCCTGCAAAGCCTAACGCAGTGCTGACCACCCTGAACTTCAACAGCATCGAACTGATTGAAGCTACCGATAAGGCCCCCGGTAGTCCTGCCATCGTTGCTAAGACTTTCGACGAGGCCAATGCTCCTCTGCTGACCAGTGTTACCTGGAATCCGTTAGCTGATACTCCCGACGATCCTAGCACGACTGATAAAAATGAAAAGAAAGTCCGTAACTATGCTGCTTTTGCACAAGACGCATTCGGTACCAAGGAGATGAAGGAGAAGGCAAAGGTTACTCTGCACACCACATCTGCTATTGCCGACGGTTTCTATCATATGCTGGAAGCAAACCTCTTCAACGTCATATTTGATGCTTCTCCTCTTCTGCCCGAGCCTGTTGAGATTGCAGTACTTGGTACAGAAACTGCATCGTACTACTATGGCAAATTCAAGGCAGATGGTTCCAATATGTACATTGCCAACAGAACTGATGACGGTGACCAGGTTGTTGTTTATTCAGCATTTGTTGACGGCAAGGCTCAGGAAATCTATATGGATGCCCTGGCTCAGAAGAATGACAACTTCATCGTGGAAGACGGTCAGGTTGTAATCGTTCGCGTTAAGCAGCCTACTACCACTGCTGACAACGAGACTTCTAAGGGAGTCGTTGGCAAGAAGGCTACCGTGATGGCTTATGCTACAACTGACGCAAATACCATGCGTTCTATCTATAACAGCGAAAAGAAGGCTTATGAGATTCTCAACGACCTCCAGGTTAATGACATCTTGTTCTCTAGCGACTATATCGGTACGAACTTTGTAGGCAAGCAGCTCTATGCTATGGACAATCCTGCTGTGATGGGCAAACTCCACTGGTCGCCGGTTGGTGCTAAGTCTATTCTGCCTCCTAACTCTGTCTATGTAATTACTGAACCTACCACTTCTTCGTCTGCTTCCGAGC
>DFGF01000035.1:0-3422 GCA_002371715.1 Prevotella sp. UBA3757
AAACTGAGTCCTCAGTTTAACCATCTCTTTAAACAGACAGAGTTCGCCATTACTGACTTCATCTATGTACGAGACTTCTATTCTGAGATTAATGTAAATATAACCAAAGGCATCCAAAACAATGAGTAACAAACATGTATCTTCAAGCCAGCCCCATCTTAGGGAGATTATTGGCAAGCCAGGAAACAGAAGATTTACTGTTTCTGATTTTTTGATTTGTATAGTTGCTTCCGCTAAAGTTTTATTTAAGCTGATAAAAAGAAAAGTAGTAGGAGTAGGATAAAGCCGAGAGCAGATTGCCTTGCCGCAGTCCACATTGTTAAATATAAGGTTTGAGCGAATAAAGAACAAGTTAAAGGTATTGGAGCCTATAAAATATATGTTCCTTTAATAACAAAAACTATGCATAATAGAGGTAGTAAATGTTCCGAATATGTTCCCTAAAAAGAAAATCAGCAAGTTACTTTTCATTGTAACTTGCTGATTTTCAGTGTAGCGGGAGCCGGGATTGAACCGACGACCTCATGAATATGAATCACGGGGACAGGTCATTGGTCTATTCCCGAAAAAAAGAATCAATGACTGACCCATGATTGATGCAGAAATATAATGGTCAGCTCTACAATAGAATAAATTCCATTTCTCCACGTTATTGGAATAGATATGGTTTAATCAATAGATAAGTTTTATGGCGAAAAGAATAGTAACAAGAAAAGGTGATGTGTTCTGTGTAGAAATAGACTGTAAGTTTAAAGCTTATTTCCAATATATCACTACTGATATGACGCAGCTTAATAGTACTGTTATACGAGTGTTCAAGAAACACTACCCCATGGATTATAATCCAGATATGGACGAAATTGTCAATGGTGAAGTGCATTTCTACGCTCACACCATATTACGTCCTGGTCTTAATGAAGGAGCATGGTATAAAGTTGGAACAAGCAAAAATGTTGGAGATGTTGACAATATCATGTTTAGTTTATTTCGGGATGCCAATTTTTCGAATAAAAAGAAATCTTATTCTTGGTATATTTGGAAAATTAATCAAAAAACAGAATTTATAGGAGAAATGAAGAAAGAATATAAGCATTATGATAGAGGATGGATATATCCTTACTCATCTATTGTGGGGAAAATAAAGACCGGCATTTTCCCGATGCGTGATTTAGAGTAGGATTCGTGGGCTCGATTCTGATAAGCGAATCACGGGGAGAGAATCACGTGGACAGGTCATTGATCTATTACCGAAAAAAAGAATCAATGACCTGTCCCCATGATTGATTAATCCTGTTAGCTTGTGGAACCGTTAATTATTCTTATAAAAATGATGATGATGAAGAAGAACTCCCAGATAATACATAAATTTGTGTTCTAATTGTAATTACGACATATAAATGAACAAAACAGGCTTGTCAATATTATTCTATTGCTCTATGATGCTATGTTCATGCGCTATAGTAAGGAACCTACACGAAGTATCAGGTACACGTCATCTCCAGAAAGTTTCTTCTCTCCATTTTTCATCTCTAAGCATGACGGATACAGGTGTACGTATAGACGGCTATTATTTGTCTAAGAATCATAGCCCTTTCGGAAATGGTACCGAGGTGCTTGTTTTTTACGATAATGGCACCGCAGCTCTATATTATATTGATGCGGAAAAACAAAGTGATAGCGTAACTGATTTTAGCCAAATAGTAATGAGACCAAGTAAAAACTCGGATGGTGCAAGATATGTTGGTCCCTACAAAGTAAGTCTTGATACATTATATGTGAACTTATATAGGAAAGGCCTGATGTCTGGCCTGGAAATATACAGGCATTATTTCCGCATTGTAAATAGCGATTCATTACTCTGTTTCCGTACTGATGACCCCCAACAGGTTTTTGATGGAAGAATTCTGTTTCTGGATAATAACATGGGCTATCATTTTGTAAAGGCAATAAACCTACAAAAGCCTCGCGACCATTTTCTCAGAAAACGAGAATGGATGTGGGAGGACAAAACTGAATGGGTTGATTACATGAACACTTATCACCAGACCAAGCATTAACTTAAATTCTTAATTTGTTATTTATGCGTAAGGAAATACATTTATGGGTTGTACTACTGAGAATCTCTGTATTGACATCCTGTGCTCTTTTTTCCCCGAGAACAATAATAACCGACAAAGAATACCTAAAGCAGGTGTCAACCGTTCATTACAGAAATGTCAGGAACATAAAGATGCCCATTCATATAAATGGATTCTACAGAGGTGTTCCACCTGATAGAAATATGGTTCCGGGCTATGAGCGTGTCTTTGTATTCTATGAGGATGGTTCATTTGCCAGCTACTTAATTAACACTCAGGAGCAGGACGGCGCAATAATCGATATTGAAAAGGCTATAAAGGCTGCTAAGCCGTTGGCAACTCTCGGAGCTGTCTACGGAGTGTTCAGCATTAGTAATGATACTATCTTTGCAAATGTTTACATTAAGAAAAAGTATATATCCAGACTATACTTTATTATTGAAGACTCTGCAACTATAACAGCATTTAAAGAAGAGGCCCCTCAAAATGTTTATGATGCAAAAATGGCAGTATGGGATGACTTTATTAAAACTTTTAAGTATGCTAAGGCCGTTAATATCCCAAAAGCCCAGGATCATTTTCTCAGAAAACAGGAATGGATGTGGGATGAGACTGCCGATTGGCAACAGTATATGAAAGATTATAGATAGAACCGAAGAAAGGATGAAAGAATTCTTCGAAACTTACAGGTCAGCGATTTCGTCGATGGTGAGACCTGTTGCTTGAGAAATATCTGCTAATGATATAGTTTTCGGTGTGAACTTTCAAGGTCGATGAAAACGAAGTGGATGCCTTCAAGGACGCGGTCGGTGTGCTCGACGTTGACCACGGCATAGTGGTGGTAGTATTCATCGGGGGCGACATCATCGCCAAGGTTCAGCCCCATGATCGGTTCAACTGCTTGCCAACCGCCTGTGCTGGCCGTGCCTATAGCCTGGCGGAGCAGTAGCTGTAAGGCCCGAATGAGGGCATCAACACTGATTGTCAGTAATCCCGGAAGTGTAGTTCTCTTGCTCATAGCTGTTCTTGTTTTTTGACGTTTGTGATTCGTTATGCCCGTCCTGTCCGTGCCGGTGGCGGGCGTTTGTAAGAGATGGTCTCCGTGACTCGTCGAGATAATCCTTTACGGTCGTTCAGATAATCCTTTACGGTCGTTCGGATAATCCCTTACCCCCCAAAGGGATTATCTCGATGACTCGTTCAGATAGTCTCAATGACCCGTGGAGATAGTCTCGATGACTCGTCCGGATGGTCTCCGTGGTTCAAGGCAGGCGTCTGCCTGTCTGGTTCGCTAACCGGCTGCAAATGTAGCACCTTCTGGCAACCCGTTGGCGGGTTTTGGCG
>DFGF01000035.1:3629-9957 GCA_002371715.1 Prevotella sp. UBA3757
CCTCCTCTCTCAAAGAGAGGTGGTGGGGGGGTGTAGTAGGGGGTGGGTATGGGTGTCGGTAAGTGGCGGGAACGGAGGGGCGGTGAGGGTGAGTGTGTGACGCTATCTGGCGTGGCATTAGGCGTATAGATGGTGGTTTCCAGGTTTGAAAAACGTTATTTTCTGCTAAAATAAAGGTTTGAATTCCGTTAATTTTGTTTTGTAGTTGCTTGATATACAGCAGGATAATACAGGTAAGTTTTTTAGCAGGTTTCTCGATTGACAGGTACCTCTTACGGAGTTATACAGAAATGACGAACAAGTAATAATTGATTACAGAAACGTCCCCTGATTACTCTCACTTGTCCGTCAGGTGTAGTCGTAGGCCGAACTCAATGGAGGGTGCCAAGGGGTGTTCCTTGTAATAATGGTCGAAGGAGGTGCCGTCGTTGAAGTAATAGCCTAATGATGGTTCGAGGTAAAGACCGAACTGAGTGGTTATGGCATATTCTGCGCCGGCAGCGATGCCTATGGACCATTGCCATGGTTTCTGGTTCAGACATTTCTGGAGCATGACAGAGCCAGAGAGGTAGAAGCTGAAACCACCAGGCTTCCAGACCTGCCATAGGAGGCCGGCGGGAATGCCGACGTAGTGGAGTCGCTGGTTGGTATAGGTATCATGACGATACGGGATGCTAAACTCGGTATGTAAATAGGTATAGTTGACGCCGCTCAGCAGGGCCAGCCGGGGAGTGAGCTGATAGTGCAGGCTGAGCCCCAGACTGACGGGCAGATGATGTTTCGCTTCAGTCCGATTGTTGGTGAAAGGCTGATGAGTGGGAGGCTGCTCGATGGCAGGCGTATTTTCGTTATTCCCACTGCTCGAAGGATCTGACTGTATGTTGGCAGCATAAAGATCCGACGTCTTGTGGCGGTTCTGATTGAAGGCCAGCAGGCCGCCAGAAGCTTTCAGCCCTATTGCCCACTGCCTGGAAGACGTCGACTTGACGGGCTGTTGAGGATGGTCATGGGTTACGGCAGCGTTGCCAGCCCCTGACGGGGCAGGATGCTGTGCTTGCTTCGAAGTCGTGGCCTGCTGGGACGCTTCATCGTGGGCAGTTGTGTCTGGTTTGACGACTGGTTGTTTCGGTTCTTCTTCTATCGTGTTTTCAACAGGCTTCTTAATGGAGCCCATGGGCTTGGAATACTTAGGCAATGCAGCAAGGGCCGTTTGACGGTTTTCTGTGCTCCCTTCTCTGACTGCAGTGGGCTTTTCTCTCTGACGCATACGAATTACTTGTGGGTGAGACTTGGGCAGAGGCTCATCCTGTTGGTAGCTGAAAAAGAATCCCACAAGGGCTAAGACCACCGCCGCCATGCCGGCCCAAAACCAGTGTCGCCGTGCAGCGGGCTTTGCAGTAGGCACTTTGTCGAGGTTCAACTCACGGCTGATGCCCTCCCATAGTCCGGCTGGTGGCACCATCTGGTGCCCCTCCAGTTTCTGCTTCATGTTGTTTGCCCAATTCTCGTTCATCGCTTGTCGTTTATTAATTCCTTTATACGCTGAGCCAATAGCCGTTTGGCATGATAGTATTGCGAGGCCGACGTATGCTCGCTGACACCCAGTAGACTGGCAATCTCACGATGCGAGTAGCCCTCGAAGACGTAGAGATTCACTACCATCCGATAGCCGTCCGGAAGGTGGCTGATGAGCCGGTGAAGCTCGTCGGGTGTCACCTCCTCGACATCAGGCTCCTCGTCCACATCGGTTGCCTCTGCCATGTCTTGAGCCGTGAGGAGCATCTTCTTGCGCTGCCTCAGAAACACCAGGGCCTCATTTGCCACAATGCGCTTCAGCCATCCTTTGAAAGGCTTTTCGCCCTGATACTTGAATGTGGGAATGGCCGTAAAAATCTTCACGAAACTATTCTGTAGCACGTCCTTCGCGTCGTCTTCATCGGGCACATAGCGGTAGCAGACCGATGACAGTTCCTTGACATACATCTGATAAAACTGACTCATCGCCCTCTGGTCTTTCTGCCGTATGCGTTCAACGATTTGACTGACCATTCTTTTTTTTTCTTGCGTTCTACTATTAATAATTCAAAAGTACGCAAATCTTGCATGAAGGAGGCTGTAATTCGCGTTTTTTAACGTTTTTTTATAGGAGATGGGACATCTGCCCCGTTTCAACTCTTGGTTTGATGATTGTTCTGTTGGCTAAACGCTCTTGCCTAAAAATTATATAAATAATGTGTGGCATTCAGGAAATAATTAGTACTTTTGCAGCCGCTAAGCGATTTTTCTTGATCTTCTGCTACTATTAAAACGGATGTGACAATGATGACTGAACGACTGCAACGAGAACTGCAACAGCTGCCTGTAGCCAGCGTGGTGGAGCCACTGAACGATGCACTTCGCCAGGGCACGGCGGCCATCGTGACGGCGGCGCCTGGTGCCGGCAAGTCGACGGTGCTGCCGTTGACTATTCTGGACGGGTTGCCTGCGGGGTCGGGAAAGATTGTCGTGCTGGAGCCACGACGCGTGGCGGCACGCCAGATAGCCTCGCGTATGGCGTGGCTGCTGGGTGAGGCAGTGGGCGAGACCGTCGGCTATCGCATCCGTTTTGAGAGCAAGGTGTCACGGCAGACGCGCATCGAGGTGGTCACCGAGGGCGTGCTCACCCGTATGCTGCTCGACGACCCTGCCCTGGAGGACGTGGCCGTCGTCATCTTCGACGAGTTCCACGAGCGGAGCCTGAATACCGACGAAGCCTTTGCCCTGACGCGCCAATGCCAGGGACTGCTGCGTGACGACCTGCGGCTGGTCGTGATGTCGGCAACGATTGATGCCGCTGCGCTGGCCGAGACCCTGCGCTGTCCGGTGTTGGAAAGCGAGGGCCGTATGTTTCCCGTCGAGATAGTCCATGTGGATGAGAGCCCGTCGGACATCGCCAAGACCATCCTGCAGGCCCATCGCCAGCACGAGGGCGACATTCTGGTGTTCTTGCCCGGCGAGGGCGAAATCCGGCGCGTACAGGAACAGCTGGCTTCGGGCGGACTGGGCGACACCAGTATCTACCCCCTCTATGGCCTGCTATCCAACGACGAACAGGCCCGGGCCATTGCGCCGAGCAGGGCAGGGGAGCGGAAGGTGGTGCTGGCCACCCCCATAGCTGAGACATCGCTGACCATTGAGGGCGTGCGGATCGTCGTCGACAGCGGCCTTTGCCGTAAAATGGTTTTCGACGCCCGCAGCGGCCTGAATCATTTGGAAACGGTACAGGTATCAATGGACATGGCGCGTCAGCGTACGGGACGTGCCGGTCGCGTGGCTCCAGGCGTGTGCTACCGGTTGTGGACGGTTGCCACCGAGTCGCGCATGGCACAGGTGCGGACGCCGGAAATCCTGGAGGCCGACCTGACATCGCTGGTGCTCGATGCTGCCATCTGGGGCGAGCGCGAGGTGGAGAGCCTGCCGTGGCTGACACCGCCGCCCAAGTCGGCCCTCTGTCATGCCCGGCAGCTGCTGACGTCGCTGGGTGCCATAGACCAGGCGGGACGGGTGACGCCGTGGGGCCGCCGGCTGTCGCAGATGCCCTGTCATCCGCGTATGGCGCGCATGCTGCTTTCGGCCGACACGCCTGAACGCCGTGCGTTAGCCGCCGATATGGCCGCCCTGTTGGAGGAGAAAGACCCGCTGGCTGCCACGGGGCAGGCGGCTCTGGACGTGCGGTTGGACGCGCTCCGGCGTGAACGCCGCAGCGGCAAACCCGGCCGCTGGGGGCGCATGCTGAAAATAGCCCGGCAATATGCCGACCTGATTCATGCCCGTGAGGACAATGCGGCTGTCAACCCCTACGAGGTGGGTGCCCTGTTGGCACTGGCCTATCCTGAGCGTATCGGCAAGGCGTGGCGCGATGGCGTCGGCGTGTTCCAGTTGTCGGGAGGTGAACTCGTTGCCGTCGAGGCCATGGACGCGCTGGCTGGTGCCGAGTGGTTAGTGGCGGCTTCGATGCACCAGAAGGCCGGAGGCGTGGGACGTGTCTTCCTGGCCAGCGTCGTCGACCCTGCCGACTTGGGCGAGTTTGCCCGTGAGCGCGATACCATCTATTGGGACAGTAAGGCCGGTGCGGTGGTAGCCCGGCGTGAAACGCGCATCGGTGCCATCCTGCTGGCGTCGAAACCGCTGGCCGGCGATGTCTGCGACGCGGTGCAACGGGTCGTCTGCGAGGCCATTGTCAAGGACGGTCCCTCCATGCTTGACTTTTCGGACGAGGTGCAGACCCTGCAGCGCCGCATAGCCTTTCTGGCAGCCCGCCATCCCGAACTGTCACTTCCGGCGGTGGATGTGGAGGCCGTCTGCCAGAGCGGACCGGAGTGGGGCCCGCTCTTTGTCGGCAGGGCAACCACCACGGCAGAACTGAAGCGCATCAACCTGTGTGACGTCATCTGGAGCCGGCTCACCTACGAGCAACAGCAGACGGTGGAGCGCCTGGCACCGACGCATATCGTCGTGCCCACGGGCAGCCGCATCCGGCTGGAATACCGCCAAGGTGCCGAGGCTCCCGTGTTGAGGGTACGCCTGCAGGAGTGTTTCGGACTCGTGGATACGCCACTCGTCGACGGCACGCCCGTCCTGATGGAACTGCTGTCGCCAGGCTTCAAGCCCGTACAGCTGACCACCGACCTGCACAGCTTCTGGCAGTCCACCTATTTTGAGGTGCGCAAGGAGCTGCGCCGCCGCTATCCTAAGCATGCCTGGCCGGACAATCCGCTGGAGGCCCAGCCGGTAAGGGGCGTGAAGCGTTGAAAAAAAACTATTTCGATGGAGTCAGCCCGTAGGTGGTGCGGAGCACGATGAATTCCGTGCGACGGTTCAGCTGGTTGCACTGCTCCTGCTGCCCGGCATCGGGCAGTGCCTTGATAAACTCTTCGGTCAGCACGTCGTTCTCCTTCAGGAACGTGAATTTCTCGGTCAGTTTCTTGCGGATGGTCTTGGGCTTTTCCTTGCCGTAGCCCATGGGTGTCAGTCGGTCTGCCGCTATGCCGTGCTCCACCAGGTAGCTGACGACGGCCTCGGCGCGTCGCTGCGACAGTCCCTTGTTGTATTCGGCCGAGCCCTTGTAGTCGGTATGGGCCGACAGTTCGATGGTGACGTTGGGATTCTCGTTGAGCAGGGCTACCAGCCGGTCCAGTGCCTCCTTCGACTCGGGGCGCAGGGTGGCCTTGTCGAAGTCGTAGAAGATGTTGTCAATCATGACCGGTGCGGTGATGGAGGCCAGCGGAAACTGCAGGACATACTCTGTCGACTCCTGGACGGAATCGACGCGCAGCTGCTCCTGATGGTTGAGGAAACCCTTGCACGTGCCCAGCAGGACGTAGTCGACGTTGGGCCTGATTTCCTGGGTGAACGAGCCGTCGCCCTTGACGCTCACCTTCAGGTTGGTGCCGTCGTTGCCGATGATGTAAACCTGAGCCTCGGGCAGTTCGTAGCCCTCGGCCTCGTACACCCAGCCCTTGACGGTCTGGATGATGTCGGGCTTCTCGAACGAGTAGATGTGGTCCCAGCCTTTGCCGTCGCCGCGGTTGCTGGAGAAGAAGCCCTTGTTCTTCATGCCTTCGAAAGTCATGCCGAAGTCGTCGCCCTGCGAGTTCAGCGGGTAGCCCGGGTGCTCAAGAATGTATAACTGAGAATTGGCAATGGACAGTTCCGTGGCTGTCGAGATGTTGTCGTGGGTCTCGATGGGCTTGGCTATGAAGATGTCCAGTCCGCCCAGTCCCTCATGGCCGTTGCTCGAGAAGTAGAGGTCGCCGTTGGGCCGGAAGGTGGGAAACAGCTCGTCGCCGGGCGTGTTGATGGGGTCGCCCAGGTTCTCGACACCGCCCACGCCGCTGCTGGTCAGTCGCACGCGCCAGATGTCGTAGCCGCCGCGCCCGCCGGGCATGTTGCTCGTGAAGTAGAGCCATTCGCCGTCAGGACTGACGGCGGGGTGGGCGTAGGCCGACAGCGTGTCGCGCGTCAGCTTCAGTTCGGTGGCTTTGCCCCATGACGCGTCCGAGCGCTGGCTGGTGGCAATGTTGGCGTAGCGCGGATACTGGCCGTCGGTCTTGCATTGCGTCAGGTACATGGTGCGTCCGTCTGGCGAGAAGGTGCAGGCCCCCTCGTCGCCGTCGCTGTTCAGTTCGGAGTCAATGGCCTCCGGGCGCTGCCACTTGCCCTTGTCGTCCTTCGTCGAGACAAAGATGTCGGCATTCTTCGTGCCGGTGATGCCGCTCAGCTCGTCGCCCTTGGCCTGATTGCGCGTCGACGAGAAGAACAGCTGGTTCGACTCCTCGCCGGCCAGCAT
>DFGF01000063.1:0-120 GCA_002371715.1 Prevotella sp. UBA3757
CCTATGTGGAAAACGTGCTGCGCGAGGGATTGAAATACAAGCCTGAGACCTACGAAGTCGAGGACGTTACCGGTGCCCGCAGCTACAAGGCGTTTCTCATTGCCTGTGCCAATGCGTCGC
>DFGF01000063.1:316-437 GCA_002371715.1 Prevotella sp. UBA3757
AATTCCAAGATTCACACCTTCCGCACGCCCAGCATCCACATCAGCCGGGTGAAGCCTGGTGCCATCCATTACGACGGTGATCCCATCATGACGGGGACTGACATTGACGTGCATATTGAGC
>DFGF01000063.1:583-3499 GCA_002371715.1 Prevotella sp. UBA3757
AATATAAATAATGTACGCGAGGACATCGGCCGCGACATCGAAAAGGGCGGACGCCGCATACAGGCCATCAACAAGGTGCTGCTGCGCAAGCTGAGGAACTGATATGCTGCAGATTCTTCTCACCGCATTAGTGCTCGTCGCTGCCCTCGGCTTTGCCGGACGCTACGTCTGGCGCACGGTTAGGGGCCAAAATGACCCCTGCAACGGTTGCGAACTAAAAAAAAACTGCAAAAAATTTGGCCGTTCCAAATAAAAGTATTACCTTTGCAACCGCTTAGACAGACATGGTGCCTTGGATGAGTGGCTTAGTCAACGGTCTGCAAAACCGTCTACGGCGGTTCGAATCCGCCAGGCACCTCCACTACTAAAATAGAAAAGCAGGGTTTGTAGCCCTGCTTTTTGTTTGTTCCCACTATTCTTCCGCCACGTCGACGGCATTGAACTTGAAGTCGCTGGAGGTCAGGTATTGCAGTCCGCTGATATGGCCGGACTTGTCGGCATACTTTTTCTTGAGCTTACGATAGAGTTTCTCGGCTTTCTTCTTTGTGGTGGCGTACATGACAAGGCAGACACGGCCTGGCTGCCCCTGCGCCTCGAAGTATTCCTTCAGTTGGTAGGAATAGCTGTCACGGCCCATCAGGAACTTTGTCTTCGTGTCGTACCACGCATTGGCTACGTCCTGAATGTCAGTCAGGTAAAGCGTGGAGTCATTGAACGAGGCCGAGAAGCCGAACATATACATGTGGGGCACCTTGACGTGTTTGGCTTCGGCATGGCTGAATGCCATGCCCAGCATCAGTGCCAGCATTATAAACTTGAGTATCTTCATCTTTCAAAATTTCTTTTCCTGTTAATAATTCGCTTACATTATCCCAAATATGCTTTCAGCATCGTGTTCTTCGTCGAGCTGCGCAACCGTCGGATGGCTTTTTCCTTAATTTGGCGCACGCGCTCTCGCGTCAGTCCGTATTTGTTGCCGATTTCCTCGAGCGTCAGTTCCGGACCGTCAATGCCGTAAAAGGCTTTCACCACGTTGCGCTCGCGCTCATTGAGCACTTGCAGCACCGACGCTATTTCCGAGCGCAGCGATTCCTTGACCAGTTCGCGGTCGGCCTGGGGTGCGTCGTCGTTCACCATGACGTCGAGCAGGCTGTTGTCTTCGCCGTCTACAAACGGTGCGTCGACCGATACGTGGCGGTTGGTGGCCAGGAGTGCTTCGTCGACCTTGTCCTCGGGGATGTCCGTCTGTTCGGAAATCTCTTCGGCTGACGGTCGTCGCTCGTTCTCCTGTTCGAACTTGCTGAGCATGCGGTTGATTTTGTTGACCGACCCGACCTGGTTCAGCGGCAGTCGCACGATGCGGCTCTGCTCGGCTATGGCCTGCAGGATGGACTGTCGGATCCACCATACGGCATAGGATATGAACTTGAAGCCGCGCGTCTCGTCAAACTTCTCGGCGGCCTTGATGAGTCCGAGGTTGCCCTCGTTGATGAGGTCTGGCAGTGTCAAGCCCTGATTCTGATACTGTTTGGCCACTGAGACGACAAACCTCAGGTTTGCCTTTGTCAGCCGCTCCAGAGCCTTACGGTCACCGCGGCGTATGCGCTGTGCCAGTTCCACCTCTTCGTCGGTGGAAATCATCTCTTCGCGCCCGATTTCCTGTAGATATTTTTCGAGCGCTTCACTCTCACGGTTGGTAATCGATTTTGAAATTTTCAGTTGCCTCATCAGTCGTAGTTTTTATAGCCAGATGCAAAAGTAAGGTATTTTTTCGGAATTACCAAAAAAATACCTTACTTTTTTCAGCGTCATGTCAAAAAATCTGTTTTCTGACCGATTTCCGGTGTTATTTTATTCATTCTGCAGATAGACTACGAATCCGCCACGCTTGCCTGTGGGATAGATGCCCTTGATGACCAGCATCTGGTCCTTCGAACTGCCGGCGTCCTTCACGACCTCCTGCAGGTCGTCGAACGACTTCATCGGCGTGTCGTTCACGCTCTGGATAATGAAGCCCTTGGGCACTCCGGCATCCTTCATCTTGCCGCCGCTGACCTTCAGCACCTCCAGTCCGTAGTTGATTTCAAGCTGCTTCTTCTGCGAGTCGGTCACCGGGCGCACGTCAATGCCCAGCACGTCGACGTCGGCATTCTTCACCACCTTTGTCGTGCCCTGCTCGTTCTTCAGCGTCAGCGTGGCGCTCTTCTCCTTCTTGTTGCGCAGATACTTGACGGTCACCTTGTCGCCTGGACGCTTCTGGGCTATGATGGCCTGCAGGTCGCCAAACTGCTTCACCTTCTGGCCGTCCACGTAGGTCAGCACGTCACCCTTCTGCAGTCCGGCTTCGGCGGCAGCACCGTCATCTACGACCTTATCAATATATATACCCTCCATCGTGCCGAAGTCCTCGACCTCCTTGTCCTGGTCCTTCATGCCGTCCACGTAGTTCTTGACGTCCATGCCCTGGATGCCAATCATGGCCCGCTGGTAGGCACCGTACTTCTTGAAGTCATCGACAGCCTTGTTGACGATGGTTGTAGGAATGGCGAAGCCGTAGCCGATGTTCGAACCCGTCTGCGAGTATATCATGGCGTTGATGCCAATCAGCTCGCCGCGCGTGTTGACCAGTGCTCCGCCCGAGTTGCCCTGGTTGATGGCAGCGTCAGTCTGGATCATCGAGCTGACGCCCTGACCCATCGAGCGCGCCTTGGCCGATACGATGCCCGCTGTCACCGTGTTGTTCAATCCCAGGGGGTTGCCCACGGCCAGCACCCATTCGCCTACCTTCACGTCGTCGGCATTGGCAATGGTGATGGCAGGCAGGTTCTTGGCGTCAATCTTGATGAGTGCCAGGTCTGTCGTTTTGTCAGCTCCGATGATGCGTGCCGAGTACTCCTTTGAGTTCTCGTTCAGCGT
>DFGF01000018.1:0-2514 GCA_002371715.1 Prevotella sp. UBA3757
CACTCCACGCTCTGTAACGGGCACTATTTAGAGAGTTGGTCCAGTAAGACTCGTCCTGATATTTGTTTTCTGCTGCATACTGAAAATGGAAGAGCGTGAAAGCATCGGTGAGTTGGAAGAGAATGTCGCGGACGGTATCGTCAAAAGGAACATATTGGCGGATGAAGCCGCATTTTTCCAGTTCTTCCAAAGTTTTGGTGAATTTCTGGTTGTTGTTCAGTTTTGTTAGTTTCAGCAACTGCTTCCGTGTCAGTCCCTTGCCTTTGGTTGCCAGGGCTGTGACAATCGTGACATGGTCGGCAGAGTGCTTGAATAATGAACGATACAGGTTGGCGAACTCGTTTCTTGGTTCGCCCTGGTGGGAAAAGAACAGGCGGTCGATGTTTTGGGCAACACTCTCCCTGGGTGTCATCAGCGAGTAGTAGTAGGCCACACCACCCATGACCATATAGCATTCGGCTATCTCTTTCTGACGGTAGCCAAACCCATTCTTCTCTTTCTCTCGCCCAACTATTTCGGCGACCTCATCCGTGAAATGACAGGCGACACAGCCTCCTCGCACATCCGCCGATTCGTGATGCAGCGTGTCCAGCAGTTGCTTATCAGCGGCGCCACCATCACAGAGACTTCTGAGCAACTCGGTTTCGAATATCCCCAGCACTTTACCCGCCAGTTTAAGAAACATTTCGTTCAAACGCCATCGGAGTTTATCAGGGAATAGAGGTCATATAAAAACTTCCGGCCTCAGTGCAAGGCCGGAAGTTTTTATATTCTGTTTATTCTTTAGTGTCTGATTTCCGCGTCCGTTTACAGGTTATCCTTCTCAATGTCCTTGAAGTACTTGTAGGTTGCAACCTTCAGCTCGTCGGTTGCAGGTTCGTCACAGACGATGATGCCGTGCTGGTGGGTCTGGAGGGCCGAGATGGTCCAGGCCTGGCAGACGGGACCCTCGATGGCGGCCTGCAGTGCGCGGGCCTTGTGGTGGCCATTGCAGAGAATCATGACCTCGCGGGCAGCCATTACTGTGCCTACGCCTACGGTCAGTGCCAGCTTAGGCACCTTGTTGACGTCGTTGTCGAAGAAACGAGAGTTGGCAATGATGGTGTCAGTTGTCAGCGTCTTTACGCGCGTCTTGGATGCTAGCGACGAGAAGGGCTCGTTGAAGGCAATATGTCCGTCGGGGCCGATGCCGCCTATAAAGAGGTCGATGCCGCCGGCTTCCTCTATCATCTGCTCGTAGTGCGCACATTCAGTCTCCAGGTCGGGGGCGTTGCCGTTGAGGATGTGGATGTTCTCCTTCGGGCAGTCGATGTGGTCGAACAGGTTGCGGGCCATGAACGAGTGGTACGACTCAGGGTGCGACTCGGGCAGTCCGACATACTCGTCCATGTTGAATGTCAGCACATTCTTGAAGGATACACGGCCTTCCTTGTTGGCTTTCACCAGGCAGGCATACATGCCCTCGGGCGAGCTGCCGGTAGGCAGACCCAGTACGAAGGGCTTCTCAGGGGTGGGGTTGGCAGCGTTGATGCGCTCGATGACGTGCTCGGCGGCCCACTGCGACATTTTCTGATAGTCAGATTCAATAATTACTCTCATAAGTCTAAAAATATAAAGTTTTTTGTCTTATCGGCTGCAAAGGTACGAATTTTCTCCAAATAATGAATAAAGAATAAATATTTTTTTGTACCTTTGCCGCCATAAATTGATTAGAATGAAGGAATTTGTGATTTCTGAGGCTAAAGCCGAGACGGCTGTGCTGGTGGGACTCATCACGCAGCAGCAGGACGAGGCCAAGACAAAAGAATACTTGGACGAGCTGGAGTTTCTGGCCGATACGGCGGGGGCTGTCACCGTCAAGCGCTTCACGCAGAAGGTGCAGGGCCCCAGTCAGGTGACGTATGTCGGCAAAGGCAAACTGGACGAAATCAGACAGTACGTCAAGCAGCAGGAGGATGCCTACTACGACTGGTTGGACGCCGGTTCGCCCGAACCTGAGGATGGCGGACAGGCCCCCCAGCCGGTGGGTATGGTCATCTTTGACGACGAACTCTCGGCCAAGCAGATCCGTAACATAGAGCAGGAACTGAAGGTGAAGATACTGGACCGGACATCGCTCATCCTCGACATCTTTGCCATGCGTGCCCAGACGGCCGAGGCCAAGACGCAGGTGGAGCTGGCGCAGTATCGCTACATGCTGCCCCGTCTGCAACGCCTCTGGACCCACCTGGAACGCCAGGGCGGCGGCTCCGGTTCGGGTGGCGGCAAGGGCAGTGTGGGATTGCGCGGCCCTGGCGAGACACAGCTGGAGATGGACCGTCGTATCATCCTGCACCGCATCACCCTGCTCAAGCAGCGCCTCCAGGATATTGACCAGCAGAAGACCACGCAGCGCAAGAACCGTGGCCGGCTGATACGTGTGGCCCTGGTAGGCTATACCAATGTGGGCAAGTCGACGATGATGAACCTGCTGTCGAAGAGTGACGTCTTTGCCGAGAACAAGCTCTTTGCCAC
>DFGF01000018.1:2603-8652 GCA_002371715.1 Prevotella sp. UBA3757
AACCTGCCCTTCCTGCTGGCCGACACCGTCGGTTTTATCCGCAAGCTGCCTTCCGACCTGGTGGAGAGCTTCAAGTCTACGCTCGACGAGGTGCGCGAAGCCGACCTGCTGGTACACGTCGTAGACATCTCGCACCCTGACTTCGAGGAGCAGATTGAGGTGGTGGAGAAGACGCTGGCCGAACTGGGCTGTGCCGATAAGCCGTCGATGCTGGTATTCAACAAGATAGATGCCTATACATGGACTCCTCAGGACGAGGATGATCTGACGGCTCCCACGCGTGAGAACATCTCGTTGGACGAACTCAAGCGTACGTGGATGGCAAAGGTCAGGGAAAAGGAAAAGGTGAACGGTGAAGACTTTGCTCCCGCCCCGCTGTTTATCTCGGCCAGGCAGAAGGAGAATATTGACGAGCTGCGACAGGTGCTATATAAAAAGGTACGCGAGCTGCACGTCCAGAAGTATCCGTACAACGACTTCCTGTATCCTTCGGATAATTGAGAATGGAGAATAGATAATGGATAATTGAACCAATCACAAAATAGTTATGAGAGATTACAGACAACTGACACAAGACGAAATTAACGTGCTCGAAAGCAACAGCTGTTGGGCCGAGAACTGGGACCATGTACTGGTGGCCGAGAGCTTCCGCCCCTACGGTTTCCACCGCGTATTGTTCTATGGCGACATCCGCCTGGGCGTGTTTGACGAGAAAATTGAGGTGACCAAGGGCTTCTTCAAGCATTCGGGCATCAACGATGCCACGCTGCGCAACGTCACCGTGGGCGACAACTGCCTGATAGAGAAGATAGGCAACTTCATCAACAACTATACCATCGGCGACGACTGCTACATCTCGAACGTCTCGACGATGGAGACCACCGAGGGGGCCACCTTTGGCGAGGGTCACATGATCAGCGTGCTTAACGAGATGGGCGACGGCAACGTCATGCTCTTCCACGACCTGAACTCGCAGTTGGCCGCCTTCATGGTCAAGCACTTCAGGGACAAGCAGCTGAAGGACAACCTGATACGGCTGATTAACGAGGAGATACGTTTCTCGCAGCCCGAGCGCGGCACGCTGGGCAACGGCGTGAAGATTATCAATTCGAAGGAGATTACCAATACCGTGGTGAAGGACGACTGCGAAATCAACGGCGCCGCACGGCTGTCAGACTGTACCATCCTGTCGTCGAAAGACGCCTCGGTGTATATCGGCACCGGCGTCATCTGCGAAAACTCCATCATCTCCAACGGCTGTTCAATTACCAATTCCGTCAAGATGCAGGACTGCTACGTGGGCGAAGCCTGCCAGATAACCAACGGCTTCACGGCCGAGGCCAGCGTGTTCTTTGCCAACTCCTATATGGCCAACGGCGAGGCCTGTGCTGCCTTCTGCGGCCCCTTCTCGGCCTCCCACCACAAGAGTTCGCTGCTCATTGGCGGTGAGTTCTCGTTCTATAATGCCGGTTCGAACACCAACTTCTCGAACCATGCCTACAAGATGGGTCCCCTGCACTATGGTACGCTGGAGCGCGGCTCGAAGACGGCTTCCGGTGCCTACGTGCTGATGCCGGCCAAGATTGGAGCCTTCTCCGTCTGTTTCGGCAAACTGATGAACCATCCCGACATGCGTTGCCTGCCTTTTGCCTACCTGCTGGCCTACGGCGAGACCATGTACATCGTGCCCGGCCGTAACATCACTACCGTCGGCCTGTACCGCGACATCAAGAAGTGGCCCAAGCGCGACAAGCGCGCCCTGTCCTGCCGCAAGAGCATCATCAACTTCGACTGGC
Organism: Prevotella sp. UBA3757; assembly: GCA_002371715.1. Lineage (GTDB taxonomy): Bacteria > Bacteroidota > Bacteroidia > Bacteroidales > Bacteroidaceae > Prevotella. Next base: position 4,400 of record DFGF01000018.1, read on the forward strand.
TCAGCCCCTTTACCGTAGGCGAGATTGTGCAGGGCAAGAAAATCCTCGAGGCACTGCGCAAGGCTGGCGGCAACAACGTGTCGAGCTACAACTTCCAGGAGTACATCATCAATGCCTCGTCGCTCAAGAAGGGCATCAAGTACTACGACATTGCCCTGCGCATCTATATGGGAGCCGTGCTGAAGCGCGCCGTCAAGGGCGGATTCCTGGGCAAGCCGGAGAGCACCGTCGGCGAGGGCGACTGGATTGACCTGTCGGGCCTGCTGTTGCCTGCCAGCGAGGAGCAGCGCCTCATCAGCGACATCAAGAGCGGTGCCGTGGAGAGCATCCAGGACGTGCTGCAGCGCTTCTACGACATCAACGACAACTACCGTGTCTACCAGTGGGCCTGGACCTACAAGCTCATACTGGACTACTACGGCATCGACGAGCTGACCGAGCAGGCCATGCAGCGCATTCGCGAGGACTACGTCAAGGCCCGTCGCGCCTGGATTGCCGAGATTCGCAAGGATGCCCAGAAGGAGTTTGACATGGGCGATGTCGAGCAGGAGGTATTCGACGACTTTATCTCGAAACTCGACCACGAGACCGACTACGAAGACTGATGTTTTACTTAATATGAAGAATGAAGCATGAAGCATGAAGAATTTGCTACCGCACAGCGGAGAGAGAGAGACTTAGGAGAGGTTGGAAAGAGAATGGGGACAATCATGAAGTTGCTCGGCGCAGCATTTTTCATTCTTCATTCTTCATTCTTCATTTCCTGTGGCGGTAAGTTCGAGTATGAGGAGGTGAAGGACGACCCGATGAAAACGCGTATCTATACGTTGGACAACGGGTTGAAGGTCTACTTGAGTGTCAACCCTGAGAAACCGCGCATCCAGACGTATATTGCCGTGCGCACGGGTTCCAAGAACGACCCTGCCGAGACGACGGGCCTGGCCCACTATCTGGAGCACCTGATGTTTAAGGGCACCAGGCAGTTCGGTACTAACAACCCCGAGGCCGAGGCACCCCTGCTCGACGAGATTGAGAAGCGCTACGAGGCTTACCGCAAGATGACCAACCCCGAGGAGCGCCGCCAGGCCTACCACGAGATTGACTCGGTCAGCCAGTTGGCAGCCAAGTACTTTATTCCCAACGAGTACGACAAGCTGATGGCGGCCATCGGTGCCGAGGGTACCAACGCCTATACCAGCAACGACGTCACCTGCTATACCGAGGACATTCCCGCCAACGAGGTCGAGAACTGGGCCAGGATTCAGGCCGACCGTTTCCAGAACATGGTGATTCGCGGCTTCCACACGGAACTGGAGGCCGTCTACGAGGAGTACAACATCGGGCTGACCAGTGACATGCGCAAGCTGTACTACATCATTAGCAAGATGCTGTGGCCCAACCATCCCTATGGCACCCAGACCACTATTGGCACGCAGGAGCACCTGAAGAATCCCTCCATCACCAATATCAAGAACTATTTTAAGAAATGGTACGTGCCTAACAACGTGGCCATCTGCATGAGTGGCGACTTCGACCCTGACAAGGTGATAGCCATCATCGACAAGTATTTTGGAGGCTGGCAGCCCGGCGAGGACGTCAGTCAGCCTACCTTCGAGCCGTTGACGCCCCTCACCCAGCCCAAGGACTCCACGGTCATTGGCCAGGAGGCCGAGCAGGTCTGGGTGGCCTGGCGCGCCGAACGGGCCAGCAGTGCGCAGGCCGACACGCTGGCACTGATGGAACAGGTGCTGAGCAATGGCAAGGCAGGCCTCTTCGACCTGGACCTCAACCAGACCATGAAGGTGCAGCGCGCCTATGCCACGCCCGAACTGATGCACGACCACGGCGGCTTCATCCTGCTGGGTACGCCCAAGGAGGGTCAGTCGCTCCAGGAGGTGCGCAGCCTGATGCTGGCCGAGATAGAGAAACTGAAGAAGGGCGACTTTCCTGAAAACCTGCTGCCCAGCATCATCAATAACATGAAGCGCAACAACTACACGCTCATGGAGCAGAACGAGGGTAGGGCCGACATGTTCGTCAACGCCTTTATCAACGAGGTGGACTGGCAGCAGGCCGTCGGGCGCATCAATCGTCTTGCTAACATCAGCAAGCAGGAACTGGTAGACTTCTCGCGCCGTTTCTTCACCGAGGGCTACGTGACCGTATTCAAGAAACAGGGCATAGACCCCAGCCAGAAGAAGATTGACAAGCCCGCCATCACCCCCATCGAGGCTAACCGCGACCAGGTCAGCAACTTTGTCAAGTCCGTCCAGGAGTCCAAGGTGGAGCCTATTCAGCCGCGCTTTGTCGACTACCAGAAGGATATGACCATCGGCAGGACGGGCTACGGCCAGCCGCTGTACTATGTGAAAAACGAGCTGAACGGCCTGTTCGAGCTGGAGTTCCGCTACGACTTCGGCCAGAGTGCCGACCGCCGTTATGACGTGGCTGCCGACTATTTCCGCTTTCTGGGTACCGACAAGCTGTCAGCCGCCGACGTGCGCCAGAAGTTCTACGAGTTGGCATGCGACTGCAGCGTGAGCGTCGCTGCCGAGAACATCGCCGTCCGTCTCTCCGGCCTCAGCGAGAACATGAAGCCTGCACTGGCCCTGATGAGCGACGTGCTGCAGCATGCCAAGGTCGACAGCGCAGCCTATCAGGAACTGGTAGCTGTCATCATGAAGGACAGGAGCGATGCCAAGAACGACCAGCGCACCTACTTCGAATACCTCTACCGTTATGCTGTTCAGGGTGAGCGCAATGCCTACCGCGACCAGATGACGGCTTCGGAACTGAAAACTACCGACCCGCAGGTGCTGGTCGACCTGCTGAAGGAGCTTGGCCAGTATCAGCACACCATGCTCTATTATGGTCCGGCCGACGAGGCAGAAGTGTCGGCTGCCGTCGCCAGGCTGTTTGGCGAGGACCTGAAGCCCGTACCCCAGAACAATCCCTATCTTGACCAGCCCGCTACCACCAACGAGGTCTGGATAGCCCCCTATCAGGCCAAGAACATCTATATGCGCATGTACCATAACGAGGGGCGCGACTGGCATCCCGAGGAGTCGGCCGTCCTTGCCCTGTTCAACGAGTACTTCGGTGGCGGCATGAACGGTGTCGTGTTCCAGGAGATGCGCGAGACGCGCGGACTGGCCTACAATGCCTATGCCTACTACAAGCGTCCGTCGGTCAAGGGCCGCAAGGAGTCGTTCATGACGCATATCATCACCCAGAACGACAAGATGATGGACTGCGTGGGCCACTTCAACGAGATACTCAACCAGATGCCTGCCAGCGAACAGGCCTTCCAGGTGTCGAAGGATGCGCTGACCAAGCAGCTGGCCAGTTTGCGTACGACGAAGATGGGCATCATCCGCAGCTATATTGCCGCACGGGAACTGGGCATCGACTACGACCTGAATGCCAAGATTTACGAACAGCTGTCAGCCCTGACGCTGAAGGATGTGGTCAGCTTTGCCCGGCAGCAGATAGCCGGCAAGGCCTATCGCTACGTCATCCTGGGCGACGAGAAGGAACTCGACATGCAGGCCTTGGGCCAGATTGGTCCCATCCGCCGCGTCAAGACAGAAGAAGTGTTTGGAGAATAGTAAACGAGGTAAAAAAGTAATAAGGTAAAGACGCTGAACTAAAAGCAAATACAAGTACAATATCTATTTTATTATTATGGCTAAAAACGTTGAATTCAAGTATGCCCCGATGTTTCAGATGGGCAAGGACACGACGGAGTACCGCCTGTTGTCGAAAGAAGGCGTGACAACGTCAGAGTTTGAGGGAAAAGAAATTGTCAAGGTGTCCCCAGAGGCACTGACCTTGCTGGCCCAGCAGGCTTTCCACGATGTGGAGTTCATGCTGCGCCGCGAGCATAACCTGCAGGTGGCCCAGATCCTGAAGGATCCGGAGGCTTCGGAGAACGATAAATATGTGGCCCTGCAGTTCCTGCGCAATGCTGAGGTGGCTGCCCGTGGCATCCTGCCCTTCTGTCAGGATACCGGTACGGCTATCATCCACGGCGAGAAGGGCCAGCAGGTGTGGACTGGTTTCGAGGACGAGGAGGCACTCTCGCTCGGCGTCTACAACACCTTTACTCAGGACAATCTGCGCTATTCGCAGAACGCACCGCTCAATATGTACGACGAGGTGAACACGCGCTGCAACCTGCCCGCCCAGATTGACATCGAGGCCTGCGAGGGTGCTGAGTATCGCTTCGTGATGGTGGCCAAGGGTGGCGGTTC
>DFGF01000018.1:8753-19328 GCA_002371715.1 Prevotella sp. UBA3757
GAACGAGGGCACGCTCATCCCCTTCTTGGTCGAGAAGATGAAGTCGCTGGGCACCGCCGCCTGTCCGCCGTATCATATCGCCTTCGTCATCGGCGGTACGTCGGCTGAAAAGAACCTGCTGACGGTCAAGCTGGCCTCTATCAAGTATTACGACTCGCTGCCTACTACGGGTGACGAGACGGGACGTGCCTTCCGCGATGTTGACCTGGAGCAGAAACTGCTGGCCGAGGCTCACAAGATTGGACTTGGTGCCCAGTTCGGCGGCAAGTACCTGGCCCACGACATCCGCGTCATCCGACTGCCGCGCCACGGCGCCTCATGCCCCATCGGCATGGGTGTCTCCTGCTCGGCCGACCGCAATATCAAGGCCAAGATTAATCGCGACGGTATCTGGCTCGAGAAGATGGACTCGAACCCCTCAGAGCTTATCCCTGCCGAGTATGCCAAGGCCGGCGAGGGCCAGAACACCATCGTCATCGACCTGAACGAGGGTATCGATGCCGTCCGCAAGGAGTTGTCGAAGTATCCCGTCTCGACACGCGTTAACCTGAAGGGTACCATCATCGTGGCGCGCGACATTGCCCATGCCAAGCTGAAGGCCCGTCTGGATGCTGGCGAGGGACTGCCTGATTACTTCAAGAAGTACCCCGTGCTCTATGCCGGACCGGCCAAGACGCCCGAGGGCTATCCCTGCGGTTCGATGGGACCCACCACGGCCAACCGTATGGACCCCTACGTCGACGAGTTCCAGTCGCAGGGTGCCTCGCTGGTAATGATTGCCAAGGGCAACCGTTCGCAGGTCGTCACCGATGCCTGCCAGAAGTACGGCGGTTTCTATCTGGGCTCCATCGGCGGTGTGGCTGCCGTGCTCAGCCAGTCGAGCATCAAGAGCATCGAGTGTGTCGAGTATCCCGAACTGGGCATGGAGGCCGTCTGGAAGATTGACGTCGAGGACTTCCCTGCCTTCATCCTGGTCGACGACAAGGGCAACGACTTCTTCAAGCAGCTCAAGCCCTGGTGTCCTGCTGGATGTAAGATGTAAGATGGCTGATGTAAGATGGCTGATGTATGATGGCTGATGTAAGATGTAAGATCATGGGTATGCTTGTGCTGCTGCTCGTCACGCTGACGGCGGCGGCACAAGACGTGCCTTCGCGCAACTGCCGGCGGGGTACGCTCAGGGCTAATGTTGTGCTGACGCGTAGCGCCTTTATGGACGACCGGCAATCTGGTGGTGACTTCTACGTGGGCGACCGCCGCCAGCTGGTGGTGCTGGCTGCCTTCCGCGACCGCCCGCTTGCTGATGCTCCTGATGCCGCTTTGCAGCAGTGGGGCAAGGTGTTCAATGCCGAGGGCTACAGCGAGGGTTCCTTCGTCGGCTCTGTCCACGACTACTTCCTCGACCAGAGCTACGGCCTGTTCAACCTCGCGTTCGACATCTACTATGTCAGCCTGCCGGACTCCTGCCGCAAGTATCGCAGCACCAATATTGACGACGAGAACTCGCAGTTCCTGGTCAATGACATCGTCGACGATTTGCTGACGCGCAACATCGACTGGAGCCTGTACGACTGGAACGGCGACGGACGGGTCAACCAGCTGCTCATCGTCTATGCCGGCAAGGGCATGAACGATGGCGGCGGCAACAACAGCATCTGGCCCCACCAGTGGTGGCTCAGCAGCCACGTCAATCCAGCCACCAAGCAGTATTGCGAGCCGCGCAGCGTCAGCTATGGCAACCGCCAGTATCTGGTTGACTGCTATTGCGCCGTGCCCGAACGTGCTGGCAGCAGTTCATCCACCACCTTTGGCACCATCTGCCACGAGTACACCCACTGCTTCGGATTCCCCGACTTCTACTACGGCAATACGCAGTATGTGGGCCGCTGGGACCTCATGGACTATGGCAACTATAACGGCAACGGCTACTGCCCGGCCGCCTATTCTGCCCACGAGCGCTGGCTGATGGGCTGGCTCACGCCCGTCGAACTCACGTCAGCCACCACGGTCAGCCAGATGCCGTCACTTTCCGACCAGCCGCAGGCCTACCTCATCCGTAACGACGGCTATGCCGACGAGTATTACATTGTGGAGAATCGCCAGCAGACGGGGTGGGATGCCCATCTGCCCGGTAGCGGCCTCGTGGTCTTCCACATTGATTTCGTACCCTCGCTATGGACGAGTGTCTTCGAACCTGTCAACCATCCCACGTACGTTGAGGGCGGCTCGGTCTATCCCGCCATCAGCCGCTACACCATCTTTGCTGCCAGCAATCAGTCAAGTTCGGGCAGGGCCTCAACCTGGGCATACCCCTACTTTGGCAAAGATTCGCTGACCAACAACTCGCTGCCAGCCTCCACGCTGATCCATGCTAACTTGGATGGCACGAAGCTGATGTCGAAGCCCCTCACCCGCATGGCTGTCACGGACAGCCTGGCCTCCTTCGAGTTTATGCAGCCCAGCCATACGGCGGTCTCTGCCCACCGCAAGCCCCAGGTGGCGGGTCGTGTCCTCTACGATTTCGGCCCCATCCGTTTTGTCCGCCTTTCTGACGGTACTGTCAGAAAGACTCTGAAGTGAAGTGTGACCTTCATCCCCATGAGTATGTCAGCCCTCTCTTTATTCTGTCCCGCCACAGTGATGGCTGCCATTGCCTGTCCGGCATGCTTTGCATCTCGGGCGGTAACGTCTTCGAAGAGGACACTGAGACGGTTGGCGAAGAGGGCGACCCCGGTGCCATAGCCGAGTAGGCCGTCTGCTGCGGCAACCATGTAAATAAGGAGGGTGTGTCAAAATAGGCACACCCTCCTCTTATGGTTTTTATCCTTTTCTTAGTTGCGGAACACCAGACCGTCACCGAACTCGTCGATGATGATGGGCCTGTCGCGATTGACCTCGTCGGCCAGGATCTTGCGTGACAGGTCGTTGAGCACCAGCTGCTGGATGGCACGCTTGACGGGACGGGCACCGAAGTCCGGGTCGTAGCCCTCCTGGGCCAGATAGTTGATGGCGGCATCGGTGGCCTGGAGCGTGATGCCCTGCGGCTCCAGCATCTCCGTCACCTTGCGCATCTGCAGGCGTACCACGTCAGCAATCTGTTCGCGGGTGAGTGGCTGGAAAGTGATGATCTCATCGATACGGTTCAGAAATTCCGGGCGCATGGTTACCCGCAGCTGCTCGCGCGTGGCGTTCGACGTCATGATGATGATGGTGTTCTTGAAGTTGGCGGTACGGCCCTTGTTGTCGGTCAGCCGGCCGTCGTCCAGTACCTGCAAGAGGATGTTGAACACGTCGGGGTGAGCCTTCTCAATCTCGTCGAACAGTATGACCTGATAGGGCTTGCGGCGTACGGCCTCCGTCAGCTGTCCGCCCTCGTCGTAGCCTACGTAGCCCGGAGGGGCACCGACCAGTCGGCTGACGGTATGCTTCTCCTGATACTCCGACATGTCGATACGGGTCATCATCGTCTCGTCGTTGAAGAGGTATTCGGCCAGCGTCTTGGCCAGTTCCGTCTTACCGACACCCGTGGTGCCGAGGAAGATGAACGAGGCGATGGGGCGCTTCGGGTCCTGCAGTCCGGCACGCGAGCGGCGTACGGCGTCGGAGACGGCGGTGATGGCTTCGTCCTGTCCGATGACACGGCGGTGCAGTTCCTCCTCCAGGTGCAGCAGTTTTTCGCGTTCCGACTGCAACATACGGGTGACGGGTATGCCTGTCCAGCGGCTGACCACCTCGGCAATGTCGTCGGCAGTGACCTCCTCGCGTACCAGACGGGTGGCAGAGGTTCCGGATGCTCCGGCGTTGTCCAGCTGCTGCTGGATGGCAACGATGTCGTCTTCGAGCGCCTTCAGTTTCGAATAGCGTATCTCAGCCACCCGTCCGTAGTCGCCCTCGCGCTCGGCGCGCTCGGCTTCCAGTCGCAGATTCTCCATCTGCTGCTTGTCCTGCTGAATCTTGTTGATTAGCTGGCGCTCGCCTTCCCATTTGGCGCGGAACTGCTGCTCTTGTTCGCGCAGCTCGGCAATGTCGCGGTCGAGTTCGGCCAGTTTGGTGGAGGGGCTGGTTGAACTAGTGGGACTAGTTGAACTAGTTAGACTAGTGGGACTAGTTGTACTAGATAGTGCCGATAGGCTGGATTGGCTCGGCTGTTCGCGCTTGATGCTCTCGCGCTCAATTTCGAGCTGGGCCAGCCGGCGCGTAATCTCGTCGAGTTCCTCGGGCACGGAGTCGCGCTCCATGCGCAACTTGGCAGCAGCCTCGTCCATCAGGTCGATGGCCTTGTCGGGCAGGAAGCGCTCCGAAATGTAACGCTCTGACAACTGGACGGCAGCGATACAGGCATCGTCTTGGATACGCACCTTGTGGTGGTTTTCGTAGCGCTCCTTCAGTCCGCGCAGGATGGAGATGGCACTTAGCTCATCGGGCTCGTCGACCATAACGGTCTGGAAACGGCGCTCCAGGGCTTTGTCCTTCTCGAAGTATTTCTGATACTCGTTGAGCGTGGTGGCACCGATGGCGCGCAGTTCACCACGGGCCAGGGCAGGTTTCAGGATGTTGGCAGCGTCCATGGCTCCCTCGCCACCGCCGGCACCCACCAGCGTGTGAATCTCGTCGATGAAGAGAATGATGCGGCCCTCGGCCTTCGTCACCTCGTTGATGACGCTCTTGAGGCGTTCCTCAAACTCACCCTTGTATTTGGCACCGGCCACCAGCGCACCCATATCTAGCGAGTAGAGCTGCTTGTCCTTCAGATTCTCGGGCACGTCGCCGCGGACGATACGTCCGGCCAGCCCCTCGACGATGGCCGTCTTACCCGTGCCCGGCTCACCTATCAGTATCGGGTTATTCTTTGTGCGGCGGCTCAGAATCTGCAGCAGTCGGCGAATCTCGTCGTCGCGCCCGATGACGGGGTCGAGTTTTCCCTGACGGGCCAGGTCGACCAGGTTCTTGGCATACTTCTCGAGTGACTGGTAGTTCTCGTCGCTACTCTGCGACTGCACCTTCTGACCTTGGCGGAGTTCCTGAATAGCTGTCCGTAGGTCGCGCTCGGTGATGCCCGCATCTTTCATGATGCGGCCAGCAGTGGCACCGTCGGTCAGTAGTGCCCACAGTATGGGTTCACACGACACAAACTCGTCGCCCAACTGGTGGGCATAGTCCTGAGACTTGAGCAGCACCTTGTTGGCATCGCTCGACAAGTAGGGATCGCCGCCCTGAACGCGGGGCTGGTGTTGCAGTTCCGACTGTACGAGCATGTCAATCTGCTGGGCGTTGACGCCAAGTTTCTGGAACAGGAATGTGGTGACATCCTTAGCCTTATTCATGATGCCTGCCAGCAGGTGAACGGGTTCAATGGTCTGCTGGCCGTTGCGTTGTGCAGTGTTGACAGCCTCCTGGACTGCCTCCTGCGCTTTGATGGTAAACTTGTCTAATGTCATACGTTTGTCCTCCTGATAATTTGTTTGTTGTTTCTGCTGACAAGCGCACAAATAGTATGCCAAGGATGAAAGTGCCGACAAAACGTCAGCACCGTGTGCCGTTTTGTCGGTTGTACGTTCGTTTTCTGCTTTTCTTGCCCCTTTTTTTGCGAGAGTGCAGGAAAATCACTAACTTTGCACCACCAATGTATCAGAACGTCAGACAAGATGAAAAAAGTATATAAGGCCCATATCCTTTTTACGAAGGAGAAAGACCGTTTCGAGGTGTTTGAGAATGGCTTTGTCGCGGTGGAAGATGGCTGCGTGACAGGCGTTTCGGCCGACCTGTCAGCTTTGCACTGTCAGGGTGCAGAGGTCGTTGACTTCGGCGACAAACTGCTCATACCCGCTATGAATGACATGCACGTGCATGCCCCGCAGGTACATAATCAGGGCATGGTCATGGATTTGGAACTGCTGCCGTGGTTGCTGCACTACACATTCCCTGAAGAAGCCAAGTTTGCCGACGTGGCCTATGCTGAGCGCATGTATCGCCGCTTCATTCATACGCAATGGCTGTTTGGTACCATGCGGAGCACTGTCTTTGCCACCGTCCATACGGCGAGCACCCGCCTGCTGATGCGGTTGTACCAGGAAGCTGGTATGGGAGCGCTGGTGGGCAAGGTGGCCATGAATCGCAACTGTCCTGATGCGCTTTGCGAGGACGTTGAGGCAGCCGTGGCCGGCAACGAGCAGCTGATAGCCGAATTTAACGCTCAACCTTCAACGCTCAACGTTCAATGTCCTCCTCTGGTGCGTCCCATCATCACGCCGCGTTTCGTCCCGTCGTGTACGCCGGAGCTGTTGCAAGCCTGTGGTCAGCTGGCTCGGAAATACCAGTTGCCCGTCCAGTCGCACCTGTCAGAGAATACGTCAGAGATAGCCTGGGTGGCCGAATTGGAGCCAGAAACCGAGTGCTATGGCGACGCCTACAACCGCTATGGGCTCTTCGGACAGACACCTACCATCATGGCACACTGCGTATGGTCGCGAGGCCGTGAACTGGAACTGATGAAGCGCAACGACGTGATGGTTGCCCATTGTCCCACGTCGAACTTCAATGTCGCGTCGGGCATGGCTCCTATCCGTACCTTCCTTGATGAGGGCGTGCGTGTGGGGTTAGGCAGCGACATCAGTGGCGGTCACGACCTGAATATGTTCCGCATGATGGTCTATGCCATACAGGTCAGCAAGATGCAGTATCAGCAGAACCACGACAAGGCTTTCCTCACGCTGCCCGAAATCTTTTGGATTGCCACTAAGTCGGCAGGCAGCTTCTTTGGCAAGGTGGGCAGTTTCGAGCCTGGCTATGAGTTCGATGCGCTGGTCATCGACGATAACGTGCTGCATCCGTCAGAATACTCACTGTTGCACCGTCTGGAGCGTTTCATCTATCTGGGTGATGACCGGCAGATAGTCCATCGCTTCTGTCGGGGAAAGGAAATTGCCGAACCAAGAGAGAACGTTGAACATTGAACATTGAATGTTGAATAATTGATTATGAAGAATTTAGATACCCGCCGGACCATCCGGAAATATAGTGAACAGCCCGTCAGCGACGCGCTGTTGAACCGCCTCATGACCGAGGCCAGTCGTACACAAACCATGGGAAACCTCCAACTGTATAGTGTGGTGGTGACGCGTTCTGAAGAGATGAAGCAGCGCCTGGCACCATGCCACTTCAATCAGCCTATGGTCACTCAGGCGCCCGTCGTACTGACCGTCTGTGCCGATTTCCATCGCACCACGCGCTGGTGTGAGGAGCGTCAGGCCCAGCCCGGCTACGGCAATTTCTTGTCGTTTCAGAATGCGGCCATCGACGCCCTGCTATTCACGCAGACCCTGTGTTGCCTGATGGATGAGGAAGGGCTGGGCTATTGCTATTTAGGCACCACCGTATACCAGCCTCAGCAGATTATTGACATCCTGCAGTTGCCGCGCCTCGTCATGCCTGTGGCTACGCTGACCGTCGGCTGGCCTGCCGAGGAGCCTCCCCTGACGGACCGTCTGCCCTTGGAGAGTTTCGTTCATGTCGAGACCTACCATGAGCCGACTGCAGCTGATATCGATGCCTATTATGGCCCGAAGGAGCAGTTGCCCGAAAATCAGCACTTCGTGGAGTTGAACCACAAGGCCACCCTGGCCCAGATATTTACCGACATCCGCTATACCAAGGCCGACAATGAGGCCATGTCCGAAGGACTACTGGAGGCCTTGAAACATCAAGGTTTCCTGTAGCATTATAACCTATAACATTAAATAGTTGTATGATAAACCGAGAACTACTGAATCCTAAAAGTATTGCCGTCATTGGCGGTTCAAACAACGTTCATAAACCTGGTGGTGCCGTGGTGCGCAACCTTATTAACGGTGGCTATCAAGGCACGCTACGCATCGTCAATCCCAAGGAGGACGAGGTGCAGGGCATCAAGGTGTTTCACGATGCCCGCGAATTGCCCCCCACCGAGTTGGCCATCCTCGTGGTGGCAGCGAAATATTGTCCTGACTACGTGGAGCTGATGGCCAAGGAGAAACAGACGCGTGCCTTCATTATTATCTCAGCCGGTTTCAGTGAGGAGACCAAGGCTGGAGCGCAACTCGAACAGCGCATCCTGGACATCTGTCAGACGTACGACGCTGCACTGATAGGCCCGAACTGTATCGGATTGTTGAATCGCAACCACCATTCGGTGTTTACCCAGCCGATTCCGAAACTGGATGCCAAGGGTGTCGACTTCATCAGCGGGTCAGGTGCTACGGCAGTGTTCATCCTTGAGAGTGCTGTCAGCAAGGGCCTGCAGTTCAATAGCGTCTGGTCCATCGGCAATGGCAAGCAGATAGGCATCGAGGACGTGTTGCAATACATGGACGAGACCTTCAATGCCGATACAGACTCGCGCGTAAAACTTCTCTATGTCGAAAACATTGCCAATCCCGACAAACTGCTGTATCATGCCTCGAGCCTCATTCGCAAGGGATGCCGTATAGCTGCCATCAAGGCCGGCAGCAGTGAGAGCGGCTCACGGGCCGCCAGTAGCCATACCGGAGCCATCGCCTCCAGTGACTCAGCCGTTGAGGCCCTGTTCCGCAAGGCCGGCATCGTGCGCTGTCACAGTCGTGAGGAGTTGACCACCGTGGGCTGTATCATGACGCTGCCCCCGCTGACAGGTAAGCGCTTTGCCATCGTCACGCATGCCGGGGGACCTGGCGTCATGTTGACTGATGCCCTTTCGAAGGGTGGGCTGGAGGTGCCCAAGCTGGAGGGCGAGGTGGCCGACGAGCTGAAGGGCAAGCTCTTTCCGGGCAGCAGCGTGAGCAACCCCATTGACATCCTGGCCACGGGCACGCCCGAGCAGTTGGGGATAGTCATCGACTATTGTGAGCAGCGCTTTGACAATATCGATGCCATTGCCGTCATCTATGGCACGCCCGGACTGACCACCCTCTACGAAGCCTACGACGTGCTGCACCAGAAGATACAGGAGTGTCGCAAGCCTATTTTCCCCATCCTGCCCAGTCTGCACACGGCCGGTCCGGAGGTGGCGGAGTTCCTGCAGAAGGGGCATGTCAACTTCTCGGACGAGGTGACGCTGGCCACGGCACTGTCGCACATCATGCAGACCCCGCAGCCCGCACCATTAGGCGTGGAACTCTACGGTATCGATATTCCCCGACTGAACAGCATCATCCACGGCATCACTACGGATGGCTATGTCAGTCCGCAGACCGTTCGCCAGTTGCTGGAGTGTGCAGGTATTCCGATGGTGTCCGAAATGGTGAGTGACCAGAAGGATGAACTCATCGCCTTTGCCCAGCGCATCGGCTATCCTGTCGTGGCCAAGGTCGTTGGCCCTGTGCATAAGAGCGACGTGGGCGGTGTGGCCCTGAACATCCGAACGCCTGAACACCTGGTCCTGGAGTATGAGCGGATGATGCAGATAGAGGGTGCTACAGGTGTCATGGTGCAGAAGATGCTGAAAGGCACCGAACTGTTTATCGGTGCCAAGTACGAGGAGCGCTTCGGCCATGTGGTGCTCTGCGGATTGGGCGGCATCTTCGTGGAGGTGCTGAAGGATGTGTCGTCGGGTCTGGCTCCGCTGAACTATGCTGAGGCTTACTCGATGATCCACTCGCTGCGCGGCTATAAGATTATAAAAGGTACGCGCGGACAGCAGGGACTGAACGAGCAGAAGTATGCCGAAATCATAGTCCGGCTGTCAACCCTGTTGCGCTTTGCAACGGAAATCAAGGAGATTGACATCAATCCGCTGTTGGCCGATGCCAATAATGTCGTTGCTGTCGATGCTCGCATCCTTGTCGAGAAGCGTTAAGTTCTTTTTAGGCACGGATTGCACGGATTTCGCGGCTTTAGTAAATTGTATCTGAAAAAGAGCCGTGTAATCCGTGCAATCCGTGCCTAATATATTTTCAGCGTCGGTGTGCACCCTTTAATAAATATCGGAATTTCTTCTGCTTTAGCCTCTTGAACTGTGATGGTCAGGCGCACGATGGCGGCGTGGCGATTGATGTCGCGCTGCGGGTCGAAGATGAAGTTGCCCAGACCGTAGTAGACCGGTTTGCCGCGATAGGTCTCCATGGGCTGTCTCGTGTGCGTATGGTGGCACACCAGGGCGTCGGCACCGGCATCTATGAGGCGTCGGGCCTCGTAACGCTGGCGGGGCACCACCTCGACATGGTTCTCCCATCCCCAGTGCAGACTGACAATGATGTAGCACTGCGGGTCATCATGGCGCAGCCGGGCAATCTCGTGGCAGAGCGCATCGATACTCTGCTGGCTGACGCTGGGACGGTCCGGCAGGTGTGGATAGTTTTCCAAAGCCAGTTGTAGCGAGGCTATGAGCCACGTGCGGCGGGGATGCTCGCTGAGCAGGACAGGCAGGACGGCCTCCTGCATGTTTTTGCCGGCCCCTATGGGTGTGATGCCGGCTTTACGGATGTTTTCCTTTGTATCTAAAAGACCCTCGCGGCCTTGGTCGATGGCGTGGTTGTTGGCCAGATTGAGGTGTGTGATGCCATGTCGGTGCAACGCTTCGAGCCATTCCGGTTCGGCTCGGAAAATGTATTGCTTCATGACGGG
>DFGF01000142.1:0-4960 GCA_002371715.1 Prevotella sp. UBA3757
CCAAGCACTATGCCGTGCACAGCGGCCCAGAACCCTTGCGCCACTCGATGAACGTGGAACCGACCAACCGCGACCTCTGGGAGACCTACCTGCCGGCATTCAAGGCGCTGGTCAAGAAGGGCGACGTGCGTGAGGTGATGTGTGCCTACCAGCGCTTCGAGGGTCGTCCGTGCTGTACGAGCGACCGCCTGCTCATCGACATCCTGCGCAACAAGTGGGGCTACGACGGACTGGTGGTGACGGACTGCGACGCCATCAACAACTTCTTTAACAAGGGACAGCACGAGACGCACAAGGACCCGCTGAGTGCCACCGTGGATGCCGTGCTGCATGGCACCGACCTGGAGTGTGGCAAGGTGATGATGAACCTGACCGACGGCCTCAGGCGAGGACTCATCAAGGAGAGCGACCTTGACCAGCACCTGCGCAAGACGCTGATGGGACGCTTCGAACTGGGCATGTTCGACCCTGACGACCGTCTGGAGTGGTCGAAGATTCCTGCTTCCGCCATCAGCAGCGAGGCGCACGATGCGCTGGCCACGCAGGCTGCCCGCGAATCGATGGTGCTGTTGGAGAACAGGAACCTCCCCAATGCCTCCCAAGGGGGGGGCTTGGCAACACCTGTACTGCCACTGTCGAAAAACATCAAGACCATTGCCGTCGTGGGTCCTAATGCCGACGATGTCGAACTGCTGAACGGTAACTATGGCGGTACGCCCACCAAGGCGCACCAGCACTCACTGCTGGAGGGCATCAGGGCCGCCGTGCCCGGTGCCAGCATCATCTACCGCAAGGCCTGCGAACTGAACGACGAGTATAACACCATCCACCACCTGCAGGACTTCAACGAGGGACAGGGCGTCAAGGTGGACTTCTATAATAATAAGTTGTTAGACGGTGAGTCCGTCAAGACGGCGTATTACAAGGAGTTGAACTTCTCGACCTTTGGGGCCTGGGGGTTCGCCGAGGGTGTCGACAACGATAACCTCTCCGTCCGCATCAGCGGTCAGTACAGGTCAACCTTCACAGGCGACATGAAGTACACGCTGGCGACGGATAACGGCTACGTGCTGAAGGTCAACGGCATGGTGGTCGAGGAGAACAAGGGTGGCGGTGGCCGTCGCGGCTTCGGTTTCGGACGCCGTGGTGTCGAGTATAAGTCGTTCCCCGTGGTGGAGGGTCAGACGTATGATGTCGTCATCGAGTACCGCAGGGGCAACGGCAATTTCGCCATGCTGCGCGGCGACATCTGTGAGCGCCAGCTCGTCGACTTTGCCGACCTGGCCGACGAGGTCAGGCAGGCCGACGCCATCATCGTCATCGGCGGCATCTCGGCCCGCATGGAGGGCGAGGGTGGTGACAAACAGGACATTGAGCTGCCCAAGGTTCAGCAGCGGTTGGTGACGGCCATGCACCAGACGGGTCGTCCCGTCATCTTCGTCAACTGTTCCGGTTCGGCCATCGCTTTTGGCAGTGTCGAGGGACAGTACGACGCCCTGCTGCAGGCGTGGTATCCCGGACAGGGCGGTGCCAAGGCACTGGCCGAGGTGCTCTTTGGCGACTATAACCCCGGCGGCAAGTTGCCCGTCACGTTCTATCGCTCGACCAGCGACCTGCCCGACTTCCTTGACTATTCGATGAAGAACCGCACCTACCGCTACTTTACGGGCGTTCCGCAGTATGCCTTCGGCTACGGTCTGAGCTACACTACGTTCAGCGTTGGGCAGGGTAAACTGACGAAGAAGTCGGCCAAGGCCAGTCAGACCGGTAAGCCCTTCAGCGTCCTGGTCGTACCCGTGACGAATACCGGCCAGCGCGAAGGTACCGAGACCGTCCAGGTCTACGTGAAGCGGCTGGACGATGCCGGTGCACCCATCAAGTCGCTGAAAGGTTTCGAAAAGTTGTCGCTGAAGCCTGGCGAGACCAAGCGTGCCGTGATAACGCTCAGCAGCGAGGCCTTCGAGTATTACGACGAGATGACAGACGAACTTGCCGTAAAGCCCGGTCGTTACCAGATACTTTACGGCAAGTCATCGCGTGATGAAGACCTTCAGTCGGTAGACTTTACAGTCACCTCTAACTGAGAACTGAGAGTTGAGAACTAAGAGGTATGATTACTTCTGCGACGCGAAACAAATCATACCTCTTAGTTCTCAACTCTCAGTTCTCAGTTTCACTTATAGATTGGTCCGAAGTTGGCGCAGGCACGATAGTCGGCGCCTTCTTTGTCCATGCCGAAGGCGTTCCAGCAGGCCGGACGGAAGATGTCCTTGTCCTGGATGTTGTGCATGCAGACGGGTATGCGCAGCATGGCGGCCAGCGTGATGAGGTCGGCACCGACGTGTCCGTAGCAGATGGCTCCGTGGTTGGCACCCCAGTTGTTCATGACTGAGTAGACGTCCTTGAAGGCATCCTTTGTGGCGTCCAGCCGCGGTGCAAACCATGTGGTGGGCCATGTGGGGTCGGTACGCTTGTCGAGCGTGTCGTTCACGTCCTTCGGCAGTTCGACGGTCCATCCCTCGGCTATCTGCAATGCCGGACCCAGTCCTGCCACCAGGTTCAGGCGCAGCATGGTCATGGGCATGCCGCCGCGCGTCAGGAAGTGGCTCGAGTAGCCGCCGCCACGGAAGTAGTCGCGGTCGGCAGGCATCCACGAGGTAGCCTTCAGACAGGCCTCTATGTCCTTCTCTGTCAGTTCCCAGTGGGGCTTCATCGTGGGCTGGCCGTTCTCGTCGCTGATGGCTCCGGTGGCGTCGAGCGTCGTGGCACCGCTATTAATGAGATGTATAAAGCCACCAGCGGCTAAACCGCCAGGCACGTGACCCGTGACACGCTCGACGGCCTCCGGGCTCCAGTAGGTTCGGATGTCGGAGAACATGACGCCACGGTTGGTCAGCAGGTGGCCGAAGAGCATCGACATGCCGTTCAGGAAGTCGTTCTCCGTAGCCAGGGTGTAAGCCTCGCGCGGACCATTCCAGTCGAATGACGTACACATCATTGACTCGGGGAAGTCGAAGTTGGGCTTGTAGTCTGTCCACTGGCGCTGGCCCTGCACGCCGGCAGCAATGGCGTTATGGCCGATGGCCTCCTCCTTGTAGCCCATCTCGAGCAGTTTCTCGCTTCCCTGCATCAGGTCGCGGATAATCATCATATTCTTCACCGTGAACGCCCAGTCCTCGTCCTTCTCCTGACGGTTCTTGCCCTTGCCCTTGCCGTTGAAGGTGGTCATGGGTGTGCCGGGGAACAGCGGACGGTCCTCGTTGTAGTCGTGACCCTCCTGGGGCTTGCAGTATGTCTCGACCCACTGCATGGCGCGCTCAAACTCCTGTTTGTCGTAGATGCCGTAGTCCACGCGGCGCAGAATCTCGACCAGCGAGACGTACTCCGTACGCATGCCTAAGTACTGCTGCAGGAAGTCGGCATTGACGATTGAGCCGGCAATGCCCATACAGGTGTTGCCGATGCTCAGGTAGCTCTTGCCGCGCATCGTGGCCACGGCCTGGGCGGCACGTGCAAAACGCAGTATCTTCTCAGCGACATCCTCGGGGATGGTATTGTCCGGCAAGTCCTGCACGTCGTGGCCGTAGATGCCATAGGCGGGCAGCCCCTTTTGGGCGTGGGCGGCCAGCACGGCAGCCAGGTAGACGGCTCCCGGACGCTCCGTGCCGTTGAAGCCCCAGACGGCCTTCGGATATGTGGGGTTCATATCCATTGTCTCCGAACCGTAGCACCAGCACGACGTGACGGTGATGGTCGAGCCGACGCCCTCGCGCTCAAACTGTTCGGCACACTGGGCGGCCTCGCCTACGCGTCCGATGGTGGTGTTGGAGATGACGCACTCCACCGGTGAGCCGTCGCCGTTCCTCAGGTTCTCCTCGATGAGCTGCTTCACGGCCTTGGCCAGGTTCATCGTCTTCTCTTCCAGCCCTTCGCGGATGCCGCCCTGACGGCCGTCGATGGTGGGGCGGATGCCGATTTTAGGATAACTCTTTTTCATCATGTTGCTTTCTTTTTTTTGATTTGTTTTTGTATGATTGGTTCTTTAATAGTATTCGTCACGGAATCCGTCCGAACGTCTGTATACCTATCGTGTAACGTCTTTCTGTCATCATAGCATTGCTGTTTTGCTGGCAAAGTTACGATAATTTTTCATATCCTCCAAATTTTCGCTAAACTTATTTAGGACGTTGAACGTTGAACATTGGAGGTTGAACGGCGAATGTAAAGAATCTTTTGCATGGGAAAGCGGCAGGCCATAAAGTGCTGAATTTCGGCACTCGAGTCAAATGGTGAATTGACTCGAGCCAAATGACCGAATGACTCGAGTCAAATGGAGTGGTGACTCGAGCGGGGCAAAAAGTCAAAGAACGAAATGTAAAGAAAGAAGTAGGATGGCTGAAGATGGATGATGTGAGATGATGGATAAGTGGTAAGCAAATATTCTATGCTTAGCTAAAAAATATTAAATAATGTTATAAACATGCTTGCTGGTGTTGGCTGTTTCAATTAAAATATGTACCTTTGCACCCGCAAAAGTGCCCATTGCGCTGGCCGCACGGCTATCAAAGCACTGGAAAAGAGCGACTTACTCTTCGGAAAGAGGAGGACAAGATCGTTTCTTTCTGCGTGTGC
Source organism: Prevotella sp. UBA3757 (assembly GCA_002371715.1). Lineage (GTDB taxonomy): Bacteria > Bacteroidota > Bacteroidia > Bacteroidales > Bacteroidaceae > Prevotella. The sequence goes on from DFGF01000142.1 coordinate 4,633, forward strand.
TATAAAGCATGAAGCAGGGTAGGGGCGCGGATGCGACAAGAGAAAAAACATTATTTATATAACATTATTATTAAATTTTAAACTGAAATGCCAGGATTAATTGGAAGAAAAATCGGAATGACATCCGTTTTCAGTGCCGACGGTAAGAACGTACCGTGCACTGTTATCGAAGCTGGTCCTTGTGTTGTGACACAGGTGAAGACCGTCGAGAAGGACGGTTACACCGCCCTTCAGTTGGCCTTCGGTGAGAAGAAGGAAAAGAATACCACCAAGGCTATGATGGGTATCTTTAAGAAGGCTGGTACAACACCGAAGGCCCACTTGGCCG